>NZ_CANLDZ010000012.1:0-160431 GCF_947489545.1 uncultured Ruegeria sp. | reverse complement strand
ATCAATCCAGTGGATCGATTGCCTGACGAACGCGCAAAGCGCTGGAACGTAGGTTCAAATCCTACTCCCCGAAACCATCACGGTCGAACACAGTGTCGAACAAGCCGCCCCCAGGAGGATTTGTGCGTTCTGAATATGGGCCACTAGGCTCGATTTCACTGCTGCCTTGGAATTTCCGATAGCTTTGTCAGTATTCAGTCGGACACATATGGGCTTAAAAAAGTATTTGGCGAGCCCAATCGACATCGGGTTCGCCACATGGTCTTGATTGGACATGAAAAACTGTCTCAGCCTTCAGAACTTCGCCGGCACAAACCTGTTGGCGCGCCATCCGACGCTCGAGATACGCTCACTCGAGTGGTTGCATTGGCCCGGAATGTTTTCCAGTTCCGTAGCCGCAATTGGGTCGCTCAATCAGATGGACAAGGCAGTTTTCTAGGTACCCGCCTGTTGAGAACAAAGCATCTTATAACGCCCGGCGGCCAGCTTGGACAGGATACTGTTCCAGGTATCGTAGTTTTGGTGTGTTCCGTAACACTCCGCCGGACTAAGCAATAAGCTGGTGGTCATAAGCGTACCAAACGGACGGATCCAAAACCTGTTCCGGGCTGAGGGCCTGTCCGATAATTGAAACCATCGTGCTATCGATCCTATGGCCTTGCGGGCCGCGATTGCGCCCTGGTTGATACTCGCGGCCATTGCGGTCCATCCACATCTCCCAGATACGGTCCACATTGCAGTGGTTGAGGAAAAACGCCGGATCATTGGGTGACGTGCCAGGTCCCATATCGCCGCCAATCCAGACATGAACACGGTTGTGCAGCTGTGGTCCCTGAACCCATCCCTCAAGCACGTTGCGATGACTGATGACGCTTTGGTTCCAGGGGGCCCTATCATAGGTCGGTTGGGTAAGCGCAGTCTCGACATGCGCCTCGGTTGGCAGGGTTCTGACCCGCTGATCAAGCCCAGCCGCGCGCTGAATGCGTCGTGGGTTGGTCGAGACAAGCCGCCCGGTTCTAGCATCCTGAACAAGCCGCACGCGCATAGCGGCGATAGGTCCGGACCGGACGGCGCCTCTGGCCTCGCCAATATAGTCAGGCGACCACAGGTCTGTGCGCCATTGATCTGCAACAGGCAGCTCTCCGTCCGCAGCCCAATCCCAGTACGGCAGACCAAAATCGGGGTCGCCAAGAACCTGCTGCAGGTTTTGTTCAAGGCGAATGAGATACATCCGATGCCAGGGCAGAAAGATCGGCCCGCTATGGGCGGCGTTGCCGACCGACAATTGGATCGACATGGCCAGAACATGCCAGAAAACAAAGAGATCGTAGATCGAAAGCTCTTGGTCTGTGCCAACAATATCAAGCGGTAGACTATTGTTCCTTAGGAAAGCGGCAATGTCCCGGGCAAAGATCCCCGAGTTGGGTTGGTCCAGCGCCAGCATGCCCTGGAGGAATTGATCGCGCACGGTTTCGCTGACAAGGATGTTTTCTCTGGTGCCGGCCATTAGCTGTGCCCCCCATGATCTGCGTGACCATCATGGTCGTCATGCCCAATTCCAAGTTCGTTGCGTTCCATTGGCGCCAGGCGCGAGGCATCGATAATGGACCGTGCAAGATCGATTGCAGACGGGAAAGAATAGTTTGGCAGGCCATGGCAATGCACGGTCCCGTCATCCAGAACCATGGTGTGTAAGGTCAGGGGCTCACCGTCGATTTCGATGCGATATGTTGTTCGGATTTTGATTTTCTGGCCGCGGTGAAGCGCGGTTCTTGTCGACGTAAAGGACTTCTGATGCCCATGATGGCCAGTATCCTGTGTGTACCCGGTGGGAAGGTGAAGAGTGCCCAGGTCTACCTCTGGCCGGTCTTCATGTTGCATATGCTTATCGGTCATCACGACACCTCCTTTACTGCTACTGCGCTGACCTGCTTGGACGCGGGTTCAACGGCTCAGATACCCGCGGCTTCCAAACGAAATTGAGACGCCGGAAACTAGCTTGGACTTCGTTTCCGACGGTTAGGGGTCGGCCCTCAGATCACCTATCAATCGGAAAACGATCTGGGTCTTTGAGATACTCAATGATTGCCATCTTTTCGTCATGGGTGAAGGGCGTGTCCCAGAACATATGACCGCCATTGCCATTTCCGGTCACCGACGTGTCAAAGCGGAAGGCGTTGTCCTGTTCTGTACTGACAAACCCAAGACGTTCGGTATCCAGTGTGCGGTCGCCCACAAAGAACACCGGTTCACGCTCACCCGGGGGTGAGATCACCTGATAGACCGTCCTAACCGAGCCGTTGTGCAGATACGGCCCGGTGGCCCAGACACCGACCAGTGGGCTGGCTTTCAACGCAGCCCCTTGGAAGGGTGGCGTATACCCACAAGGCTCAGGCGTTCCAATCTGCGCATTTCGCAATGCACAATCGGGGTGAGCATTCGGCCGCAGACGCATTTTCGTAGCTGCCTGGTTGCCAAGTGCTTTTTGGACAACTTCCCTCACGACGACTTGCAGAAGGCGAACGGAGGGCACGACGGGTTTCAACCCACCCGGTTCTGTCGGGTTTTGCAGCGAACCGCTTTTGGCCCAACGCTGGGTGAAAGCCCGCGTGTACTCACTATCGGTACCCGCTTTTTGAACCGGAATTGCGCCAACCCTAATAAACTGATCTCCGCGTAGGTTCTCGCTCGGGTCGCTCATACGATATGGGGGCGCGTTGTGGCATTCCTCGCAATTCGCCGCAAAGAGATCGCGACCCTGTTCAGCCAGACCAGTGTCGACCGGGCCTAGCAAATCTTCTGGCCACTTCGGAGCGGTCAGATCTTTGATCCATGTCTCATACAGTTCTAACGCAGCCTTATCCGCAGACGATTCAAACTGCTTTTCCGGCGTGAAATCGACGCTTCCAAACACACCCAAAGCTTGACCCAAATTGCGCGAGAACGGGTCCGCGACTGCAAGGTTCCACTGTACGAATTCCAACTGGTCAGCCATCCACAAGGGCGGATAGCTGGTGGGCGCGCGCGGTGTTGCCAGGTTTTCCATAACACCAAGGTCTTTAACTGCCACCGCGTTGACGATCTGGGTGAGCGCATCCACCCGGCCGGGACCTGAAGGGAGCAGCGGACTGCGCTGCGCCATCTGCCCCGAGAAGTCCGAGGCAAAACCTAGAAACTGCGGAACGAATTCTTCCGGATCACCCAGTGCAGCGGGATCTGTCAGGGCAAGGTTTTGCATAAACGTTTTCAACCGCTCGGACGGTTTGGGATCTGTTGGATCAGTGACATCCAACTGCCCGGTCTCTCGCACGGCTTTCGCCAGTTCCGCCGCGAAATGGTCGAAATCAAAACTGGCGGGCGCACCATCAATCCGAAAAGCTTCACCCTCGATGATCACATCTGCGGAATGACATGACGCACAATTCAGGCTGACATGCGGGCCGCTCTCGGATTCGGTCGCGGCAAACCCGACAGGCAGCCCATGGGGGTTGCGCGCATCAACAGGCGAAGGCAACAGACCATAGCGGGCCAGATTGGCAGGCGTTGCAAACCGCCCTGTCCCATCGCTGGTCTCTAGTGCCAGAAACCAGCTGAGAGGCATGATTTTACCCCCCTGACTGGTGTGGTAGTACTGCCTGCGGATGCCATCTGACCAGCCCTGATCTAAAAACTGTGTATGATCTTCTGCCAGACAGGGTTGATCCAGGTTGGTCCAGTCCCCTTCGTTCAGGCATGCCACAACCTCGGCGGTTTCGCGTGCGGTTCGGCGTACCACAGTGGCATGAGCCCGACCGTCCGTCGCCGCAAATCCGGGGAACCACCCAAAGGCACGAATGTTCCAACGATCAAATCGGTCGCCCATCCCGTCCGGACTGCGCGGCAGGTCATCCTGCGCCATCTGTTCTTCGGCGGCAATTCGCGCGGCAACGACGGTAGGGTCAGCTGCAGCGTCCAACTCACGACGGGTTTCCGTGTGGCAGCTAACACAATCTGTATTGAAGAAATGTGACGCGGCAGGATCGGCGATGACAGCCGAAATCTCAGCGGCGTTTTGCGGCGTGTTGTCGCCGGACCCAAACAGCGTGCTGGTGGATACTCCGTCGTCAGCATCTGGCTGGGGAAGCCCAAAAACCGGCAGCACGAAATTTGCCAGGCAATCCACCGGCAGGAGATTCCGCGTCAGTCCGGGCGGAACGACCCCGCCGTTTTCCGGGTCATCCAGAAAGCTGAGCATCTGTTGGAAGTTTTTAGATGCGGTCACATCATCCGGTTGGGCAACGGCCGGGCTTGGCACCGGCGTGAAACCATTTCCTGCGCGTTGTAGCGCCAGAAAAACCCAAGGCTCGGGCGCGCCGGGTGGCAATCCAGCTACTGAGACCGCCGATAGTCGATTAGCGCCCAGATGCGTTTCCACGAAACTGCTGAGGCGCACCGTCAGCACTTCTGCCGCTGCCGGAGTGTCGAATGCGGGATGCACACCCAAGGGCGTCTCGGCAGTGACCACACCCATCCCGGCCAATTCATCACGGATGGCGGCAAGGTCATCTATGGCGGCCTGAAAATCATCGATATCCGTCTGATCCGGTAAAATCCGGAAAGGGCAAACCGGAGGAGCGTTGGACGCATCCGCCCCAAACGTGTAGACCAGATGCACCGCTTCATCCCTGATGGGCGCGCCGCCCGAGTTGAAATCGACCGGTTGCACCACCAACCGGATCTGCAGATTGCGCCCAAACGGGCGGAACGCCGCGTGCAAACCTGGCGCGCCCGGGTCGATCCGTATCGAGGCCACATGCAGCTGATCCCGGCGATCTGTAAAAATACTGGGATCGATGGTTTCCACCGCAGTGGGCATCGCGTTGACATTCGAAATGACGGCACCCGCGATTGCTGCGAGATTGGTTGGAAAAGCAGCCTCGGGCAGAATAACTCGGGGATCATCTGCTCTTATCGGCGCTTCGAGAAGAATAGACACATCGTTTTGGGAGAAATCGTCGGCGGCGGCGATTCCTGAAAAAAACACAAAAATAGTAAGGAAAATGCGGCCCATTTTCGTCCCCCTAAAAAATCAATATCGTAAAAAAATATCCTTTGACTGTAGCACAAATAGACGTCAATCGGTCAGAAAATCTGCTTGGCGGCCCAGGACGACTAACCAAACCGGTATTGCCAGCTGACGGGCTCACAGCGCCAGCTGCTCCCGGCTGTGTTTAGACCATTATTTGACAAAGGCTTTGTTGCTGCGAAAATGGCAGCATACACAGGAGAATGAGACAGGTCGAAGGATGAAGCGTCGACGCTTTGTGACCCGCATGATCCCAACCACACTCTGGGCCAGTGCTGTTTCGCACCGCCCGTCTTTTAGTGGTGAGGCAACCAACATCGAACAAGCCAACTATCAGTATCTGAAGATAAGCGAAGCCGAGACCCTTGCCGCTTGGTGTAAGACCATTGTTTCAGGAGCAGACGTGGCTGGAGTGGTGCGGTTTGTTGATCAGAACCTTGCAGGGCATCAAGCAGAGTCTCTTCTGCTGTTAAGATACCTAGATGCGAGCGACATGGCAGGGTTTTACCGTAAGGGCATTGCTGGAATTGATGCAGAGAGTCATCACCGCTTTGACCTGCCGTTTGTGAAACTGTCTCTTGAACAGCAGAAAGATATGATTGCCGCGGGTGTGGCCTCGGAAATGGAGATCTGGACAGATCCCGATCCGAATTTCTTTTACTTCATCTCACGAAGTGACGCGGTTGACGTTGTTTATGGAACAAAAGCTGGATTTGCAGAGATCGGAATACCTTATCTGGCTCACATCCCGCCTCCGCAGCCCTGGTAATGTGACGCTTGCGAAAGGCACGATCCAAATGACAGGGAGCCGATGAAAAAAATCTCACATGAATTGGTTGATGTTGTCATTGCGGGGTCTGGTATCGCTGGCAGCACAATGGCGGCCGAACTGGGTGAGGCAGGGTTCAATGTACTGGTTCTGGAGGCCGGGCCCGAGCGTAAGCTTTCGGATATGATCAGTTCGCAAATCTGGTCGCGGCGCCTTCGGTGGTCGGGGCCGGAAGTCCGCGAAACGGGCGATTTGGTCGGCGCAGCAAATTTCGCAATGGGATGGGGGACGGGCGGCGCTGGTTTGCATTGGTACGCGAACTGGTACCGTTTGCACCCGGATGATTTTCACGTCCAATCTTTGTATGGGCGCAGTCTGGACTGGCCCATCAGCTACGAGGATCTGCGACCGTGGTATGACCATGCGCAGACCTATTTCGGCGTGTCAGGGGACGCCGATCCCCATGCACCGGCAGGTGCTCCTTACCCGATGCCCGCTATTCCCATCTCAAGGCAATCGTCAGCCATCAAGAAAGGATTTGAGACGGAAGGATTGAAGCTGACGTCCAACACACTTGCGATCAACAGCACCCCCTTCGATGGGCGGGCTGGTTGCCTTCTAGACGGCTGGTGTGATTCGGGATGCCCGATTGGCGCATTGGCAAACCCGCTTGTGCTGCAGTGGCCGCGCGCCAAGAAAGCGGGTGTTGAGTTGCGCCACAACGCCTACGTAGTACGCATTGAAACCGACCCGTCCGGATCTTTGGCGACCGGAGTTACCTATCTTGACGGGTTCGGTCAGGAAAATTTTCAACCCTCCAAAGTCGTGATTTCTTCCTGTCATACAATTTGGAATGCCCGGCTCATGCTGCTGTCATCCAATGATAAGCACGCAGATGGGCTGGGCAATGGCAGCGGAACGTTGGGACAGTATTTTACCTCCCATGCTCTGACAACGATCCACGGGTTGTTCCCTCAGGAAACCGAGCCGCATTTGGGCGTTTCGGGGGCCAACACACTATGTCTGGAGGGGTATGAAAACAAGCAGCCAGAAGATGGAGCGTTCGGCAGTCGGGCGTGGCTCGTCGGTCAAGCTGCAAAACCAAACGATCTGCTTGGAACGGCACTGGCAAAACCCGAATTGTTTGGCGACGCTTTGGAGACCTACATGCAGAAAGCCAGTGCGCATTACGGTAATATGACAGTTCTGTGCGAAGAAGAAAGCATCCCGGAAAACCACATTGCTCTCGACCCATCGAGGCGTGATCGTTTCGGGTTGCCGCAAGCGCTTGTCACCAACTCGCTTCCTCAGGCAAATGCTGCCAGAACGACATTGGCAAAAGCTGAAGGACTGCGGATTTTCAAGGCCGCCGGAACAAGTGAGGCCTGGGCAGGCGCCCGGAGCCCGATGCATATGTTGGGTGGAACGATCATGGGAGACGACCCATCCGCTTCGGTCACCAATTCCTTTGGGCAGGTTCACGAAGTCGACAATCTGTTTGTGGCAGGCGCTAGCCTATTCCCTACGCCCGGTGCGATTAATCCAACAGCGACATTGGCGGCGCTGGTCTTTCGAACGGCGGACTACATTCGCACCAACAAATCATCGCTATTGCGCTGACCAGGTCAATGGCGCAGAGACTGGCCGCATGGGAGGTAATAGTTCGGGTCTTTCTCCACATGGATTGGCTATCTCGACAAAGCTACCTATTTTGGTCATTAGACAGACCAAGTCAGCAGCCGAGCCGCTACTCTGGCGGTTTTTTCAGCGAGTTTCATCCATGAGTAAGAAAGTCCCGTCGCCCTGTATCGACGTTTGCAAATTCCGTCGCGAGGGCCATTGCATCGGATGCTCTATGTCGAAAAGCCAAAAAAAGCTGTTCAAGTCGATCAAGCGTTCTGATCAGCAGGAAGCTTTTGTTCAGATGTTGATCTGTCAGCAGGAAAGAATGGGCCGGTACACCCATTGGGGACCGGCCTATCTGAAAAAACTGAAGAAGAAGAAAGCCAAGGTCAAATTTACCCTGGCCGCCTAATTTAGCGCAGGTGAGAGCGCAGGAACCATGCGAACTTCTCGTGGGTCTGACCGCGGCTGATACACAAATCCTCGGTTAATGTGTCGCCGTGCCCGGCCGCAAGCTCGCCACAGCCAGCCAGTGTCGATGCCAGCGTTTCCTGCGCGTCCAGCATGGCCTTGATCATCTCTTTGTCTGATGCAGTGCCGTCGTGCTCGGTGACTTTCGACCGTTTCAGCATTCCGGCCAACGTACCTTCGGCGTGCGCATCCAGTGCTTTGATACGTTCGGCCAAATCATCTTGCGCGGTGAAATGGTCTTCGTAGATATTCTGGAACAGCTCATGCAGGGGCCCAAAGGCCATGCCTGTTACGTTCCAGTGAAAATTCTGCGCCAACATGGTGGTCACTGCGGTTTCTGCCACTGATTGGTTCAATGCGTCGGCGATTGCGGCACGGGAATCTGTGGTCAGGTCAATAGCTGTCTGAGTCATAAAAATCACCTTGGTTCTGCTGGTTGTCATGCTGCTTCGGCAAAAAAACAGCGTCCTGACCCATATTTAGAGGATCACAGAGATATTCCAAGAACTTTTTAGAATAATTCTAAAACTTATGAAACTGCTCGGAAATCGAACGTATCAGGAAGGCTAGATTTCTCTGCGTCCAGCGTGGAACCCGGGACTGGATCAAGAATCGGAAACTGTCCT
Organism: uncultured Ruegeria sp.; assembly: GCF_947489545.1. Taxonomy (NCBI): domain Bacteria; kingdom Pseudomonadati; phylum Pseudomonadota; class Alphaproteobacteria; order Rhodobacterales; family Roseobacteraceae; genus Ruegeria; species uncultured Ruegeria sp. The sequence goes on along the minus strand of NZ_CANLDZ010000012.1, from coordinate 151,877 downwards.
TGTCCTCTTGTTCGATCGCCTCGAACAAGCGCCCTAGCCAGGCCTCATCAAAGGACAGATCAGCAGTGCCCGGGCGATAAAATACCGGCCGTTTGCAAACCGCCTGACGGAACCCTCGCATCAGTGTTTCTGCATGACGCATCTGTGCATCCGCGGGATCTGCCAGCAGCAAGGCGCAGGCATGATCCAGATCGACCCGCGACGCAGATCGGCATTCCAGCGCAACCAGCCGAAGGTGATTTATGATCCGCAAAGATCGGCCCGTCATCCGAGGTGATGAGGGGGCACACGGTGCATCCGCTTGTCTGAAACTGAGTGCCTGAATCATGGTCTGGGATTGCTCGAGACTTCAATGGCGCCATAGCCGCCGTTTTCAATACCTGACAATAGTGCTTGGGTTTAACGGATACAAGCCGCTCTCTCAGATTCTTGCGTCAAGACCCCGAACCAGGTTTCAGAACCGCTTCGATTTTGGCAAGGGTTGCGGTGTTGACCGAAACGCCGTCTTTGCGGGCAGACAACCGGTTCGCCCGGCGTCCGTCACCTGGCAAATGCGCACCGTCCTGGAACCGAATCGCGTCAACTAGATCCGAGATCGCTGTTGAGAACAGGCCGTTTGACGTTGTGGCGGGATCAATTGCGATGAAGAATTGTCCTGTCTTGGGGGGGCCTCCGGCCGTTCCCGAAAACGGCGAGGCGTGCATCCCAAGTGTTGCTCCGGTCAATGCCGCTGCCATCACCTCGGTCAACAGGGCGACGCCAACACCTTTGTAACCACCCGAAGGCGCCATGCTGCCTTTCAAGCCAACGCTAGGGTCGGTTGTGGGGTTGCCATCCGGGTCAAGTGCCCAACCGATTGGGATCGCCTTGCCTTCACGGGCATGTTTCATCACTTCGCTTTTGGCGATGGTGCTGGCGCTTTGGTCGATCAGCAGGGCGGGCTGTCCATCGGTGCCCGGGGCTGCGATGGAAAACGGATTGGTACCAACAACTGGGCGCGATCCGCCGGACGGGGCAATTGATGCTGGCGCGTTGGTAAATCCAAGCCCAACCAAACCGGCCTGAGCCAGACGATAGGTGTGGTAGCCCAACACCCCGCAATTGTAGCTGTTGTTGATCGTCAAAGCCGCGATACCTTGTGTCCGCGCTGCCGGGATCAGAGTTTCGAACCCTAGATCGATCGCCGCATGGGCAAATCCGGTGGCCGCATCGATCCTGACAACGCCGGGGCGTGGTGTTTCAAGCGACGGTTTGGCTTGGCCGTCAACTTTGCCACATTGAACGTGCTCGCAATAGATCGGGATGTAGGCCAAGCCGTGGCTGGCGATGCCGTCAGCCTCGGTTGCGGCCGTTGCAACAGCCAGCGGGCGCGCGTTCTCTTCACTGGTTCCTGCAGCGACAAGGGCATTGAAGGACAGCTCTTCGATGTCAGCCAGTGAGAGCGTTTTGTATTCAGTCATGAGAGTATCCTTCAGTCATTATCCGACAGACCGGCCCCTGCGCCCAAAAGCCGGGATTGCTCGGTTGCAGGGGCGTAGGTCTGGAAGGCAAAGTTGGTGAGAACATCCCAACTGGCCGGATCAGGGGTAGCGCGCGTCCGTCTTGGCCTTGTCGTTTCCAACGTGCCACCAGTGCTTACAGTCACGCTGTCGGCCCGGTGCGCGTTAGCATCAGGACAGGAAAGCCGCGTGCCATCTGTCGCAGCATTGATGCCGTCCAGTGTGATCGTGGCGACCGCGTTCTGGCGCCTCACTGCACTGGCAACAAAGGGAAGCAGCAAAAGCGGCACAGCAACACGCCGTAGATGCAGCGGGCCAGCCTGCCACTTTTTGGCGTAGTCAGACAGGGCCGCGCCGCAGGTCAGGGGGCACAGGTCCTTTTCACCCACCCAATCTGCGGTCAGGTCTTGTGGCATGTGCTGGTCCAATGCTCCGGCGAAGCCCATGTCCAAAAGCTTGGCCAGTTCGGCTGGCCCATCCAGCCCTTGGGCGCACAGCCACCGCGTCGCTTTTCCAGCTTCTTCTGCGATACCCCAAGCATATCCAGCACCTCGGGCCGCGCGCTTTGCCGTGGCTTCTACCTCGTTCAGTGAAAAGCTCATTTCTGAACCTCGGGATACACCCACAGATCGGCGTTTTCGCGGATCAGATCCTCTGGGTAGGGCGCGCCGGAATACATACAAATCCGCACCCAGCGGTCCGAGCGTGGATCAAAATGCGTTGCACCAAAGAAGGACAGCTTTGCCCTCAGCATATCTATGGGCAGAACGTCAGCGCTGATCGTGTTGTCGCGAATCTCACCATAAGGTGCCACAGTGGCCATCTGTGCACGGCGCACCGCGTGACGATGTTCGGGGTGCCGCAGCAGGAATTCTGCAATCAGGGCTTTGCCGTCCCATCCTGCAAGCGCCTTTTGAGCGCGTACTGCGTCCCGCGCTGGGGCCAAGGGTTGTTCATACTCGGCAATAGGTTCTTTGAACCGTTCGCCCAGCCGGGGTTCCAGTTTTTCTTCGGACACGTACCAGGCCCGAGCGCAGTTTTCGGGTGCGGTCCAGTCCAGATCCATTGCCCATCCGAAACTCTGGTCAAAAAGCGAACGAACCTCGGTGACGGGCATCGCGCCGTTGATCACATGCGCGCCAGAGTTGCTGTCGGCCATACAAGACGAAAGCCCATCCACCAGATCCCCGTAAGGCTCCAGGATCAGCGAGGCGACCAGTTCCTGTCCTTCTTGGCTCAACGCTGTTTCGGACCAGCGAACCAAACGGTCCCAAGGGTAGTCGTGCTGCAATTTTTCCTGGCTCAGATAAGTCGAAATGGAGGACAGATCTGCGTTCAATGCAGCAAGCTTTTTGATCTGAACTGGATGTTCCGAGCACCACCACGACATCGACAATTTGCTGCGTTCAAAGATCTCCCGGAACGCTCTGTCTTCCTCTGCCGAAGCGGTTTCGAGTGAACGAACACGCGAGATGGCCTCTTCTCGCACCATGATCCAGTTGTTGAACAGGATCGGATGGTTGACGATGAAAGGCGCCATGCCCAGGCCGGTTGAATTGCCAATCCCCAGCCAGCGGGCAATGCCCGGATCCAGCTTGGCTGTGGCATCGCCGCCTTTGACCTGCGCCATATGCTGTACCAGATCACGCACAAATGTGCGGGTCAGGTAGACCGATAGCATTTCGGTCTGGAAGGGTGCGTTGGTTTCTGGACGGTTTCCCGTCTTTTCGCGATCTGCGGCACCAAACTTGCCGGATCCGTATACCGCAGTTGTCCGCATCAGGTAGCCGACCTTGTAGATCTGTTCCAGATCGGGTTGCTGCCCTGTTGCGAGTCGGTCCACAACATGCGCCCACAATCGAACGGACCGGTTTGCGCGGGATAGGGACAGCTCGCTTTCGCTAACGCGTCCGGCCTCTTGCAACGGTACGTTTTGCGACAGCCTGTCGATATCTTCATTTGTCGGGAGCCCGTCAAACAGGGTGAACGTGGCATCCCAGGCTTCGGCGATCACCCGATCCGAGCGTTGTTCGGGTGGCAGGTCATGGGCAAACGCCACCAAGGAATAGGTGCGTTCCGGTCCGTGCGCGGAGTAGACAGCGTGGCCAACGCCCGCATCATCGATGTTGAAAACTGGTCGCGAAAACGTCCACCCCTCATTCGCCATGCGTCGTGTCAGTTGCCGCATGAAGCTAAGCCTGCACTGATGCAGCGATCCCAGCCGCGACAGGCGCATCACGGTGGCCGGATCCCGGCGAGCGATATGAGAGCGCGAATCTGTCATACGTTCATAGGTCCAAAGTTTTCTGCAAAGAACCGGTACCAGTTGCCGCCCATGATACCGGCAACTTCATCCTCATTCATGCCGACCTTGCGCAGGCCGGATTCGATGTTGCCGAAATCGCGGTTGTCCTTGAACCAGTTCGGCATGGGCGGGAAGCCAGGCGCGCTGGCCGAGCCTTCGCCGTAGTCGATTTCCTTGGTCCAACGCCCGACCCGCATCCATTCGACCACGCTGTCGGGTTGGTCCTGACACAGATCGGTGCCAATCCCCAGATGCTTAGCGCCAAATTTATCTGCCGTGCGGGCGATCATTTCACAGAAGCTCTCCAACGTGCAGGCGGATTTGTCCTTCAGGTGATGAGGGTAGACCGAAAAGCCCAGCATCCCACCTTTTTCCGTCACCGCACGGATGACCTCGTCGCGCTTGTTGCGCAGGGCGGGGGACCATTCGTATGGATTGGCGTGGGTGATGGCGATGGGGCGTTCGGACAGTTCGGCGGCTTCGATGGTCGAGCGGTCCGCCGAATGGCTCATGTCGACGACAAGACCAACACGGTTCATCTCTTTGATGACCTGCTTGCCCATGCGGGTGATGCCGGTGTCTTCGGCCTCGTAACACCCGGTCGCCAGCAGGGATTGGTTGTTATAGGTCAGCTGCATGAACCGCGCACCCAGCGTATGCAGGATTTCAACCAGGCCAATGTCGTCTTCAATTGGCGAGGGATTCTGAAATCCGAAGAATACGGCCGTTCGTCCGGTTTCGCAGGCTACATCAATATCACTGGCCCACTGACCCTTCATGATCAGGTCCGGATACTGCTCGAACCAGCGATTCCATTTTTCAAAGTTCAGAACCGTTTCACGAAAGTTCTCGTGATACGAGATGGTGACGTGGATGGCATCCACGCCGCCTTCGCGCAGTTGGCGGAAAACCTTCTCCGACCAGTTCACATATTGCAGCCCGTCGATCCGCATCAGACTGGGGTTCCGGCACTGATATAAGCGGTTTTGACTGTGGTGTAGAACTCAGCGGCTGCTTTACCCTGTTCGCGCGGACCGTACGAGCTGTCGCCGCGTCCGCCGAAGGGTACATGATAATCGGTGCCTGCGGTGGGCAGATTGACGGTCACCACGCCGGTCCGCGCATTGCGGCGGAAGTGGGTGGCACGGGCCAGGTTTTGGGTCACGATGCCCGAGGTCAGCCCGAAATTGGTGGCGTTGACGACGCTCAGCGCCTCGTCATAGCTGCCGACGTTGATGACGCTGGTCAGGGGTGCAAACATCTCTTCGCGGTTGATGCGCATGTCGTTGGTGGTGTTCAGGAACACGCCGGGCGACATGTAGAAGCCGTCATGGGGCATATCCAGGCGCTGACCGCCGCACGCCAGTTCTGCACCCTCGGATTTGCCCAGATCAACATAGGCGAGGTTTTCGCTCAGCTGCTGTTGGCTGACAACGGGACCCAACTGCGTGCCCTCTTCCAACGCGTGGCCGACTTTCATGGCCTGAGCACCGGCAACCAGTTTTTCTACAAAGGCGTCATGGATGCCCGCGTGCACGACCAGCCGTGAAGACGCCGTGCATTTCTGACCGGTGCCGCCGAAGGCACCGCCAAGCGCCAGCGTCACAGCCAGATCAAGATCGGCGTCGTCCATCACGGCCAGCGCGTTTTTCGACCCCATTTCCATCTGAACCTTGGTCAGGTTTTGGATGGCCGCGGACGCAATGCCTTTGCCAACCGGAACCGAACCGGTGAACGAGATCGCGTTGACCTTGGGGCTTTCGACCAGACGCTGGCCGATAGACCGGCCCGAACCCATGACGAGGCTGAACAGACCTTTAGGGATGTCCTGACGTTCGATGATCTCGGTCAGAGCCACAGCCGAGGCCGGGGTGATGTTGGCGGGTTTCCAGACCACCGCGTTGCCATAGCAAAGTGCCGGCGCGATTTTCCACGACGCGGTCGCGGTCGGGAAGTTCCACGGGCTGATGATCGCCACCACACCCACGGCTTCGCGGCGCACATCGATCTCAACTCCGGGGCGCACGCTGTCGGCATTCTCACCGATCTGACGCAGGCACTCGGCGGCGTAATAGGTGAAGAACTGACCGGCGCGATAAACTTCGCCTTTGCCCTCGGCCTTGGGTTTGCCTTCTTCGCGGGCCAGAAGGGTGCCCAGCTCTTCGGCGCGCGACATCAACTCATTACCGATATTCATCAAAACGGCCTGCTTGCGTTCGGGGCCATACGCCTCCCACTCGGCCTGTGCGGTGCGTGCTTGATCCAGTGTCGCGTCGAGTTGATCTGCGCGGGCTTGCGCGAACATGCCGACCAGATCGCTCAGATCCGAAGGGTTCCGGTTTTCAATTTCGCTTTCGCCAGCCAGCCATTCGCCGGCAATAAGGTTCAGTTTTGTCACGTCAGACCCCAAATTCGCAATTTCAATTTGGGATAGGATGGATTTTGTAGGTCTCATCAGTCAAACTCAAATAACTTTAAGTAAGTTAAGAAAGTTTGAAATATGGCGATCAAGGTCGAGATGCTGCGCTGCTTCTGTACGGTCGCCCAGACCGGTAACCTTGGCGAAGCTGCAGACCGGCTAGGCCGCACGCAATCTGCGGTCTCTATGACTTTGAAACAGTTGGAAGATCATCTGGGCAAAAAACTGTTTGAGGGCGAAAGAAAGAACGCCCTTTCCCCGATGGGCAAGCAAGTGTTTGATCTGGCGCTTAAACAGGTGCGGGAATTTGATCAGACGGTGCAGAGCATCGAGGCTGCGGCCAAAGCGGAACACGGGCTGATCCGCGTTGTATCTGTTCCCTCGGTTGGGGCTTTAGTGTTTCCAGCCCTGCTTGACCACATGACAACGCGATTCCCCGGCCTGAAGATCGAGCTGCGCGATGCAGACACCCAGCAGGTTCTGGACGCCATCGCCGGGGACAAGGCGGATATCGGAATAGCATCTGGCGAACACCCGCTGAATGGGGTCAGAACGGTCCCCTTGTTTGAAGATCGCTTTGGTCTGGTCGCTGCGTCGGATCACCCGCTGATAACGCGTGCCGAGCCACCAAAAATCTCGGATCTGTTGGCCACTAGGTTTGTGCGAAACGCATTATGTGATTTTATCCAATCTCCTGATTTCAAGGACGTGTTGGAAAGCTCGGAAATAGCCATACACAACACGCATTCACTGATCACGATGGTGCGGACCGGCCAATGGGCGACCGTGTTGCCGCAGACCGTCGCGCAGGTCATTCCGGATTCGACGGCCTTCCGACCTTTTGCGGACCTGCCCGATAAACGTCAGGTCTATCTCTATATACGCGAAAGGGCGCGTTTCAGGGATCTGACCGAGGCTTGCAGCTCGTTCATTTTGTCCCAGACGTTTGAGTAATGCGTGCCTCGACTGCCGCTTCAGAATTGGGGCTAACTGAGCTTGCGACCGCCCTGCCAAACGCTCTCTAGCCGTCCTGCGCTGCCAATGTGCAAGATATCGGCCGCAGCATCTGGGCAAATCCGACCAGTCTGATTCTGACCGATCAGGTCGGCGGGCTGGCGGCTGGCCATCTCCAACGCCTTGGGCAGTGCCACACCGGACAATTCCGAAATGTTTTGTGCCGCATCCAGCAGCTCAAGATGGGCACCGGCCAACGTTCCGTCTGCAAGCGTCAACCGATCACCGCTGCGGTGAATTTCCCGCCCATTCAGCGTGAAACTTTCGATATCTGATCCAGCGGTTGCCATCGCGTCGCTGACCAGAAACACACAGCCCGGCCCCTGTTTTGCGCCAAGCGCGGTTTTCATCGAGGCTGGATGCACATGGATGGCGTCCGCTATCAAACCGGCGGATAAATCGCCCAACGCGAGGGCGGCCCCTACGGTTCCGGGTTCGCGGTTTCCCATCTGGCTTTGTGCATTGAACAGATGCGTGACACAGCGCGCGCCAGCGTTCGCGGCTGCCTTACAGGCGTCATAGCTTGCATCAGTGTGGCCTAGCGACACCAGGATGCCAGCGTCAGCCATCGCCATTATTTGGGCATTTGATACACCTTCAGGGGCAACGGTGACTTTCAGAACCGGCAGCAGTGCCGCAGTTTCCAAAAGCATTTCCAGATCTGACTGCTCCATCGGACGTATCAGCGCGGCGTCATGCGCGCCCTTGCGTGATACGGACAGATGAGGCCCTTCCAGATGCAGGCCCAGTATACCGGGAATACCTTCTGCTATTGCGGCAATTGCAGCCGCTACTGCGCGCCGCGTTACCTCGGGCGTGTCGGTGATCAAAGTGGGCAGGATCGAAGTTGCGCCAATTCGGGCGTGGGCGGCTGCCATCACACGCAACGTCTCGACCTCGGGGGCATTGTTCAACATCAAGCCACCGCCGCCATTGACCTGAAGGTCGACAAATCCGGGTGCGAGCAAGCCGCCATCAACCGTTGTTGTCTGGACGTCAGGCCCAAGATCAGAAACCGGCACGACGGCTTCAATTCGGCCGTCGCGCTGCAAAACCGCATGGTCAAGCACTATGCCGTCTGGCGTCAAAACCTCGGCTCCGGTGATGGCTTGAAGCGCGCTGCTCATACCGTTTCGGTGACCTTCTTAAGATGGCGCGGCGCGTCTGGGTCGATCCCCCGAGAAGCTGCAAAAGCTTCGACCATGGAATAGAACGACACAATCAGGCTTAGCGGATCCGTCAGGGCATGATCTGTGCGGACATGATCCACTCTGACCGCCTGCTTTACCTTGTCTGTCGTCGCAAACACTTGCGCGCCTTTGGCGCTGATCGCGTCGGCGACCTCTGACAGAGGCATTTCTGCGGCATCGGCGGCAGCAAAACCCAGAACCGGAAAGCCGTCTTGTACGATCGACACCGGCCCATGCAAAACCTCGGCTGACGAATAGCTTTCGGCATGCAGCTGGCAGGTTTCCTTGAACTTCAACGCAGCCTCATTCGAAACCGCCAAAGCCTGTCCTCGCCCCAAGGTGAACAGCGATGAGTTTTCACCAATTGCAGCCCGCACTTCCGGCCAGCTGATTTTGGTGGCGGCGTCCAGTTGCTGTGGCAATGCCCGGATTGCAGACAACAAAGCCGCGTCCTTGCTCCATTCGGCTAGCAGCCAGAGACCGGCAACCGCGGAGGTCACAAAGGTCTTGGTTGCCGCGACGCTCAGTTCGGGGCCCGCCTGAATATCGATTGGATATGTGCTGGCCTTCGCCAACGGAGACTGAGCATCGTTGGTCAGTGCAACGGTCATGGCACCATCGCGCCCTGCGTTGCTGGCCATCGCCAGAATATCTGGGCTTTTTCCTGACTGAGATACAGACAGACAGAGCCCGTTTTGCAACTTCAAGACGGAATCATAGACCGACCCGATGGAAGGGCCTACTGAGGCAACTGGAACGCCCAGGACAATTTCGGATGCGTATTTCAGATAAGTGCAGACATGATCGGACGAGCCGCGCGCAACTGTCACCATGAAGGTCGGGTCAAGGTCTCGCGCGACATCGGCGACAGCCGCGATATCGGCCTGCCCATGTGTCAGCAACCGGTCAACGGCCGCAGGTATTTCGTCGATTTCCCGGCGCATGCGGGTGATCTGATGTTGCATGTTTTGTCCTAGCTATTGGCCAAACGCAGCTCTGCCACAAAATCATAGGCATCGCCGCGGTAGATAGAGCGCGTGAATTCGACAACCCGGCGGTTGGCCAGATATGAGGTGCGTACGATGCGCAGCCCGGCTGCACCCGGCTCGACACCCAGAAGTGCAGAATCCTCGCTTTCAAGATTGATTGCAGAAATTCTTTGCAATGCCCGAACGGGCCGATTTCCGTCACGCCCTAGAACTTCGTAAAGCGACGAGTCGACAAGTTGCGGTTTTGGCAAGATATCAATCGGCAACGACGCGCGTTCGATTGCCATTGGCCGGTCGTTGGCGCGTCGCAGACGGGATATCCGAGCGACAGCTTCGCCCGACGACAGCGCAAGTGCCATCACCTCTTCCGGTGACGGGGTGTGAACGCCACGCTCCAGCCATTCGCTGGATGAATTCAGGCCCCGCCGGGTCATGTCTTCGGTGAAGGATGTCAGCCGAGACAGAGATTGTTCCACCTTTGGCGTTCCGTCTGAAACGAAACTGCCGGATCCTTGGCGTTGGACAATGATGCCCCGGTCGACGAGATCCTGCATTGCCCGGCGAACTGTTACCCGGGACAAGCCTGTCAGAGTGGCGATCTCTCTCTCCGCGGGCAGCGGCGCACTTTCGCCCAGAAGGCCCGTTTCGATGCTCTCTTCAATCCGCTTGCGAAGACGTACGTATCGGGGTCCGGCAGCGTCCTGCATCCAGTCATCGGACTTCAGAAAGTCTTCGATTGTATCTGCGGTCATTCAGCACCCACCTTTGCGCGTTTTGCCAACCGGCGCGCCAGTTGCAGGGCTCCGTCAATGGCTGTTCCCTCCGGCTCGGTCAGCGCTGCAGCCATTTCGGCTGGCAAGTAATACTGATAGCAAGCCGCAACGCCGCCAGTGGCGCAGATTGGATCTCCGCCGGAATAGCCAAGCGCGCGTAAGCCCCCAGCCAGATAGTCAGCGCCTTTCTGCATAAGCTCCTGCCCCGCCGGATCTCCTGACTTGGCAGCGGAAACGATATCGGGTGCAAAATCCGCAACTTCTGCCTGGCGTGCAGTACCTGAGAACGCAACAATTTTCGCGGGGTCGTCGTTGAATCGAGCGCTGATGTCTTGCGTCAACGGGCTGTGGGGTCGAATGCCATCCATGGCGAGCAGTACAGATCGCAAAAGCTGTTTGCCAAGCCAGTGGCCTGACGCTTCATCCCCAATCACAGGGCCATAGCCGCCAATGAAGCTGATCTGACCGTCTATCTGGCGGGCCAGAAACGATCCGGTCCCGACACCCATCAGACAACCGTTCTTTGATCTCAGTGCGCCAACGACTGCCGATCTGCGATCATCCTCGACTTCGACAACCCGCGAAGGCAGCTGGTTTGCAACTTCCGATGCCGCCTGTGCGTCCGTGACGCCGGCAAGGCCCGCATAGACAGGAATGTTGGCCAAAGCTGACTGAGGCAGAGCTGCCTGTTCCATCAGCTCGCTCAAACCTGCGTTCAATGTGTGGATCGCTGAATCGCGATTCGAGAACACATTGGCGCTGCCCAGAGTCACCCGTAGCAGGCCCGCGGGTGCGGTCATGGCAAATCGGCAGCGCGTGCCGCCACCATCAACTGCAATAAGATATGGGAAGGACTCAGTCATATAGATACCTTTACAATACCTTTCGGTTGAAAAAAAGACCTTTGCAGAAAATTATCCGGAAAATCTCAAAAAATCTGCGGAAATAGGGAAAATTCGAATGCCGGTGTAGACAAAAGGTATTGTATAGGTATTATATGGCATACCAAGGGGGAATCATATGCTGCCGCAAACTGAAATGCTGGGTGAGGGAACTAAGGGATTGGATTTGCGTTCCGATGCCGACGTACTCGCCTGCTTGCTTGATGCGCAAAAGGCTGCATTGAACGGTTTGGACGGGTGTCTGGCGGGGCTGTCGCAGGGCGCGGCACTTCTTTCGAGCGCGATCAAGAACGGTGGACGCATACACTATGCTGCTGCTGGATCTTCAGGGTTGATGGGTCTTGCCGATGGTGCGGAATTGCCCGGCACTTACGGCCTGTCACCCGAGTCCATCTCAATTTCCATGGCTGGCGGAATTCCGACTGGGGCCGAAATGCCGGGTCATACAGAAGATGATGTCGATGCAGCCAAGGTGACGTCGGCGGGGGTACGGTCGGGTGATGCGGTTATTGCCATATCCGCCAGCGGTTCCACACCTTTTCCGCTTGATTTTGTGCGTCACGCCCGCAGTGCTGGCGCCAAGACTATCTGCATAGCTAACAACAATGATGCTCCCTTATTCGAGCACGCGGATTGCGCGATTTTCCTGAACACGCCGCCAGAATTGATCGCAGGCTCCACTCGGATGGGGGCGGCCACCGCACAAAAGGTGGCGTTGAACATGATGTCGACGCTGATGGGCATTCGGCTGGGTCATGTTCACGACGGCATGATGGTGAATGTTGTCGCGGATAATCGCAAACTGCGCCAACGCGCAGAGGGGATAATCAAGAAGATCGCCGGCGTTTCAGATGCCGAGGCGAGCCTGGCATTACATAAGGCCGCAGGGAACTTGAAGCCGGCCATCTTGTTGGCGGCCGGCGCAACCACTGTAACGCAAGCGGATCAGATGTTGGCCCAATCCGGCGGGCATTTGCGTCCCGCGCTTGAGCAATTGTGAATGACAAAAAACACTAGGGAGAGAAGACCATGAAAAAAACATCGCTAACTGCAATTTTGCTGGCGTCATCGGCCTTGGCCGGTGCGGCACAGGCCGAAACGGTGCTGACCATCGAAAGCTGGCGCAATGATGACCTGGCGCTTTGGCAGGAGAAGATCATTCCGGCGTTTGAAGCGCAGAACCCGGATATCAAGATCAAATTCTCACCATCTGCCCCGGCAGAATACAATGCGGCACTGAATGCCAAGCTGGATGCAGGCTCGGCCGGTGATCTGATCACTTGCCGCCCATTCGATACATCTTTGGGTCTTTATGATGCTGGCCATCTGGCTGACCTGTCCGATCTGGGCGGTATGGCCAATTTCTCGGACGTCGCAAAATCCGCCTGGCAGTCAGATGATGGCTCCGCCACGTTCTGTGTTCCTATGGCGTCTGTGATCCATGGCTTCATCTACAACAAAGACGCCTTTGCCGAATTGGGGCTGTCTGTTCCGACAACCGAGGCGGAATTCTTTGAAGTGTTGGGCAAGATCAAGGAAGACGGTAACTATATTCCGATGGCCATGGGTACCAATGACCAGTGGGAAGCGGCGACGATGGGCTATAACAACGTCGGCCCGAACTACTGGAAAGGCGAAGAGGGCCGTCTGGCTTTGATCGACGGCTCGCAGAAGCTGACGGATGAGGCCTGGGTGGCGCCGTATCGCCAGTTGGCCAAATGGGGTGAGTATCTGGGCGACGGGTATGAGGCACAGACTTATCCCGACAGTCAGAACCTGTTCACACTGGGTCGCGCGGCCGTTTATCCGGCGGGCAGTTGGGAAATCAGCGGTTTCAACAATCTGGCTGATTTTGAAATGGGCGCCTTCAAACCGCCGGTTCCGAACGCAGGCGACGATTGCTATATCTCGGACCACACGGATATTGCCATTGGCATGAATGCCGCCTCCCCCAACGCCGAGGCTGCCCGGACCTTCCTTGATTGGGTTGGATCAGAAGAGTTTGCAACGATCTATGCAAACGCGCTGCCAGGCTTCTTCTCGCTTTCGAACTTCGATGTTGCCATGGAGGACCCGCTGGCTCAGGAATTCGTCAGCTGGCGCGGAGAGTGTGGGTCGACCATCCGTTCGACCTATCAAATCCTGTCGCGCGGAACGCCGAACCTTGAAAACGAAACCTGGAACGCCTCGGTTCAGGTGATCAAAGGTGAAGAAAGCCCAGAGGATGCAGGCAAGCGGCTGCAGGATGGCTTGGCCACCTGGTACGCGCCCCATCAATAATCCACCACTCACTTGAAACCGGTTCCGGCCTGAAGGCCGGAACCACTCCGAACCGTAGAGGCACGTTATGGGCAGCAGCCGCATCAAATGGCACATCGTGGTTTTTCTTGCGCCCGCAGTGCTCGTCTACTCGGCCGTCATGGTCTTTCCGCTTTTCAATACATTGCGTCTGGCGCTGTATACCGAGATCGATCAGTCCCGTGTGTTTGTCGGGCTGGACAACTTTCGCACTCTGTTTGGGGATCCGCTTTGGTCTGACGCGTTCTGGAATGCCTTGGGGAACAATTTCTGGTTCTTCTTCATCCACATGCTGGTTCAAAACCCCATTGGGATCGTTTTGGCTGCAATGCTTTCGCACCCACGTTTGCGATTTGCAGCCTTCTACCGGTCCGCCATCTTTATCCCGACAATCCTGTCATTTGTGATCGTTGGCTTTGCCTGGAAACTGATCCTGTCGCCAATCTGGGGGATCGCGCCAGACATGCTGTCCGCGATCGGGTTGAAATCCCTGTATGCACCGTGGTTGGGCAAGGAAGAATACGCTCTGACCACGCTGGCGCTGGTCTCGGTCTGGCAATTCGTCGGCATCCCGATGATGCTGATCTATGCCGCCCTTCTGTCGATCCCAGAAGAAATTCTGGAGGCGGCCGAGGTCGAAGGCATCACCGGATTAGCCGCGTTCTGGAAGATCAAATTGCCGCTGATCCTGCCATCGATCGGCATCATTTCGATCCTGACATTTGTTGGCAATTTCAACGCGTTTGACTTGATCTATGCCGCACAAGGCGCGCTGGCGGGGCCGGATTTCTCGACCGATATTTTGGGCACCTTCATGTATCGCACCTTCTTCGGGTTCCAGCTGCAACTGGGGGATCCTCATATGGGGTCGGCCATCGCGACGGGCATGTTCTTCATCATCCTGGCAGGGGTCTGCATGTATTTGTTCCTGATCCAGACCCGTATCCGCCGCTATCAATTCTGAGGGAATGATCATGAACAAAGCCCGCAGAAACCCGTTCAACATTGCCGCGATGCACGGCGCGCTGATCCTGTACACATTGATCGCGCTTTTCCCGGTCTTTGTGATCGTGATCAACAGCTTCAAATCCCGTAAGGCGATCTTTCGCGAGCCGCTGGCTTTGCCTGATGCCGACACGTTTTCGATGATTGGCTACCAGACGGTGATGAAACAGGGGGATTTCTTCCTGTACTTCCAAAACTCAATGATCGTCACGGTGGCGTCGTTGTTCTTCATCCTTTTGTTCGGCGCGATGGCGGCCTTTGCGCTTAGCGAGTATCGGTTCAAGGGCAATACTTTGATGGGCCTCTATCTGGCGCTGGGCATCATGATCCCGATCCGTATCGGCACGGTGGCGATCCTTGACATGATGGTGGCAACGGGGCTTGTGAACTCGCTGATGGCGCTGATCCTTGTTTATACCGCGCAAGGTCTGCCGCTGGCCGTATTCATCCTGTCCGAGTTCATGCGCCAGGTCAGCGACGATCTGAAAAACGCAGGCCGCATTGATGGGCTGAGCGAATATACCATCTTCTTCCGGCTGGTCCTGCCGCTGGTCCGTCCAGCCATGGCAACCGTCGCTGTGTTCAACATGATCCCGATCTGGAACGACTTGTGGTTCCCGCTGATCCTGGCCCCGGCAGAAGAAACCAAGACGCTCACACTGGGCAGTCAGGTCTTCATCGGACAGTTCGTCACGGACTGGAACGCTGTTCTGTCTGCGCTAAGCATGGCAATCCTGCCGGTCATGGTTCTGTACGTGATCTTCTCGCGGCAACTGATCCGCGGCATCACGTCAGGGGCGGTCAAATGATCCGCGTTTTGATCGCAGGTTTGGGCAATATGGGTCTTAGCCACGCGCTGGCCCATCATCACCATTCCGACGCAGAAATTGCTGGGTTGGTGAATCGATCAGGTGAGGTAACTCATACTGATCTGCAAGGCTATCCGGTCTACACTGATTTCCACACTGCACTGGCTGAGACCAAACCCGATCTCGCGGTGATTGCGACCTATTCGGACAGCCACGCTGACTATGCCTGCGCGGCGATGGAGGCTGGCGCGCATGTGTTTGTCGAAAAGCCGCTGGCAACGACGGTTGAGGATGCTCGTCGTGTTGTTGCTAAAGCAGTTGAGACCAATCGTAAGCTGGTCGTTGGGTACATTCTGCGCCACCACCCGTCCTGGATGCGGTTGATTTCCGAGGCGCGCGATCTGGGCGGGCCATATGTCTTTCGCCTGAACCTGAATCAGCAGTCGACTGGCCCGACATGGGAAACTCACAAGGCGCTGATGCAGACCACGTCCCCCATCGTCGACTGTGGCGTCCACTATGTCGATGTGATGTGCCAAATCACAGAAGCGCTGCCCATACGTGTAAACGGAATGGGCCTGCGCCTGTCTGATGAAATAGCGCCGGATATGTATAATTACGGCCAGTTTCAGGTTGTCTTCGAAGATGGTTCGGTGGGTTGGTACGAGGCCGGATGGGGCCCGATGATGTCTGAAACGGCGTTCTTCGTGAAAGACATCGTCTCACGCAACGGTGCCGTGTCGATCACCGAAGGCAACAAGGGTGACTCAGATGATGTGGACGGCCACACCAAAGTTGGTGGCATTCTGATCCATCGACCTGACGGAGACACCCTGATCGAAATGGATGGCGAACCGGGTCATCAACAGCTGTGCGATGCCGAGCAAGCCTACATGCTGCAGGCGATTGCTCAGGACATCGATCTGACCCGCCATATGAGCGACGCAGTCCAATCGCTGCGCATCTGCCTTGCCGCCGACGAAAGTATACGAACCGGCCAGCCGGTCGACCTGAAGGAGACATGACGTGACCGCCCTGACGCTGAGCAATGTGTGCAAGTCCTTTGGAAAGGTGGACGTTCTGAAGAACATCGATCTGACTGTCGAGGAAAACGAATTCGTTGTGTTTGTCGGCCCTTCGGGGTGCGGTAAATCAACCCTTCTCAGGGTGATTGCCGGGCTGGAAGACGCCACCTCGGGCACAGTTGAAATCGACGGCCAGCAGGTCAATGACGTGCCACCCGCCAAGCGCGGGATCGCCATGGTGTTCCAATCCTACGCGCTGTATCCGCATCTGACCGTGCGGGGCAACATGGTGTTGGGCCTGAAACAGGCGGGCCATCCCAAAGATGAGATCGAGCGGCGGATCGCCGAGGCGAGCCGGATGCTGTCGCTGGAACCCTATCTGGACCGGCGCCCGGCCGAGCTGTCCGGCGGACAGCGTCAGCGGGTTGCCATCGGGCGCGCAATTGTGCGCAACCCCAAACTGTTCCTGTTTGACGAGCCATTATCAAACCTCGACGCGGCGCTGCGCCTGAATACAAGGGTCGAGATTGCCAATCTTCACCGTCAGCTGGATGCCAGCATGATCTACGTGACCCACGATCAGACCGAAGCGATGACGCTTGCCGACAAGATCGTTGTCCTGCGGGATGGCCGGGTCGAACAAATCGGCAGCCCGATGGAGTTGTACAACGACCCAGCCAATCGGTTTGTCGCCGAATTCATTGGATCGCCCGCGATGAATTTTGTGCCCGCTGATATGATTGGCGGCAACACAGGGACGTTTATTGGCATTCGCCCGGAATACGCTCGGCTTGGTCAGACCGGGCAGCTAAACGGGACTGTGATCCATGTTGAAAAGCTGGGCGCGGACACAAATGCGATGATCAATATTGGCACGGACAAGCCCTTTACAGTTCGTGCCTTTGGCCAGCACGACGTGTTGCCCGGCGCGGAAGTTGGTATCAGCTTTGATCAGGCCAAAGTTCTGTCCTTTGGCGAGGACGGGAAAAGGCTTTAAGCCAAGCCCTGCGTTAGATCGAGAAGAATAGAAAGCCTTGGGTGCATCTGCTCCGATACACCCAGGGCACTTCGTGATGACTGAACCAATTCCATCTGGAGCCTGCTCGAATAACGGGCGCAGTCAATTCGTCAATATTTCCGTCATTTAGACGGATTGACAGTTGATTTCGTCAAGATTGACCCTCTGAAACGGACGCCTGCTGCTTCATTCTCTTAGGAAACACCAAGAGGAGGCACGCAATGTCCTGGAGTGTATGCGTCGTTGGGGCTGGCAAAATCGGGCAGATGATTGCCACGTTGCTAAAAGGCTCAGCAAATTACAGCGTCACTGTCGCAGATCATGATCTGAAAGCGCTGGGCGAGATTGCCAAATTGGGCGTCGCCACGAAACAGATCGACGCCAAAGACGCGGACGGGCTGGCCCAAGGCCTGACCGGATTTGACGCGGTGATTTCTGCCGCGCCTTTTTTTCTGACCCCAACAATCGCAAAGGCCGCCAAGGATGCAGGCGCGCATTACTTTGATTTGACCGAGGATGTGGCTGCCACAAACGCTGTCCGCGCGCTTGCCGATAACAGTGAAACGGCCTTTATGCCGCAATGCGGGTTGGCGCCGGGCTTTGTAGGGATTTCAGGTGCGTCGCTTGCGGCGGAGTTCGATGAAATCGACAGCCTGCATATGCGGGTGGGGGCGCTGCCTCTCTACCCGACCAACGCGTTGAAATACAATCTGACCTGGTCAACCGATGGGTTGATCAATGAATACTGCAATCCCTGCGATGCCATTGTGAATGGCAAACTGGTCAAGACCGCACCACTGGAGGATTACGAAGTTCTGGGCCATGACGGCGTAGAATACGAGTGCTTCAATACCTCAGGTGGTCTGGGCACCTTGCCCGAAACGCTGGACGGAAAGGCACGTGCTGTATCCTATCGCTCGATCCGGTATCCGGGGCATTGTGATATCCTGAAGCTGTTGCTCAAGGATCTTGGTCTCGAAAATCGTCGCGACCTTTTGAAAGAGATTTTCGAGTCCGCCCTGCCACGCACGGATCAGGATGTGGTTCTGGTATATTGCACCGCCAAGGGCCTGATCAACGGTGAGCTGCGAGAGAAATCGCTGATCAATAAATCCTTTGCACGCACCATCAACGGACAGGTCTGGAGCGCGATTCAGGTCACCACCGCAGCAGGTGTGCTGGGCGTGGTGGATCTGATGCGCACCGGCGCATTGCCGTCCACTGGATTTATCCGACAGGAGCAGGTGAAGCTTTCCGATTTCCTGAACACCGAGTTTGGCCGGCTGTATCGCGCCGGCGATGTGACCCAACAAAATAAGGCAGCTTGAGACATGAAAGACGTTGTAATGACAGCAGAAACCATCTTTGCAAAACTTGATCTGACCACGGCAGAACTGACCGGTGGCACATTGCCGGTGACTTCGCCCATCGACGGTGGCCTGCTGGCCGACGTGCATGAAACACCGGCCAGCGACATGGATGCGGTATTTGCCCGCTCCAAGGCGGCCTTCAAAGCGTGGCGTACGGTTCCAGCCCCGCGCCGGGGTGAACTTATCCGACTGCTGGGCGAAGAACTGCGCGCGGCCAAGGACGATCTGGGTGCACTGGTCAGCTGGGAAGCGGGTAAGATCACTTCCGAAGGTTTGGGTGAAGTGCAGGAGATGATTGATATCTGTGACTTTGCCGTGGGCCTGTCACGCCAGCTTTATGGTCTGACGATCGCATCAGAACGCCCAGGCCATCGGATGATGGAAACATGGCATCCTGCGGGTCCCGTCGGCGTAATCTCGGCCTTCAACTTCCCGGTTGCGGTCTGGTCCTGGAACGCGGCTTTGGCTTTGGTGTGCGGTGATCCAGTGATCTGGAAGCCGTCCGAGAAGACGCCGCTGACCGCGATGGCCTGTCAGAAGATTTTCGAACGTGCATTGGCCCGGTTCGGTGATGCGCCGGAAGGTCTATTGCAAACGCTGATTGGCGGTGCGGCGCTTGGCGAGGCATTGGTGGCCAGCGAGGACGTACCGGTCATTTCCGCCACTGGTTCCACCCGTATGGGCCGCGCAGTTGCCCCGATTGTGGCGCAGCGGTTTGGCAAATGCATTCTGGAACTGGGCGGCAACAACGCGATGATCGTCGGCCCGTCTGCCGATCTGGAAATGGCGGTGCGCGCCATCGTGTTCTCGGCCGTCGGCACCGCGGGACAGCGTTGTACCACATTGCGCCGGCTGATTGCTCACAACTCGATCAAGGACGAATTGGTCGCGCGTCTGAAAAAGGCCTATGCTGGTCTGCCAATTGGCGATCCGCTGGCAGAAGACACTCTGGTCGGGCCGCTGGTGGATGAGGCGTCGGGGGCTGCAATGACGGCCGCGCTGAAGTCCGCCGAAGCCGAAGGCGGGTCGGTGTTCGGCGGCAATCGCGTGACGGACGGTGTACCAGCTGGTGTTTACATGGAGCCGGCGATTGTCGAAATGCCCGGCCAATCCGCGACCGTGAAGGCTGAAACGTTTGCCCCGATCCTATATGTCATGGGCTATGACGATTTTGATGAGGCGCTGGAAATTCAGAATGATGTGCCGCAGGGTCTGTCCTCTTGTGTGTTTACGTTGAACATGCGTGAGGCCGAACAATTCCTGACAGCCGCTGGATCGGATTGCGGTATTGCCAACGTCAATATCGGCCCGTCGGGTGCCGAAATCGGTGGTGCGTTTGGCGGTGAGAAAGAAACCGGCGGCGGGCGTGAAAGCGGATCAGATGCTTGGAAGGCCTATATGCGTCGTCAGACAAACACGGTGAACTATTCGTCCGAATTGCCGCTGGCGCAGGGCGTCAAATTCGATATCTGAAGATGTTTCCGGCGGTGCTGATCCGCGCCGCCGGATACCTCGTGATCAGTCGGAAAACAGATAGTCCAGCCGCATCACCGCCTGGGCTTTTTCGGCCCCAATCCCCAGGAACTTAGCGATAACTGCTTCGTTCTCAGTTCGGTCCGATGTCTCGCGAATGCACAAGTAGCCGTCAAACTCGGCATTGCGGATCTGTTCAGATTCATACGCCAGATCATTGTGAAGTGTGGGTAACAGGCGTGATACGGTTTCTGACGGGCTGTTCTCACCTGCCAACCCAACGCGTCGGGCATGGCCGATCAGATACTCGTCCGAGTATTCGCATTCGATCTCCAGCACACGCGTTTTGGCCTTGTCACGGCAAAAATCGCGGATGATGTCCAGATTGGCAGGGTCCAGGCACAAAACCAGCCGGTCCGCTCCAAACCCTTCGAATAACATGCGAACCACAGACCGCCGGTGTCTGGACCGCTTCGTCAATGTCGTTTCGATCCCCCCGAGATCTGGCAGCGGGGTGTCTTGTTCGTTGAACAGATATTCGACACACGGGATGTCTGTTTCTGATGCAATCTGATCCACCAACCGTTTGGCCACGTGCCACTTTTTGCACACAACCAGGAACAACTCACGCTCTGGTCCCAGCGTGTTTTCCGTTTCCCAGAACCGCTGGCCAAACCTGCGGCCGACACGCCCCCGCCCTGTCAGGAAAGCATGCAGGTTGCGGCCCTCGTTCGAGATCGGAAAATCAACGCCTTCGCTGGCGTATAATGCGCCCAGCCGGTCTTTCAGCTCATGCGCCTCGGGGCTGATTTTGCGGGCAAATAGATAATCCTGACCCAACAGCATGTCGTAGTGGTCGTTGTAGAACGTGACGGGCATTCCGTAGTCTGAGAACATCAAGAAGGTAAGTGTGCGGTTTTCGATCTCGCCCTTTGGGATCAGGTGGCGAACGAGAGTTTGAAAAAACGTCTCGTCCGGGATCCAGGTGGTCGAGAAGAACCGGATCACATCGCGGCGCTGGTTCAGGAAATCCAGAATCATTTCGATGGTTCTGCGGCGCAGGCACCACCATTGGCTGCCGATCATCATCTGGATGTCTTTTGGGATGTCCCGGGTCAGGCCGAACCGTTTCTGCATTTCGAAAGACGCGTAGAACAGCCCGCTTTGGGTGCGTTCGTTAAAGTAGTGGCGATAGATCAGACGGTCTTCTTTCATACCGGTCTTGATCCAGTTGCTCTCAAAGAAGTCATGGCTTTCGATATAATCCAAGTCGTTCTCGTCGAGGAATTGATGCGCGTATTCAGCGGTCTTGATCGCCATGCAATCGCCTGAAAGCATGTAGAAATGCGTGGCACGGGGAAAAGCGTCAACAGCAGCCTGCAGGGCGTTTAGCGTGGCTTGAACCAGCGACCATTCTCCCCAGCCGCATTTGATGCGTTTGCTGGCGAATGTGACGTTTGGATTGTCCTTCAGTGCGGCGCGGATGCGATCATAGTCCGCCGCATTGGCGCGGGCATCGAAGTGAATCGCCATGCAATCCCCGACGGCAGTCAGCTGCTCGGCCTGTGCGATGATCGCATCAGGGTCTTTGTGACAAAGCAAAATATAGGCAATCTTTGCCATGAGGTTTACGCAATTTCCGTTTCTGCCCGTTTCCAACCGTGATACTGAGGATGAACGATTGAATAAACAGAATATTTTTGGTTCTTTGGTCTCAAATGCTGGCACGTCCAATTTAGACCCGGCCAGTATAGGAGGCGCAGCAGATGGGTTTTCCCGGCACCTGGATGACCGAGAGCGAGAGCATGGTATACCGTGTCGTGCCAAAGTGTGCTTGCTCGACTATTGGTCAGATCATGTATTTTTCGGATCATGGTCATTTTTTTGACGGCGATATTCATGATGCCAAAGGTGGTATGCACAAATGGGCGTTTGATCAAAGCCAGGGCTTGATCTCCACGAATGTCCGTAATCACGCGTCGTTTTCTTTCACCTGTGTGCGCAACCCGTACACACGAATCCTTAGTTCATTTTTCGACAAGATCTGTGGCATCCAGCGCAACGGTAAAAGATACCGGGGCAATCTGGTTCCGACGCTGATCTACAACTATGGGATTCAAGTCGGCGGCGATGACGGAAAAGGTGAGTTTGACCAAATTGCCAGCTTCCGCCGATTTTTGCTGTTTGCGCGCGACACGATCCGGTGGCGTAGGCCCATGGATCCGGACATTCACTGGTCTGCCATGTCGGGCCACGTCTCAACCTTCATCGTGAATGGCGGGCAATATGACAGGATCTTCTGGACCGAGAAATTCAATGACGGCATGCAGGGTGTACTGGACAAAACGGACACGCAGCACGCGATAGCTCTGTCAGATATTCCTCGGTTCAACGAATCCGAGGGGCACGGACCCAAACGCGCCCATCCTGTCGAGGACTATTTCGACGACCTGTCGATGCATCTGGTCTATGAAATCTACAAGCAGGATTTCGAGCTGTTCAAATACGATTTTCATGACCCGTCCAACAAGATGCCGATTGGTGAGATTGATCTGGACGAGGTTCACGCCAAATTGGGCGACTGATCGCTGGCAAACTCTCCCGCCCATCGTCAATGTCTCTTGCGAGACATCTCCTCTGGTTGGGCCCGGCGCCGCGCTCTGCGCGGCGCCGGGCCCAAGACCGACCACCGTATGGGCGAAGCCGATGCGGCGGATCGGGTGCGGAAGTACTCGGGTTCAGTTAAAGCTCTCGAACAGCGCCTTTTGCCGCGCTGGTTGTCAGTTTGGCATAGGCCTTAAGCGCAGTAGAGACCTTGCGCTTGCGCGGTGCCGCAGGAACCCAACCTTTTTCGTCTTGAGATTTGCGGCGCTCTGCGAGGTCTTCATCAGACACCGCAAGATGGATTGTTCGGTTAGGAATATCGATTTCGATCTTGTCGCCGGTTTGCACGAGGCCGATCTCGCCACCTTCCGCGGCTTCGGGTGAAACATGACCAATTGAAAGGCCTGACGTGCCGCCCGAAAACCGTCCATCGGTCAGCAAGGCGCAGGCCTTGCCGAGGCCTTTGGATTTCAGATAGGAGGTCGGATACAACATCTCCTGCATCCCCGGACCGCCGCGCGGCCCCTCGTAGCGGATGACGACAACATCCCCTTCTTTGACTTTACCCGTCAGAATATCGCTGACGGCTTGATCCTGGCTTTCACAAACATAGGCCGAGCCAGTGAACTTCAGAATGTTCTCGTCGACACCAGCCGTTTTTACGATGCAACCGTCGCGGGCGATGTTACCGAACAGAACTGCAAGACCGCCATCCTGGCTAAAAGCATGTTCTTTGGAGCGGATCACACCGCCTTCGCGATCTGTATCCAGCTCTTTGTAGCGGTTGGACTGGCTAAACGCCTGCGTGGTGCGGACGCCACCTGGTGCCGCTTTGAACAGATCCTGAGCCCTTGGGTTGTTGGCGACCTTGATGTCCCAATTGGCAATGGCCTCGGCCATCGTGGGCGAGTGGACCGTGCTGCAATCATCGTGAAACAATCCCGCACGGCTCAACTCTCCAAGGATCGAGAAGATGCCGCCCGCACGGTGGACATCTTCCATATGCACATTCTCGGTATTGGGCGCGACCTTGCACAGGCATGGCACTTTTCGGCTAAGCCGGTCCATGTCGGTCATTGTGAAATCGACATTGCCTTCATACGCGATGGCCAACAGATGCAGGACCGTATTGGTCGACCCGCCCATCGCGATATCCAAACTCATGGCGTTCTCAAACGCCTCAAACGTGGCGATCTCACGCGGCAAGAAGCCTTTCTCATCCAGATCATAGTGGCGCTTGGTGATCTCGACGATTCTGCGCCCGGCTTCCAGAAACAGCTCTTTCCGGTCGGCATGGGTGGCAAGGGTCGAGCCGTTGCCCGGCAGGGCCAGACCAAGCGCCTCGGCCAAACAGTTCATCGAGTTGGCAGTGAACATGCCTGAACATGACCCGCAGGTAGGGCACGCGTTTTCTTCGATATGTTTGACCTGTTCGTCCGTGAACCTGTCGTCTGCAGCAGCAACCATCGCGTCCACCAGGTCGATCTTCTTAGCGTCCAGATCGGCGATGTCGATCTTGCCCGCCTCCATCGGGCCGCCCGAAACAAAGATCGCCGGAATGTTGAGCCGCATCGCGGCCATCAACATGCCGGGGGTGATCTTGTCGCAGTTCGAGATGCAGACCATCGCATCGGCGCAATGGGCATTGACCATATACTCCACACTGTCGGCGATCACCTCGCGGGAAGGCAGCGAATAGAGC
Organism: uncultured Ruegeria sp.; assembly: GCF_947489545.1. Lineage (NCBI taxonomy): Bacteria > Pseudomonadati > Pseudomonadota > Alphaproteobacteria > Rhodobacterales > Roseobacteraceae > Ruegeria > uncultured Ruegeria sp. The sequence goes on along the minus strand of NZ_CANLDZ010000012.1, from coordinate 127,482 downwards.
ATCCCGTCGTGACCCATGGCGATGCCGTCATCCACGGCGATGGTGTTGAATTCTTTGGCGACACCACCTGCGGCCTCGACTTCGCGCGCGACCATCTGACCCAGATCTTTCAGGTGCACGTGGCCGGGCACAAACTGAGTGAAAGAGTTGACGATGGCGATGATCGGTTTGCCAAAATCGCCATCGGTCATGCCGGTGGCGCGCCACAGGCCACGGGCACCGGCCATGTTGCGGCCATGAGTGGAGGTTCTGGATCGGTACATTGGCATGATGCTGTTTCCCTTTTGCCCTACCTGCGGTATCTGGGTGAGTATGTTATAGCGCACGTATCATATGTGCGTTATAACGTACAAGGGAAATCGCAGGGCACTGGCATGGAAACATTGGCTGAAACTGGCGAAATCACGCTAAAACTGAGGGATGTGCGGGCAGCCTCGGGGCTGAGCTTGTCAAAAGCTTCGGAATTGACCGGGGTCAGCAAAGCAATGCTGGGCCAGATCGAACGCGGCGAATCAAGCCCGACGATTGCCACCTTGTGGAAGATTGCCAAAGGGTTTCAGCTGCCTCTCAGTGCGCTGATCGGAACGTCTGTTTTGCGTGACTCATCGGATGCGAACATGTTTCGAACGGTGACTTTTCCAGGCAGTATCGAAGTAAAGATCGTGTTTCCGTTTGACCCGGTTTTGGGGGCAGAGACCTTTCACGTTTCCCTGACTCCAAACCAATGCCACGAATCGCCAGCCCATGCTGCCGGAGTTACCGAAGAGGTATTTGTCCTTGATGGGGCCCTTGACGTTTTGCGCGACGATGAATGGGTTTCGCTGCACGCGGGGCAGGGTCTGCGGTTCTCGGCGGATGTCCCACACGGGTATCGCGCAGGGCAAACAGGAGCGATGTTCCTGAATATGCATCACTATGGGCAAACGGCTGCGTCAGAGCCGGTTACCTGAACCAAGTTTCCACCCGCTGAACTGATAATGAGGGCTATTGATGGCTGCTTTTTTGGACACGCTGACTTGGGCCGATGCCCTCGGGTCGTTTGGCGCACTGGTTGTGGTCGGGGCTTATTTCGCAACGCAGATGCGCATGATGAACTCCGATGATCTGGCCTTTCCGGTGATCAACCTGCTGGGGTCAATTCTGATCGTTTATTCCTTGCTGCAGAACTTCAATCTGGCCTCGATGCTGATCGAAAGTTTCTGGATCGCAATCAGCTTTATCGGAATTATACAGCATATCAGGCTGCGTCGCGCGCGATGAAGACGTGAAACAGCGCTAACATCCTCCATCCAGTCTTGAATACGCATCCCGCCAAGTATAGGGAAACTCCTGCACGTTTTGGGGAGGCATTGATGCTGGACGATCCGAAAACCCTGGTGTCTACCGAATGGCTGGCCGCTCATATGAAGGACCCGGATCTGCGGATTCTGGATGGGTCGTGGTACCTGCCGCAACAGGAGCGTGACGCCAAATCCGAATATGATGCGGGCCACATCCCGGGCGCTCGGTTTTTTGACATCGATGACATCTCTGATCAGCGATCAGATTTGCCACATATGGCGCCGCCGGTCGAAAAGTTCATGTCGCGTCTTCGCGCTATGGGCGTGGGCGACGGCCATCAGGTGGTGGTCTATGACGGTGCCGGTCTTATGTCTGCAGCGCGCGTCTGGTGGTTGTTCCGTCTGATGGGACAAGAAAACATTGCCGTTCTGGATGGGGGCTTGCCAAAATGGCAGGCCGAAGGGCGTGAAATCGAGGATCTGCCGCCTGTTATCCGCGACCGCCACATGACCGTGCGGGTGCAAAATCAACTTGTGCGCGATGTCACGCAAGTCTCTGCCGCCGCCAAGCTAGGCGACCACGAAATCATAGACGCGCGCGCGGCGGGCCGGTTCACGGGTACAGACCCCGAACCGCGCGAAGGGTTGCGGTCGGGACGCATCCCTGGCTCTCGCAACGTGCCTTTCGGTGCATTGCTGAACAGAAACCACACGATGAAATCACCCGAGGAGTGCCGCGCCATTTTCGAGGCCGCAGGCGTCGATCTGTCGAAACCGGCGATCACATCCTGCGGGTCGGGCGTGACAGCCGCGATCCTTAGCCTTGCGCTTGAGCGCATGGGCAAGAAAGATCACTCGCTTTATGACGGCTCCTGGGCTGAATGGGGTGCCTTCCCGACCCTGCCCGTCGCAACCGGAGAGAACTGATGTTCGAACATCTCAAACCGCAACCTGCCGACAAGATTCTGGCGCTGATGCAAATGTACCGCGAGGACCCGCGCGATCAAAAGATCGATCTGGGTGTCGGTGTCTACAAGAATGCCGAAGGTATCACCCCGGTGATGCGCGCGGTGAAAGCAGCTGAAAAGCGCATTCTGGAGGAGCAGGAGAGCAAAGCTTACACCGGCCTGGCCGGTGATCCGGCCTATGCCGATGCGATGATTGATCTGATCCTTGGTGCATCCGTCCCGCGCGTCAATATTGCCGCCGTTGCGACTCCGGGTGGCACCGGTGCCTGCCGTCAGGCGTTCGAGATGATCCGCATGGCCAACCCTGAGGCCCGCGTCTTCGTATCGAACCCAACTTGGCCCAACCACCTGTCGATCCTGAACTATCTGGGCATGGAAGCGGTTCCTTACCGCTATTTTGACGACGAGACCCGTGGCGTCGATTTCGACGGTATGATCGAGGACCTGAAAACTGCCAATGCTGGCGACGTCGTCCTGTTGCATGGCTGCTGCCACAACCCGACCGGGGCCAACCTGAACATGGTACAGTGGCAAGACGTCGTGAACATCATCAATGAGCTCGGTCTCGTGGCGATGATCGACATCGCCTATCAGGGCTTTGGCGACGGCCTTGAGGAAGACGCGCAGGCGACCCGTCTGGTGGCCTCGTCCGTCAAACGATGCCTGATCGCGGCGTCCTGCTCGAAGAACTTCGGCGTTTATCGTGAGCGCACGGGCCTACTGATAGCGATCAGCGATGATGCGGCGCAAACGGCGCTGAACCAGTCGACGCTGGCCTTCCTGAACCGCCAGAACTACTCCTTCCCACCGGATCACGGGGCAAGAGTTGTAACGACGATCCTTACAGATCCGGAACTTCGCGCGGACTGGGAAGCAGAGCTGGAAGAGGTCCGTCTGTCGATGTTGGACCTGCGTCAACAACTGGCCGATGAGTTGCAGCGCCACAGCGGTTCAGATCGCTTCGGGTTTATCGCCCAGCATCGCGGTATGTTCTCGCGCCTCGGCGCTGCCCCGGACCTGGTTGAGCAACTGCGGGGCGATCACGGTATCTATATGGTTGGTGACAGCCGGCTGAACATCGCAGGCCTGAACGCCACAACTGTGCCGATCTTGGCCAAAGCGATTGTCGACGTCGGCGTCTAACGAACACGATTTAGAACAAGAAAACCCGGACGCAAGCGCCCGGGTTTTCGTGTCTTTTGAATCAAGGTCTAGCCTTTGGAGAACTCTGGATAGGCTTCCATACCCAGTTCGGCCATGTCGAGGCCATTGATCTCGTCCTCTTCGCTGACGCGGATGCCCATGGCGGCCTTCAGGATGGACCATAGGATCAAGGCGGCGACGAAAGTGAAGATGCCGTAGGCCACGATACCGGTCAGCTGAGTGATCAGGCTGGCCTCACCGTAGAAGATCACGGCGATGGTGCCCCAAATGCCTGCGAACAGGTGAACCGGGATGGCACCGACCACGTCGTCGATCTTGAACTTGTCCAGCATGGGAACCGCGAAGACAACGATGATACCGCCGACTGCACCGATCCAAAGCGCGCCGAACAGGGTCGGGGCCAGCGGCTCGGCAGTGATCGAGACGAGACCAGCAAGCGCGCCGTTCAGAACCATGGTCAGATCAGGCTTTTTGTACAGAACCTGTGTCATGATCAGGGCGGCAACAGCGCCCGCCGCAGCGGCCATGTTGGTGTTAGCAAAGATGCGCGATACGTCAGATACGTCACCCACGGTGCCCATCGCCAGCTGCGAACCACCGTTGAAGCCGAACCAGCCCAGCCACAGGATGAATGTCCCCAAGGTGGCTAGCGCCAGGTTTGAACCGGGCATCGGGTGGACTTTGCCGTCCTTATATTTGCCGATACGCGGGCCAAGGATGAGACAGCCCGCCAGAGCCGCCCAGCCACCGACCGAGTGCACAACGGTTGAGCCAGCAAAGTCCGAGAAGCCTGCTTCAGACAACCAGCCGCCGCCCCACTGCCAGGACCCAGAGATCGGGTAAAGCACACCGGTCAGCACGATCACGAAGATCAGAAAAGGCCACAGTTTGATCCGTTCCGCCACGGCACCCGAAACGATCGAGGCGGTTGCGGCCACAAACACCAGCTGGAAGAAGAAGTCCGAGCCAACCGACGCATAATCCAGCGCCGCTTCCGCGGCGGGGACTCCCACGGGATCCAGAACTGTGGTTGAGAAGAACGGGCCAACCCAACCCGCGATGGTCCAGCCGTCGCCAGGGTACATCAGGTTAAAGCCGATCAGCCAGTACATGATTGCGGCAAAGGAAAACAGCGCCACGTTCTTGATCATCTGCATGGCAACGTTTTTCGACCGCACCAACCCGCCTTCGAGCATGGCAAAACCAGCGGCCATAAAAAACACCAGAAAGCCCGCCATCAAGAACAGCAAGGTGGTGAAGATGTATTGTGTATGCAGCGCAGCTTCGCCGGTTGCGGCGTCCTCTTGCGCAAGACCCATCTGCGGCAGCACGACGATCGCGGCGGCAGGGATGAGAGATTTCATCAGGTTCATTGTCAGTCCTCGAATGATGTGGATTAAGGGCGCCTACAGCGCTTCCTCGTTGGTTTCCCCGGTCCGCACGCGCAGCGCCTGCTCGACATCGAGGACAAAAATCTTGCCGTCACCGATCTTGCCGGTTTTGGCGGTTTTGGTGATGGTCTCGACGATCTGGTCGGCCATGGTGGCAGGAACCACGATTTCCAGTTTGATCTTGGGCACGAAATTCACAGCATATTCGGCCCCACGGTAAATTTCCGTGTGACCGGATTGCGAGCCGAAGCCCTTGATTTCGGTCACCATCATGCCGCGCACCCCGGCCGTGGTCAGTGCTTCGCGCACCTCCTCCAGCTTGAACGGCTTGATTGTCGCAATAATCAGTTTCACGTCTTTCCCCTCTGCTTCCCCGGCGGGACCGGTTTGTTTGCACCTGCAGAAAAAGAGCGCGAGAGACCGCCGTAGGGAACGGTCACAGGACGTAAAAGCGCCGTTAAATGACGCAAAGTTGCACATTTTTTGCACAAATTGTGCAAGTAGATTAAAAATTAAGCATCAATGAGAAGGGGAAATTCCGGAATTTCTGACCTCTACATACCCAGAGTACCGGGGTAAGGTGGCCCAAAAGCATAATCGGGCAGAGTTTGAGCATGACTGAGTCCAGACGTCGTAAATCGACATTGGTCGCGGATAAAAGATACCCGTCGAAGAGGCGCAAGCCCACGGCGAACAAGCGCGCTGCGAAGCCAGCGGGCAAGAAGGCCACCGCACGCAAGGCAACAACGCGCAAGACCGCACGGAAAAAAACACGGAGAAAGTCCGGCGGCAACGGTGGCGGCATCTTTCGCCGTCTTTTCCGCTGGATATGGCGGTTGATCTGGGGTCTGACATGGCGTGTCGGAGCTATTGTCGGCATGTTGGTCGCATTGGCGGTGGGTATCGTCTATACCACATTGCCGGATGTTGACGCGCTTTTGGACGGACGTGCGCGGGGATCGGTGACGCTGCTGGACCGCGACGGCAAGGTCTTTGCGTGGCGCGGGGACCAGTTCGGTGGGGTAATCACGGCCGATACCGTCTCGCCCCACCTGAAGAACGCCGTCGTCGCGACCGAGGACAAGCGATTCTACCGTCATTTCGGGATCAGCCCACGTGGCGTGGCCAGCGCTGTGCGCATCAACCTTAGCGAAGGGCGTGGGCCGTTGTCTGGCCATGGCGGCTCGACCATCACGCAGCAGACGGCGAAACTATTGTGTCTTGGCGTGCCCTATGAACCCGACCAGTGGGAGTCTGAGGCCGCGTATGAATCCGATTGTCGACAAGGGTCGCTGTGGCGCAAAGGCAAAGAGGCCATTTACGCAATGGCGATGGAGGTCAAATACTCCAAGGATGAGATCCTGACCATCTATCTGAACCGCGCCTTCCTGGGTGCAGGCGCGCGCGGGTTTGAAGCAGCGAGCCAGCGCTATTTTGGCAAATCTGCCGCCGAAGTTTCACCAGCCGAGGCTTCGATGCTTGCTGGTCTGCTGGTGGCACCGACGCGTTATGCGCCCACAAACGACCTGCAGCGATCCCAGGACCGCGCGCGGCTTGTTGTGGGCCTGATGGAAACTCAGGGTTATCTATCGGGCGCCCAGGCAAGTGAAGCCCGCAGCAGGCCGGCGCAATTGTCCGAAGCTGCCGCAGCGCGTGCCGGGGGCTATTTTGCAGACTGGGTGATGGCCAGCGGACCAGAGTTCTTTACGCGAAATACGACCGAGGATGTGGTGATCCGCACTACTCTGGATCAGCGTATTCAGAAGTCTGCGGAAGAGGCGTTGAAGTACATCTTTCAGGAAAAGGTGCGCGAAGGATCGAAAGCACAGGCCGCGATTGTTGTGATGTCAGCCGATGGCGCGGTGCGCGGGATGGTCGGCGGTCGCAAGACGCGTGTGTCTGGCGCATTCAACCGTGCCACGCAGGCGCTGCGGCAGACCGGGTCATCCTTCAAGCCCTTTGTCTATGCAACGGCGCTGGAACTGGGATACTCCCCGCTGGATACTGTGATGGATGAACCCACATGTTGGAACATTGCCGGGTCCGGTCAATGGTGCCCTGAGAACTACACAAAGAAGTATTATGGCCGGGTCAGTTTGGCCGATGCGCTGAAGAACTCACTTAACATTCCGGCTGTTAAAGTGGCAGAGATTTCGGGGCTGGAAAACGTCCGTACCGTGGCCAGCCAGTTCGGAATCACCAGCGATCTCGCGCAAGGGCTCGCTTTGGCGCTGGGCGCATCCGAAAGCACGCTGATCGAGATGACGGGGGCCTATGCCGGTATCCTGAACGGGGGTTCGGCCGTGGAGCCCTACGGTTTGACCGAGCTTAAGCTGTTGGGGGATGACAAGCCGGTCATGGTGACGACAACCGGAATCGGCGAGCGGGTGATCCGCGATGAAGCCGCAAAGCAGCTGACCTGGATGATGGAACGCGTCGTGTCCCAGGGGACCGGCGGGCGGGCCAAACTGCCCGGCTGGCAAGTCGCGGGTAAAACCGGCACCACTCAGGCTGCGCGCGATGCCTGGTTCATCGGGTTTACGGCCGACTATGTCACTGGTGTGTGGATGGGATATGACGACAACACGCCGCTGTCAGGTGTGACTGGAGGTGGTTTGCCTGCGGAAATCTGGCGGGAAACCATGTTGCGTGTGACCGAAGGCATGACCCCGACACCGCTGCCGATGCTGGCACCCGCTCCGCCGGTGCAGGTTCAACAACCCAGCCAGCCGCGCCGCAAACAGGGTGGCGGGTTTGCCAGGGCCGTCGACAATCTGTTGAAGGACATATTCGGCGGGAACTAAATTCCACGAAGGGTTGGGAGGTGCGCTGCACCTCCCAACACCACTTATAGGCTTTCGTCCAGCGCTGCGATGATGGCAGCGCCCATTTCCGTAGTCGAAACCGGCTCGACCCCTTCATCGGCCAGCAGATCGCCAGTGCGCACGCCGTCGGCCAGAACCTTCTCTACCGCGCCTTCCAGCCGATCCGCTTCAGCGCCTTGGTCGAAGCTGTAGCGCAATGCCATTGCAAAGCTGAGGATACACGCGATTGGGTTGGCCTTGCCTTGCCCCGTGATATCGGGCGCAGACCCGTGGACCGGTTCATACATCGCCTTAGGCCGACCATTGGCCATCGGCGCGCCGAGGCTGGCAGAAGGCAGCATGCCCAGGCTACCGGTCAGCATAGCTGCGCAATCCGACAGGATGTCACCGAACAGGTTATCAGTCAGGATCACATCGAATTGCTTGGGCGCCCGGACCAGCTGCATGGCGCCGTTGTCGGCATACATGTGCGACAGTTCAACTTCGGGATAATCCGCAGCAACACGCGTTACGACCTCACGCCACAGGATGCCGGATTCCATCACGTTGGCCTTTTCCATCGAACACAGTTTCTTGTTTCTGCGCATCGCCAGTTCAAAGGCCGAGCGCGCGGCGCGTTCGATTTCGGATTCAGTGTAGCGCTGCGTGTTGATCCCCACGCGTTCGTTGCCTTCCTCGAAGATACCACGCGGCTCGCCGAAATAGACACCTGACGTCAGCTCGCGCACGATCATGATATCGAGACCTGCGACAATGTCCTTTTTCAAAGATGAGAAATCGGCCAGCGCGTCAAAGCATTGCGCCGGGCGCAGATTCGAATACAGGTCCATTTCCTTGCGTAAGCGCAGCAGCCCGCGTTCTGGTTTCAAGCTGAAATCCAGATCATCGTATTTAGGGCCTCCAACGGCCCCCAACAGAACAGCATCCGCTTCCTGCGCTTTTGCCATTGTTTCGTCCGACAACGGAGCACCATGAGCGTCATAGGCTGCGCCGCCCACAAGGTCCTCGCTGACATCAAACTGTAGGTCGCGATTGGCACCGAACCAGTCGATGATCTTGCGCACTTCGGCCATGACTTCGGGGCCAATTCCATCTCCGGGCAGGATGAGGAGCGAGGGGTTGGACATGAAGGGTCTCCTTGCGTTTCGTCGCAATGGCCCTAGCGTCTGTGCCGCATCGGGTCAATGAGACGATCCAGCCGATTCACACCGAAAGCGCGGGTTGGCCACGGTTTGGCTGGCGCACGGCATCAGTTTTGCCAAAAATGCCTACAGGCTGGCTTTTAGCCCTTCTGCTAAAAGATCCCAGACCCGGCGGATGCGCGGGGTCTGACGCATGGCCTGCGGCGCGGCCAACCAGACCGGCAAAATGGGAATCTCAACATCCAGGCGCACGACTTCCACTTTGGGATCTGCTTGGGCAACCTGAACCTGGCCGAAACCAATGCCGCAGCCCGCCCGGATAAGCTCCCAATAGGCGCTTTGCAGATCGCAGCGGGTGGCAAAACTGTCGCGACTGGCTGGCCATCCCTTTTCTCGCATTTTGTCGATGATCTGCTTGTTGGCGTCAAATCCAACCAGATCGTGACGGAACAGATCTTCGGGGGTTTCGGGCCGGCCCGCCCTATCCAGATAGGATTTGGCCGCGCAAAAGCAAAGCGGCACGTCACCAATGTAACGGGACACGATGTCCATCTGCTCAGGGCGGTACATGCGCACAGCGATATCAGCCTCGCGATACAGTAGGTTCTCGCTCGCATCGGTCGCCACAAGCTCGAGCTGAATCGCCGGTTCCTGCCGACGTATGTCCGCCAGAATCGACGGCAAAAGATGGTGTGAGGCAAAGACAGATGCGGTGATCCGAACGGAGCCTTCCAATTGCTGCGACTGCCCTGCTGCGGTCATACTGAACGCACTCATGGCGCTGTGCATCTGTTGTGCCATCGGCAAAAGCTGAGATCCAACCTCGCTGAGCTTCAGCCCGCGTGCGTGTCGGTCGAACAGGGACACGCCCAACTCAGCCTCAAGCGTTTGGACCTGTCGGCCCAGTGTTGGCTGGCTGCGTTCCAGCTGCCGCGCCGCGGCAGACAGTGATCCGGTTTCGGCAACGGCCAGAAAGCTCTGAATCAGGGACCAGTCCGCATGTGTTAAGGTTCTGTCCATTCAAAAATGAATACACAATCTACACCGACCGGCAATTCCTTAATTGAACTGAATGACTACATTGGCTGCTGACAGGAGGATGCCATGACACAGACCGTTCTAATTTTGGGTGCATCAGGTCGCTTTGGCCGCAACGCCGCTTTGGCTTTTGGCAATGCGGGTTGGGTCGTGCGCAATTTTGATCGTAAGACCGACGTGCTGGAAGAGGCGGCGTCAGGGGCGGATGTCATCGTCAATGCCTGGAACCCGCCCTATCCGGACTGGGCGCGTCTGGTGCCGAAACTGCATCGGCAGGTGATCAACGTGGCCTCGGAAACCGGTGCAACCGTCATTGTTCCGGGGAATGTCTATGTGTTTGGCGCCAATACGCCGAGCCCTTGGTCGGGTGACACACCGCATCTGGCGACAAACCCGCTGGGTCGTATCCGAATAGAAATGGAAGAAACCTATCGCAGTTCATCCGTGCGGACGATTATCCTGCGAGCAGGAGATTTCTTCGATACCTGCGCCTCGGGCAACTGGTTTGATCAGGTCATGATAAAACACTTATCGCGTGGTCGGTTGGTTTATCCTGGCGATCCAAGCATTCCTCATGCTTGGGCTTACCTCCCTGATTTGGCGCGAACAGCCGCTGCGTTGGCTGAGATGCGCGATAGGCTGCCTCGGTTCTGTGACGTCCCCTTCGCCGGGCACACTCTGACAGGAACAGAGATTGCCACGGCATTGTCACGGGTGATCGCCCAGACCGTGACGGTCAAACAGATGAGCTGGTGGCCCCTTCACCTTGCTAAACCATTCTGGCGACTGGCCCCGCACTTGCTTGAGATGCGGTATCTATGGGATGTGCCCCATCGGTTGGATGGTAGCCTTATGGCCGAGCTGTTGGGAGAGGTTCAGCAGACCGGGTTAGACGATGTCTTGCGATCCGCAATTCCCGCGACTCTGTCAGAGCCGTCGCGCACGACCAAAGCAGTGGCCGTTTGAGCGGTCTAGGGTATTGCCACGTCCACCCAGACCAGACGATGACGGCTGGCGCTTTGGGCCGCGTCTCGCAGGTCGCTATTCGGAGCAGGCCAAAAAACACCCGCATCCATGACTTTGAGGTCTGCCGACGGCAAGACGTAGTCGACACGCATCTTTCCGGCGGCTTTCCAGTCAACCGTTGTCAACGCGCCAGTTGTATCCTTTTGCTGCGGGTCTTGCAGGTGTAGATTGGCCAGAAGCGACCTGATTGCGTGTTTGCGCCCATCGCCCTGATCCGGGTCTAGGTTGGCATCCCCTGCGATAACGAAGCGCCCCTTCGGCACGTGGCCGAGATCACCGTCCATCAGCAATGACCATAGTCTAATCTCATCCCGGTTGCGTAACCCGTTGCGGTCTTCCGGCCCGTCAAACACTGGCGGGCTGGCGTGAAAGGTCATCAGACTGATGTGGCCGATCGGTGTAGCAACAGGCACCACCCAGTGCCCGGTCGACGACAGGCGTTGCGCGGCCTGAGCCTGATCCGAGGGGAAGGGTTCGCCATCAACCGTCGGTAATTCGGCTCCGGGCAGGTCACGCCACAAGACCTTGGAATAATCCTGGATTTCAGACCGCAGAATTTCGTGCTTTGACAGCACGGCCAAGCCGCCGTGACCGGTAAACAAACCCCAGCCATGCGAATCTCCGGGACCCTGCGTGCGACCATCCCCATCCAGATCAAGGCCAGAGTCCAAACCGGAATTGGGCTGGGCGGCAAAGTGGTAGGGAAAATCCAGTCCCGATTCACGCAGTTTGCGGGACAAAGCGGTCAAGGCGAGGCCATCCATGTCCCAGTCGATGCCTTGTAAGGCCACAATGTCGGGCTGCATTGCCACCAGTACGGCGACAACGGCCTGGACCTGAGGATCGTCGCGTTGAACGTCACGCAGCAGAAGCCCCGGACCTTTTCGGCTGAGTTCGGTATTGAAGGTGGCAACACGTATCACATCTGCATGCGCCGCAAAGGGCAGCAAACACAGAACAAGGGCGCGGATCATGCAGCCTGAGTTGTCTCGTTCGTGGAATAGGCGCGGCGTTTTTCGACGATCAAACCTGCGATGCGCAGTGTCGCCATTCCCCGCATGATCATGCTGGCGGGCAAAAAGGCCCAAGCGCTTAGCGTCCAGATCAAGGTCTGAGGATTGCTCAGCGAGATCGGGTTGGCGAAGTTTGTCAGCATTTCAATCGCGGCAGGGATAAGAAAAGGAAGCAAGACACCGATGCAGATATTCAAACGTCCATCGCGCTGTAGCCGAGCCACAACATCCCCACCTTTGGTTGGGTCAAACAGCGGTAAATTGGTCCACACGTTGAACGCGCCATTGCCGGTGGGCCACCCCTTCAGTTTGACGGCATACGCAAAGCTGGCGATCGTCACCAAGGCGGCAACATAGGCAACACTGGCAGTGACGCGAACCAGTTCAATCAATGGCAGACTTGCGTCAGCGGGAACCATCAACACGATCAGACGAACCGGCGAATACGGGAAGTCGACCACGTTGGCGACGGACAGACCCATTGAATAGAAGAATGTTGTCAGCTCTGTCGGGGCGTAAGTGTTCTTACAGATCAGCGTTAGAAAAGTGACCATCGACATCAGGCCAACGAATCGCAACCGGTTCACCGGCGGCGCATCACGAAACTCAATGAAACTGGGAAAGGCAGAGTTGTATTCAGCAAATGTCAAGATAAACGCGAGTATCGCGAGAAAGACCACAATCTCGGTCCCGTTCGTCGATGATACTGGGAGGTATAACGCGGGAGTAAGCACCATCAGTGCCACCAATATTCCACGTATCGCCGCCCCTGATGTGCGCGCAATCACAATTCCGAACCCTTTTTTCAAACCGGAGTAGCCGATCTCTGCCGACTTACATTCCAACTTGTCTCCGCCGATTTTTTCCTGGCGGTTGCCTGTCTAACGACACATTGGCGATAAGCGACATTTCGCTCAAGCCATGGCGCAGAAGACACCCGATTTCGGGCAAAATGATGGCGAAAGTGGTGCGGCTTTGCATCATTGCTGTCGTAAATTCGACGTGTAAAAGATTCGACCCACTACATGTTGTGGGTGTATCAGGTTTAACCCCTAAAATGCGAACGGGGTCGCCTTGGCGTCCCCGTTAGGTTGAGTGTCCACAGATTCGTCCCCAAGAATCAGACCCAGGGGCGGGCCTGGCTTGCGTGATCTTCGAATTTGTCGATGTGGTGATCTTTTTCCATCGTCAGCCCGATATCGTCCAGACCATGGATCAGGCAATGCTTGCGATGGGGGTCGATATCAAATTCGATCACGATGCCATCCGAGGTGGTGATCTGCTGATCCTCGAGATGCACGGTCATACGGGCGTTTTCACCCTTGTGCGCGTCATCCATCAAAACAGCGTGGTGTTCCTCTTCAACCACGATCGGCAGGATGCCGTTCTTGAAGCAATTGTTGAAGAAGATGTCGGCGAAGCTGGTCGAGATCACAACCTTGATGCCGAAATCCTTGATGGCCCAAGGCGCGTGTTCACGCGATGAGCCGCAGCCGAAATTGTCACCAGCCACCAGAATCTCGGTGTTGCGATAGGCGGGCTTGTTCAGAACGAACTCTTCATTCTCGCCGCCATGATCGTGATAGCGCATTTCGTCAAACAGCACGACGCCGAGGCCCGACCGCTTGATGGTTTTCAGGTGCACCTTCGGAATGATCATATCGGTATCGATATTGATCAATGGCATTGGGGCGGCCACCCCGTGGACTTTGTCAAACTTTTCCATGTTCACACTCCTGCGGGAGAGGGCCGCGCCCGTGCCCCGCGTTTAAGCTTCTTTCGCGTCAGTTGTATCGGTTTTGGGTGCGTTCTTGACGAAGAACGCCATGAAGACCAATCCAAACCCGTTGAACAGCATCTCGATGCCCAGCAGAATTCCCAGCAGTTGCAAAAGCACGCCTGGCTCTGCAGCGGCATAAGACCAGATGATGCCGGCGAGGATGATCGACAGGATGCCCGATATCAGCGTGGGCCAGAAAAACTGTGTTCCACGCATCTGAAAGGATAAAAAGACCCGAGCGATCCCACCTGCCAAGAACAGGATCAGGCAGACGGTCGCAAGTGTCAGCGTGCCCTGCAGGGGATGATCAAGGAATGACCAACCCAAAAACAGCATGACCACACCCATGACAAGAGACAGGATCTTGTTGCCGGTTCCTTCAACCGTGAACCCGCCAACAACCTGCAGCGCGCCGCAGATCAGCAACAGCACACCCGTCACCACTGTTACGGCAACAGACGCCACACCAGGTGCGCCGAGCACGAACACGCCAAAGGCAATCGATAAAAGCCCCAGCAGCAGCCATTTGACCCAATCACTCATGTCCTCAATCCCTTATAAGTTGATTTATGTGGGCAGCTTACATCAACTCTCGGACATCTGTCAGCCGTCCTGTGATTGCCGCGGCGGCGGCCATTGCAGGGCTCAGCAAATGGGTCCGCCCGCCGCGTCCCTGGCGACCTTCAAAGTTGCGGTTCGAGGTTGCCGCACAGCGTTCCCCCGGTTGCAATTGATCAGGGTTCATTGCGAGACACATCGAGCATCCGGCCAGGCGCCATTCGAACCCGGCCTCTTTGAAGATCTCGGCAAGACCTTCTTCTTCGGCCTGCGCCCGAACTAGACCAGACCCCGGTACAATCATGGCACGCAAGCCCTCTTTCACCTTTTTACCCTTCAGAATCTCGGCTGCGGCGCGCAGGTCTTCGATCCGACCGTTGGTGCAAGACCCGATAAAGACCGTGTCGATTTCCACATCGCTCAGCTTTTGACCAGCTTCCAGACCCATGTATTCGATCGAACGGCGGGCCGCGTCGACTTTGCCGCCTTCGAAATCTTCGGGGTTCGGCACAGTTGCGGTGATCGGCAGAACATCCTCGGGGCTGGTGCCCCAGGTGACGACGGGCGCGATGTCTTCGCCGCGCAGGGTGATGACCTTGTCGAAATGCGCGTCTTCGTCAGTGAAGAGCGTTTTCCACCAGTTCAATGCGGCTTCCCACTGAGCCCCTTTCGGTGCATGTGGGCGGCCTTTGACGTATTCGAACGTGGTTTCATCCGGGGCAATCAAACCCGCACGGGCGCCGCCTTCAATGGCCATGTTGCAGACAGTCATGCGGCCTTCCATCGACAGATCACGGATCGCTTCACCGCAATATTCGATGACATAGCCCGTACCACCAGCAGTGCCGGTTTCACCGATCACGGCCAAAGTAATGTCTTTGGCGGTCACACCGGGCTGCAGTTTTCCGGTGACCTCGACCTTCATGTTCTTTGATTTCTTCTGGATCAGGGTCTGCGTGGCCAGAACGTGTTCAACTTCGGACGTCCCGATACCATGCGCCAGCGCGCCAAACGCGCCGTGTGTGGCGGTGTGGCTGTCGCCGCAGACAACTGTCATACCAGGCAAAGTCCAACCCTGTTCAGGACCGACGATGTGAACAATGCCCTGTCGGACGTCATGCACCGGATAGTAGTGAATACCGAAGTCCTTGGCGTTCTTGTCCAGCGCTTCGACCTGAATGCGTGATTCCGGGTTTTCGATCCCATTCACGCGGTCCGGCGTGGTTGGTACGTTGTGATCCGGTACGGCGATGGTTTTCTCCGGTGCGCGGACTGGTCGACCGGCCATACGCAGCCCTTCGAAGGCCTGCGGGCTGGTGACTTCGTGCACCAGATGGCGGTCGATATACAGCAAACAGGTTCCATCATCGGCTTCGTGCGCGACATGGGAATCCCAGATCTTGTCATAGAGTGTTTTGGGGGACATCGGTCCTCTCCCGTAGATAATGAGAAATAGCTGGCGAGTGGCTGGGTGCCGCCTATAGGCGGGCCAGAATCGTGCGGGCGGCCCCAAAGAACCGTTCACGCAGGCGCGTGCGGTCTTGCAATGTCGGAGCTGGGGCCAAAAAGACTCTCATGCGCACCAGATATATCGGGCTTCCGCGTCAATCAAGGTTCAATCCCTATTCCGCTTGCGCCCATGGCTTTGGGTTGCATCGCACGCCAGCCTTGTCCAAGCTGCTTTGCAGGAGACTTGCATGAACCAGGATCTGCTACCGGACTCGCTTTCGGACCTCTACGCCAACATGACGGCTGCCTTTTTTTCGCAATTCCAAAACCTGATCGAACTGGTCGTCACGCCGGGCTGGCGGCAGTATCAAATCATCATCATCGTGTTTCTTTGGATGCTGGCCTTCTGCCTGAAGCTGATGACCCAGAGCAGGTGGGAGGAGTGGGCGCGGTCGCGTACAGGTTGGCCCAAATGGCGCTTACGTATTCTGGTTCAGCTGATGCGCCGCCTGACGCTGGTGTATTTCGTGATCCTGTCCTGGGGTCTGTACCTGACAATGCAGCAGGTCACGTGGCCGTCGCGCAGCTATTTGATCGGGGTGTTTGCCACGCTGGCCGTGGCGTGGCTCGTTATTGCGCTACTGGCCCGACTGGTACGTAATCGGACGATCAGGCGGATTTTCAAATGGTCCATGTGGATTTATGCGACGCTGGTCGCGTTGGGGCTGACCGACGATGTCGCTGATTTTCTGGATGGCGTGGCCGTCTCAATTGGTGATCTGAACATCACGGCGTTAGGTATACTCAAGGCTGTTTTGCTGATCGGGGTTCTGCTGACACTTGCCCGCATCGGGGCCGGTGCGGCCGAGCGGGGCCTGAAAAGCAACGACGATATTTCACCTTCGATGCAGGTGCTGCTGGCCAAAGGCATTCAGGTGCTGCTGTTTGGAGCCGTTTTCATGGCGGCAATCCGAACGCTTGGTTTTGACCTGACCGGCATTGCACTTTTATCCGGTGCGATTGGTGTCGGTATTGGTTTTGGGCTGCAAAAAGTGGTGTCCAACCTGATTTCAGGCATCATCATTTTGATGGACCGCTCGATTAAACCGGGCGATGTGATCTCGCTTGGGGATACGTTTGGTTGGATTAATGCGCTGGGCGCGCGCTATGTCTCGGTCGTGACCCGCGACGGGCGCGAATACCTGATTCCGAACGAAGACCTAATCACCAATCAAGTTGTGAACTGGTCACATTCGGACCGTTTCGTGCGGTTGGATCTGGATTTCGGAACAAGCTACGGGGACGATCCCCACAAGGTCCGTGCAGCGGCCATTCGGTCGGTCAAAACCGTCAACCGTGTGCTCAGTGGTGGCAAGCACGAACCTGTCTGCCATATCACCGGTTTTGGCAATAGCAGCGTCGATTATGTTCTGCGGTTCTGGATTAGTGATCCGACCAAAGGGCTGACCAATATCCGGGGCAATATCTATCTGGCGTTATGGGATGCCTTCCAATCCGAGAACATTTCGATTCCCTTCCCACAGCGTGAGGTTCGGCTGCTTGGTGGCGAATCTGACGACGCAGACGGGCAACAACTCGCTAAAGAATGATCCGTCATGTCTGGGCCTCGGTGGCCCTTCATTGAAATGTTGCAATCCGCTTGTTACCTTATATGTACCCCTGCGCCGGGGATTTGTCGGCGCGCAGCAAAGGAGGACTATGTCCTGTCTCTACATACTCAGGCGGGTTTGCCCGCCGATGATGGGGCCAAAATGATGGCCCACTCTCAGTCAATCAGCGACAAGCTGCTTGAACGTATCCTTTCCTCACTTTCCGATGACAAGGCCGAAGATGTTGTGCAGATCAACCTGCAAGGCAAGTCTTCTGTTGCGGATCACATGGTGATTGCCTCGGGTCGGTCGACCCGTCAGGTCTCGGCCATGGCGGAAAAGCTGACGGATCGCATCAAGCAGGAATTCGGTTTCACCTCGAAGGTCGAAGGCAAGGATGCCGGCGACTGGGTGCTGATCGATACGGGCGACGTGATCGTCCATATCTTCCGCCCCGAAGTGCGTGAATTCTATCAGCTGGAAAAGATGTGGCTGCCTCAGGGTGGCAGCGCCTCGGCGAACTGAGGCGCCATCCCGACCTGCATTAACAGGTCGGCGGCGAGAGAAATATGCGTATAAGCATTTGTGCGGTCGGGCGATTGCGTGCCGGACCGGAGAAGACCCTGCTTGACGATTACCTGACCCGATTTGACCGGACCGGCCGCGCACTGGGCCTTGGTCCTGCGTCGGTGGTTGAGGTTGAGGACAAGAAAAACGCGGGCATGGGTGCCGAAGCGGCGCTGCTGCGCAAAGCGGTGCCCAAAGGCGCGGTGATCTGTACTCTGGATGAACGCGGGCGCGTGATGTCTTCGCCTGTTTTCGCGCAGAAATTGGGCGGCTGGCGCGATGCGGGGCGGCAGGATCTGGCGCTGGTCATCGGCGGTGCGGACGGCATCGACCCGTCGCTGCGCGCTGAGGCGGATTTTTCGATCTCATTCGGGTCGATGGTCTGGCCACACATGCTGGTCCGTGTGATGCTGGCCGAGCAACTTTATAGGGCCGCGACCATACTTGCTGGCGGGCCGTATCATCGGGTCTGACATGGCGCAGCTTCTGATCGTCTACCACTCACGCACCGGCGGCAGTCGGCAAATGGCCGAGGCGGCCGCCGATGCTGCGCGGGACGACGCAGAAACCATTCTGAAAACCGCCGATCTGGCGTGCGCGGATGATCTTTTGAAAGCAGATGGCTATGTCTTTTGCGCACCTGAAAATCTGGCGGCGATTTCAGGTGTGATGAAGGACTTCTTTGACCGGAGCTATTACCCTGTGCTGGGCCGCATCGAAGGGCGACCCTATGCGCTGATGGTATGCGCCGGATCCGATGGCGAAAACGCAGCCCGTCAAATGGCGCGGATCGCAACTGGTTGGCGCTTGAAAGAGGTGCAATCGCCATTGATCATCTGCACCCACGCTCAATCACCAGAGTCGATTCTGGCCGAAAAGACCATCCCGGAAAACCAACTGAGTTCCTGTCGCGAGATCGGGGCCGCCATGGCCGCTGGTCTTAGCCTTGGGATCTTTTGAGGCTCAGTTCAACATGACAAGCGTCGTTTCGGTATCCCAGCCGTCGACATTGCACCGCGCTTGAATTTGAACCTGCGTAACGCCTTCCGGAATAACTACGCCGCTTAGCGATCGGGTAAACGGCTGCTCATTCTCATGCGGGTGATGCAGCACTCGCATGCCCAGCTCCGTGCCGTTCATGTCAAGAACCCGCCAGCCATCTGCATAGTGATCCCACCCAGTGTCGGGGTGCCTGATCGTCACGTCGAAGCGCCATGTCTCGCCACTTTGGCTGGCCGAGACGTTCTCGATAACCGACGGGTCGGCAAAAGCGGGCGCAGCCAGAACGGCGCTGAGAATCAAATATCGCATGGGCTGACCATACTGTTTGGTGAATGGCATGGGAATCACGACTCTGTGTTTGGGAGGAGGGTCAAAAGAACTGACCGGGAATGCGATGCAAATTCCCGCCGGTACAAAACACCAACGGTAATAGCGGTGCCCAAAATCAGCGCGACGGGTCCCAATATCCAGGCCAAGGTGGCCAGCGCAAAATAGGTCGCGCGTAGTGCGCGGTTGAAGCTGCGGGCGGCGGTCACGCAGATTTCGGCGGCCTGTGCGGCACGGGGATAGGCCTGCGGATCTTCGGGGTCATTTGGAACTGCGGCCATCAACACAGCGCAATACCCGAACAACCGATGCGCCCAGACGTATTTCAGGAACGCGTTGGCCAAAAGCAGGATCACGGCCAGTATCTTGATTTCCCAAACCAGGGCAGGCGCGCTGCCAATGGCCAGATCGCTGGCAACCCCGGCCAACCGTTCGGTGTTCCCCAGCAGGGCAAGACCGCCGCCAATCGCGATCATGGTTGTCGAGGCAAAAAACGTGCTGCCCTGACGCATCGCCGCCACGACCTGAGCGTCGAACATCCTGGGCTGGCGGGTGACCATCTCACGCATCCAATTGCGGCGAAAGTCGTCCATCATCATCGACACGGATTGCTTGTTCGGCGACGGGTGTTCGATCTTCCAGCCAATCCACTGCCATGCGCCGATCAGCAACAAAACGGCGGCATAGTCCAGTGACGAAAACAACAGGGCGCGGTCGATCCAGGTCATGCCCGCGACAGTACGTCCGGATATCAGAACTTGCCAGACGGAGAAATTGGTAATATTATTTTACCAAATGGAGGATCAGCAATGGAAATGCCCCGGCCAAATCCCGACGTGCTTGCCCGAAAGCAAAACGTGCTTGCACGGTTGCAGCAGGTCCTGCCTGCGGATGCCGTCATTCATGATCCGGCAGAAACAAGGGCGTATGAATGCGACGCGCTGACCGCGTATAGATGCCCGCCGATGTTGGCGGTCCTGCCGTCGACTACGCAGGAAGTCTCGGATGTCTTGCGCATCTGCCATGACGAGGGCGTGCCGGTTGTACCTCGCGGCTCGGGCACATCGTTGGCGGGCGGCGCCCTTCCAACCGCCGATTGCGTGATTCTGGGTATTGCGCGGATGAACGACGTGCTCGAGACCGATTATGACAATCGGTTCATACGGGTTCAGACGGGGCGCACCAATCTGAGTGTGACCGGCTCGGTCGAGGAAGAAGACTTCTTTTATGCCCCCGACCCATCCTCGCAGTTGGCCTGTGCCATTGCGGGTAACATCGCGATGAATTCGGGCGGGGCGCATTGTCTGAAATACGGGGTCACGACCAATAACCTGTTGGGCGTCAAGATGGTCATGATGGATGGCTGTGTGGTCGAGATCGGCGGAGCCCATCTGGATTCAGGCGGTCTGGACCTGCTTGGTGTGATCTGCGGATCCGAAGGGCAGTTGGGCGTCGTGACCGAGGCAACGCTGCGTATTCTGCGCAAGCCCGAGGGCGCGCGGCCCGTCCTGATGGGCTTTGATGACAATGAGGTGGCGGGGCAGTGCGTGTCCGACATCATCAAATCCGGCATTTTGCCCGTGGCGATCGAATTCATGGATACGCTTTGTATCAAGGCGTGCGAGAACTTTGCACATGCTGGATATCCGGATTGCACCGCGCTTTTGATCGTAGAGGTCGAAGGCTCGGAAGCCGAGATCGACTACCAGCTGTCGAAAATCATCGAGATTGCTAAACGCCACAACCCGGTCGAACTGCGCGAAAGCCAATCGGCTGAGGAAAGCGCAAAAATCTGGCTGGGGCGGAAATCGGCCTTTGGTGCCATGGGGCAGATGAATGACTATATGTGTCTGGATGGCACAATCCCGGTCTCATCCTTGCCCGAAGTGCTGCGCCGGATCGGAGAAATGAGCGAGGAATACGGCTTGCCGGTCGGTAACGTTTTTCATGCGGGTGACGGCAACATGCACCCGCTGATCCTGTTTGATGCCAACAAACCCGGTGATCTTGAGAAATGTGAGGCGTTCGGTGCTGAAATCCTGAAGCTGTGTGTGGATGTTGGCGGCTGTCTAACAGGTGAACATGGCGTTGGGATCGAGAAGCGGGATCTGATGTCACATCAATATACGCCGCAGGATCTTGAGGCGCAGATGGCTGTCAAAGACGTCTTCGATCCGCGTTGGCTACTGAACCCGGCCAAGGT
This sequence comes from uncultured Ruegeria sp., assembly GCF_947489545.1. Lineage (NCBI taxonomy): Bacteria > Pseudomonadati > Pseudomonadota > Alphaproteobacteria > Rhodobacterales > Roseobacteraceae > Ruegeria > uncultured Ruegeria sp. Next base: position 106,139 of record NZ_CANLDZ010000012.1, on the reverse strand, counting down.
GTTTCCGCTGGACGTGTCCGAGCAGCGTCGTTCCGTGCCTATAGCCGCAGAATCGAGGGGCTATGCCCCCGCCGCGCTATGCGCGCCTCCCCCAGAGTATTTTTGAAAAGATGAAGCACCATGAAACCTGAAGCCGAGGCCGATCTGGCCAATATTGTGGCCGATCTGAATCAGCCGGTCCGAATAGTAGGGGGCGGTACGCGAGGTATCATCGGATCCGAACAAGTACTGAGCATTGCGGGTTTGAGTGGAGTATCACTGTATGAACCTGGCGCGTTAACGTTGGTAGCGAAGGCTGGAACGCCGGTTTCTGAGATTGAGGCTGTACTTGCTGCTGAAGGGCAGCAATTGGCGTTCGAGCCGATGGATCATCGTGGCCTGATGGGGACGGATGGCGATCCGACCATTGGTGGTGTGGTTGCCGCGAATGTCTCTGGTCCGCGCCGCATTCAGGCCGGGGCATGCCGCGACTATCTGTTGGGTGTGCGTTATGTCGACGGGCTTGGGCAGGTCATCAAGAACGGTGGCCGGGTGATGAAGAATGTCACTGGCTATGATCTGGTAAAATTGATGGCCGGGTCCTGGGGGACCTTGGGAGTGCTGTCCGAAGTGTCGTTGAAGGTTTTGCCAAAATCAGAGTCGATTGCCGCGTTGGCCGTTCAGGTTGGGAGTGTTGCTCAGGCTGTTCAGACCCTATCTGTAGCACTGAAGTCCCCGTTTGAGGTCAGCGGCGCGGCATATGATCCGGCAGCAGGGCACGTGCTGTTGCGGCTTGAAGGCTTTGCAGATTCGGTTGCGTACCGGGTTGACCGGTTGAAAACCGAATTGGCTGGGTTTGGCGAAATTTCAGAGATCGAAGACACCGAAACGCTTTGGCGTTCCGTGCGCGATGTCAGCATGTTCAGCGATGTCGAAGGTGATGTCTGGCGCATCTCGGTCAAACCGGGTGCGGCTTCTGAAATTGCGGCAAGGTTAGAGGCAGAAAAGTTGCTGTTCGATTGGGGCGGCGGATTGATCTGGGCATTGGTTCCTGAAGGCTCGGATGTTCGCACGCGATTAGGTGCGTTTGAGGGTCACGCGTCACTGGTGCGGGCGGATGTCGAAACGGTTCAGGCCTTGGGCCGATTTCAGCCTGAAGCTGCGGGCGTTGTTGCGTTGTCGCAAGGACTGCGGCAACGGTTCGATCCCAATGGGATCTTCAATCCGGGTCTGATGGGGTAGGCGGATGCAGACGACTTTTTCGGACAAGCAGTTGCAGGATCCCGCGATCCAGAGATCGAACGAAATCCTGCGCAGCTGCGTGCATTGCGGGTTTTGTACCGCGACCTGCCCGACCTATCAGGTTCTTGGGGATGAACTGGATAGCCCAAGAGGGCGTATCTATCTGATCAAGGACATGCTTGAGAATGAGCGTGTGCCGGATGAGAAAACCGTCAAACATATCGACCGATGCCTGTCCTGTCTGGCGTGCATGACAACCTGTCCGTCGGGCGTGCATTACATGCATCTGGTCGATCACGCGCGGGAATATATCGAGGACAACTACAAACGACCATTCTCGGACCGCGTACTAAGATGGATTCTGGCGCAGATCTTGCCTTATCCAATGCGGTTTCGGTGGGCTTTGATCGGGGCCAAACTGGGCCGCCCCTTCCGGTTCCTGATGCCTGATGCACGATTGCGTGCAATGTTGGATATGGCGCCCAAGCATATTCCACCGGTCAGTCGGAATGATGACCCACAAAGCTTTGCACCCAAGGGTCCACGCAAAAAACGCGTCGCGCTTATGACCGGGTGCGCACAAAAGGCACTGAACCCGGATATCAACGATGCCACGATCCGGCTTTTGACCCGTCTGGGGTGCGAAGTTGTGGTGGCCGAGGGGGCGGGATGCTGCGGGGCCCTTACCCATCACATGGGTAAAAGTCGGGAGAGCCACACAGCGGCGGCGGCCAACATTAGGGCCTGGACGCGCGAGATGGACAGTGACGGCTTGGATGCCATCGTCATCAACACCTCTGGCTGCGGGACAGCGGTCAAGGATTACGGGCATATGTTCCGCAATGACGTTCTGGCGGAAGATGCGCAGCGAGTATCGGCAGTCGCGATGGATATCAGCGAATTGCTGATGCAACTGGATTTGCCAACCGCGGATGACACGGGATTGACCGTTGCCTATCACGCGGCCTGTTCGCTGCAGCATGGCCAGAAGATCAAAACTTACCCAAAGGATCTGCTGAAACGTGCGGGGTTCACTGTTGTGGAACCGGCGGACAGCCATCTGTGTTGCGGCAGTGCGGGGACCTACAACCTGATGCAGCCCGAGATTTCGGCGCAGCTGAAACAGCGCAAGGTCCGAACGCTGGAAGCAAAAAAACCGGATGTCATCGCGGCGGGCAATATTGGATGCATGATGCAGATCGGCTCTGGCACCAGCATCCCGATCGTGCATACGGTCGAGCTGCTGGATTGGGTCACTGGCGGTCCTGAACCACGCGGTCTGAGGCACGGCGACGGTGTCGATCTAAATGTGCCAATCCTGCGATAGCAGTTTGCTGATGCAGACCAGCATCAGTTGCGCCTGAAAACCGGGCGCAACACCACCGCCCTATTTTCGCCCAACGCGGCACATAAGACACTTACCTCGGGGTATTTGCCGGAGAACCGCGTGCGGAACTGGATCATGGCCATCGCGATCAGTGTGCTGCCTATCGCGGCCACGGCGCAGGATTCCGGGCTAAAAAGCCTGGAGACATCTGATTCCGGACGGGATTGGATGGCTGTGGGGCGTCTGGATATCGCGGGTGGCGGGTTTTGCACCGGAACACTGGTATCGCCCGACCTTGTCCTGACAGCCGCGCATTGCTTGTTTGACAAGGCAACCGGTAAGAGGGTCAATCCGTCGGATATCGAGTTTCTTGCGGGTTGGCGCCTGGGGCGTGCACTGGCATATCGAACCGCGCGCCAGGCGGTTGTTCATCCAGATTATAAGTATAGCGCAATAGCCTCCAAAGACCGGGTTCGTGCAGATATTGCGCTGATCGAGCTTTGGCAGCCAATCAGAAGTACATCCGTTGTTCCGTTTGAAACAGGTGTTCAACCAACCCGGGGTGAAGACGTGGGTGTCGTATCCTATGCGCAGGACCGGGCCGAGGCGCCCTCGCTTCAGCAGGTCTGCTCGGTCATGAACCGCAATTCGGGGATTCTGGTGATGTCCTGTGACGTGAATTTCGGCTCATCCGGTGCCCCGGTTTTTTCGTTCTCTGAAACACGTCCTCAGATCGTGTCGGTCGTCGCAGCCAAGGCCAGCATGGATGGCCAAAGCGTGGCGATTGCAACTTCCGTTGAAAACTCGCTGGAATTGCTGCGCGCCGAGCTTGATGCAGGTCGCGGCTATGGCTTGTCCGCGCCTGGAAATGACACTGGCAAGAATGTCGGCGCGAGGTTTATTCGGCCATGATCAGAAGTCTTACAATCTCTTTGCTTTGCCTGTCGATGGCCGCGACCGCCGGATATGCACAAAGCAGCAAGCGCAAATTGACCGATCGGGATGATCTGTATGGCTGGGAAGCGATTGGCCGACTGGACATTGGCACCGTTTCCTTTTGCACCGGTACATTGATCGCGCAGGATATTGTTCTGACCGCAGCCCACTGTGCTTTGGACAAGAAAACTGGCAAAGCCTATTTGCCGGGCGAGGTCACATTCCGGGCCGGGCTCAGCAATGGGGCGGCCCTGGCGGACCGCAAGGTTGTGCAAATTGCATCCCACCCCGGCTATGGCACCAATGACGTGCTATCGCCTAGCAGCATCCGGGTCGACGTCGCATTGATGCGATTGGAAGAACCGATCCCCTACTCGGTCGCGGATCCCTTTGCCCTGTACAGTGGGCGCGTGTCTGGGAAAGAGATCAGCATCGCCTCGTACGGGCGGGGACGATCCGAGACGATCACGCGCGAGCGGTCCTGCCGCATGCTTGAACGCCGGCAAGGTCTGATCACCTTTGATTGCGATGTCACTTTCGGTTCATCAGGCTCGGCCATTCTGGCCAAGAACGGCCCGCGTTGGCAGATTTTGTCGGTCGTCTCGGCGGTGGGGTTCCACCGTGGCAAGAAAATTGGTTTTGGCATGGAACTGGCGGAAGTTGTAGCCGATCTCAAAATGATCCTGCGCCGCGATGCGCCGCAGCCAAAGCCTACAATCCGCAGGCTGCAGGTTGGTTCGGATAAGTCCAGTTCAGGGGCTAAATTCATCAGTTCCGGAGGGGGTTGAACTCGGCCAAATCGCTACCCATGTGAATTGTACCGGGTCGCCAAATATGGGGCTCGGTACCAATCACCGCCCGTCCATTAGGAGGGCCTATTTCGTAAATCGCTCAAGAATGAGGATACGACACATGCGTAGTTTTGATTTTGCACCGCTGCACCGCGCCACCATTGGTTTCGACCAGATCGCAGACATGATGGACCGTGTACTGACCAATGACGTGGCTCAGCCTAGCTATCCACCATACAACATCGAAAAAACCGATGCTGACACCTACCGGATTTCAGTAGCCGTCGCCGGATTTTCCGAAAATGACCTGTCGGTCGAAATGAAGGAGAATTCACTGCTCGTGGCCGGTAAGAAATCGACCGAGGACAAAGAGCGCAGCTATTTGCACCGCGGCATCGCGACCCGCGCATTCGAGCGTCGCTTTGCTCTGGCCGATCATGTTCGTGTCACAGGTGCCAGCCATGAGAACGGCATGCTGAATATCGACCTGAAACGGGAAGTCCCCGAAGCACTGAAACCGCGCCGGATCGAGATTTCTTCGGCCAATGCGATCGAGAAGGACGTGGTTGACGCCAAAGCCGTGAACTAAGGCTTATGAAAATCGTGCGGTAATCCTCTCCTCCCTTGGATTGTCGCAACACGCGCCCCGCGTTCCTCCAGACGCGGGGCGTTGTTTGTAGCAAGGGGTGAAATGTAGGAAAGCTATGCTGTCGGTCGCCGCACCCTGATTGCAGCCTCTTAAATTGAGTGACAAGATCGCTCTTGAAAGAGTGAGAATGCGCAGTGATTGGATCGAAGAAAGGAATGCCGATTGGGCGAAGGTGACTTTGGCATACTTTATGCCTTGCTTGTTTTGTCGCCTTACATTGCCGTGGGCTTGTTTTGTCTGATTGGAGTGTTTCTTCTTCTTAGAGCCGGGCGTGGATCAAAGACTGTTGGCGGTGGTATGCTCGTTGTTGCGGCCTTGGGTGTTTTTGGAATTCCCGCCCTTAACAGCATTCAGCAAAACAACACGACGAATGAATTTCTAGCAGCTGCTGTGTTGCCTGATTCCATTGGAATGAACGCCTCCAACATTCTGGTCGTAGGATCACAGTCTCCAGATTGCGCTTTGATATGCGCCAAAATGATTGATGGCGGATATGCGTCTGAGATTACCGAGGTTCGCATCGGTCAGGGTCCGTCCGAAGAAATCTATCGCCCAGGCCCGTTTGATCTCACGCGTTTGAAAGGCTTTACCCAGGATGCAAACGGACGAACACTGGTCGCGAAACAGGTTACTGATCAGGTTGAGTACGTTCTTTTTAACGAAACACACTGGCTGTCTTACCACGACAAGCAGTCATTCCTACAGTTTCCTGAGCAGGCCTACAGTGGCGTTTTCCTGTTTCGGGTGATGGATCCGCGTGCGTTTGATGTCCCGCAAGCCGAGCTTCTTTTGCGCATCTATCAATCCGAACAGAAAGAAAACAAGTTTCTTTGGTTCTCTGAAACTTCCAATGATCGATCCCTGCCTAGCGACGCGCAAATCGCACAGATATTCGACGACGTCCTGTCGAAAGGTGCAACTCTAGCCGTCGAGCAATGAATTGCGACGGGCTTGCGTAAGGCACGAATGTCACGTTCATTGGACCCAGTACCGCCCCGCGCGCTTGTGTGCGGGGCGGTAGGTGCAGCGCGGTCTGGTCAATTCCCGGCCGTTACCGATCCTATCGACCAGAGCATCGTTTCGCCCGAGGCGTCGTCGACTCCGTCATTGTCGGTCATCACGAACGCTTCGCCCGAAGACAGGATGGCGAGACCTTCGATCTTGTCCAAGACATAGCCACCCGTCGAAGTCAGGTCGGGCAGCAGGTCGCGGACCAGCTCCTTGCTGACCACGGGCAGTTCGCCGCCCAGCGGGGCAGGGGTCATTTCTGACAGCGGGATGCGATAGACCTTTTTAGTCACCGCCCAGTGGTCGTGTTGGTTGTCGCGTTCGATGACGTACACATGATCACCAAAGGCCACGATTTCCGACAGGCCGACCCAACCGGTTTCGGGATCGGCTTTTGGATAGTGCACGGCGCCCCATTCCTTGGTCTCAAGGTTATAGGCGACCAGCTTGACGTGGTTTTCGGGATCGTCCTTCCACTCACGTTGAACGGCCATCCACAGGGTGTCACCGACCTTGGTGATACCCTCAAAGCCGAAGCGTTTTTCAACGGCCATCAGTTCCTGTGGCAGGCCGATCTCGCCCTTGCGGTCCTTGATCAAGCCGTCCTGCGAGACGTGGTAGATCGCGTGCGGGATGACGCGGTCTGTTCGGCCTTCCGAGGCGACATAGAATCCGCCTTCACCGTCAAGCGTGATGCCTTCCAGATCTAGTTTCTGCGCCGCGTTGCCGTCCTGGCGGTGGATGCGGATGACGTCTACGATGCGGGCGGGCTGTTGGCTGGGGTCGATCTTGAAGATGGAGGGCTGGAAGCCGTAAAAGCTGTCATTTACGGCATAGATCATGCCGTCCTCGTCCGCGACCAGACCGGATAGCGCGCCCCATCCGATCAACTCATCCGCACCTTCCGAGGTCAGGTGCGGATAGGTGGCGGGCGCGTCCTGATACTCGTAAATCATGACGTGGGCACGCGGGCCGCCATCTTCGATCAGGTCTTTTTCATTGGCCGAGATCAGCAGGTTACGCTCGGGGATCGCCACATAGCCTTCGGGGCCAACGCCCGAGGGCAGCAGCTGCTTCAGAACCGGGCTGGCCGGGTCCGTGGCATCATAGACACCGACGACCGAGGCGCGTTCTGCTCCGACAAAGATCATTGGCGTATCGCCGAAAGTGGCCGCCGTCACGCTTTCGGGTTCCACGCCTTTGCTGTCGGACCGTTTGTCGGGGTAGTGGCCGATCTGAATGATGGCCTTTTCGAACTCGGTACCGTTTTCATAAACGACGTTGCCGTCCTTGTGGAAAATCGTCCATCCGCGTGAACCGCCCTTGTAGTCGCCTTCATTTGCGGTGGCGAAGTGGTTGTCGTCGATCCATTTGACCGCATCAGGTTCGCGCAGGCGTCCCTTTTGGCTTTCGGTAAAGATCAGCGCGCCGCGTTCGTCTGTGGCGTCAATGCCTTCCAGGTCAACGCTGCCAGCCGAGAAATGGTTGATTACGATGCCATCCTTGTCGACAACCGCGATGTGGTTGTTTTCCTGCAAGGTGATGACCGTTTCACCTAGGCCGTTGATGTCCACGAATTCAGGCTCAGGATCGGTGGGTGCAACTTCGGCCAGGCCGGTCAGGTTGGCCATTTTCATCGCCGCGCACTCCATGGCGCCGTCTTTCAGTGGGACCAGTGCCAGAGACCCGGCCGGCAACTGCGGGATGATCCCGTCATTCAGGTCTTCGTCGCGCTCGTTTTCGATCGCGACGGCGACAAAGCTGCCATCAGGGGCAATGGCGACACTGTCGGGTTGGCCACCCAGGTCACAGGCGCCGGTTTCCGCTTTGCTTGAAACATCGACCGAGATCAGCTTGCCGGAAGGCGCGGTGTAGCTTTCGGATGTGTTAATCCCGACAAACGCAGTTGTGCCGACGATTGCAACGGATGTCGGTTCACCACCCACATCCATTGCGCCGGCAGGGGCGGGATTGGCCGGGTCAGTGATATCGATCATGCCGATCGCACCCAGCGGGCTGTCGGTGTAAACCAGCGTCATGCCATCCACGGTGGCGGCGATGATCTCGGGTGAGGTTTCGCGGTTGGTGTCCGCGCCTTCGGCCATGTTCTTCACGACGGGGAAGGACGCAATTCTGTTGAAATTCATCTCTGCCATGGCCTGACCGGCGGTCAGGGCAAGGGCAGATGCCAGGCAAACAAAGCGCAATGACATCGGTTGGTATCCTCTCTCACTTGGATGAGAGTGGGATGGCCGTCGTTGATTGCAGATTTGTGACGCTTTGAATGCGCTTTTGTGACAAGCGGCGAAAAACTGGGGATGAATTACGCGGCCCCCGTCCGGGCACCCAAAACCAAGGGCCGCTTGTGATCAGACCGCCATGCAGATGTATTTCATCTCCAGGTAATCCTCCATCCCGTGATGGCTGCCTTCGCGTCCCAGACCAGACTGCTTTATGCCGCCGAACGGACCCAGTTCGGACGAGATGATGCCAGTGTTTACGCCGACGATACCGTATTCAAGCGCCTCGGCCACTTTGTAAACGCGGCTCAGATCTTTGGCATAGAAATAAGAGGCCAGGCCAAAGATCGTATCGTTGGCCATCGCGATTACATCATCCTCGTCTTCAAACTTGAACAACGGTGCCAGCGGGCCAAAGGTTTCTTCCTGAGCAACTTTCATATCTTGAGTAACCCCGGTGACGATGGTCGGCTGAAAGAAGGTGCCGCCCAGATCATGCGGCAGGCCGCCGGTCAGAACCTGACCACCATGAGCGGTGACATCCGCGATGTGATCCTGAACTTTGACGACCGCCTTTTCGTTGATCAGCGGACCAGTTGTGACGCCTTCGGACAGACCATCGCCAACAGACAGCGCTTCGGTCGCTGCTTTCAGCTTGGCGGCGAAAGCGTCATAGACACCAGCCTGTACGTAGATACGGTTGGCGCATACGCAAGTCTGACCGTTGTTGCGGAACTTGCACATCATTGCGCCCTCGACGGCCGCATCCAGATCAGCATCGTCGAAAACAATGAACGGTGCATTTCCGCCCAGTTCCATCGAGCACTTCATGACCTGCTCCGCAGCCTGCCGCAGCAGGATCCGCCCCACCTGGGTCGAGCCGGTAAAGGTCAGTTTGCGCACGCCCGGGTTTTCGCAGAATTCCTTACCGATTTCACTGGCGTTCACCGAAGGGACAACATTGAACACGCCTGCTGGAATGCCTGCACGGTCGGCCAGAACGGCCAGTGCCAACGCCGAAAGCGGGGTTTCTTCGGATGGGCGTGCAACAAAGGCGCACCCGGCGGCCAGCGCAGGCGCGGCCTTGCGCGTGATCATGGCGTTGGGGAAGTTCCATGGCGTGATCGAGGCCGCAACACCAATCGGCTGTTTCAAAACTGTGATCCGTTTGTCGCGCTGATGCCCGGGGATGGTTTCTCCGTAGACGCGCTTGGCCTGTTCGCCAAAGAACTCGATGAAAGAAGCACCATAGCCGATCTCACCCACGGCTTCGGCCAACGGCTTACCCTGTTCGGCGGTCAGGATTTTTCCCAGATCCTCGGCGCTGCCCATCATCAGGTCGAACCAGCGCCGCAGGATCACTGCGCGCTCTTTCCCGGTCAGTTTGGCCCATTCTTTCTGAGCGGCCTCGGCCTGGGCAATGGCGCCCGCAACCTGTGCGCGGCTCAGATCGGCAACCTCGGTCAAAACATCGCCGCGTGCCGGGTTTGTGACAGGAAAGCTCCCGTTATCACCGTCCACCCACTGACCTCCGATATAGGCTTTGGTCGCTAGCAATTCGGGGTCCTTCAGGATCGATTTCAGATCGGTTGTTGCGTCCAGCATAGCTTGGCCTCCGGCAGGAAAAGAATTGGGTGCACACAATCAGGTGGGGCGGGTCTTGTCTAGGACCACTCCGCCTGTCGGATCAATCCAGATCGTATAAAATTCAGGCGATGCGCGGCGTACCAAATCTTCTTTGGATTGCCCTGTCTTGCCTATCTTTTTCGCTGCGATTTTGCCAAAGTCCCAATAAATTGTGCGCCCAAGGGGATGTAAACTATGTTAACATTCCCTATCTTATTGGGCAATTGAAGAAAAACAGGGATAGCAAAGATGTCGAACCAGCAATTCGAAGCGTTGATTGAAGAGACTCAGACAAAGGTGCGTGAGTCGCAGTCGCAGATCGAAGGTCTGACATCTCGGATCGAAGCCGCCCGCGCCAAGATCGGAACCGCCGAGGCGGATATAGACATCGAAAACGCGACGCTTGAGGATGTGCATGCCCATACCGAGGTGATGAACGCCAACATTGCCGAGCTGATCATGGGTCTGGACGATGTCACCAGCGCTTTTTCCAAGGATTTCGACGAAATGCGCTCGAAATCCGGGTGGGAATCGTTTGTCGGCATCTTCTCGAAAGGCAAGTCCGAGTCGATGCGACAGGAACGTATGCGCACCGCCAATATTGACGACAAGCTGCAAGATCTGATCGCCAAATCGGATGTGATCGTGAAGCTGCTGGAGGGACAGCTATCTGTGTTGGAAGAACAGCGCGTGAAAGTCGAAGACAACTTGACCGGCACGCTGGACGACCGTGAAGCCACCGTGGCCGAGTTGGAGGCGCTGCGCACTGAAATACAGGGCATGGATCCGACAATCATCACGCTGGAAAACAAGATCAGCGTCGAACAGGATGCCGCAGCGCGGACACAGCTGGAAACCGAACTGGCCGAGCTGAACAAGCAATATAACGCCAAGGTTCAGGAAGAGCAGGTCAAGTTGGCCAAGTCACAAACGCTCGAACGCTACATCGAAAAGGGAAAGACCTGGGTCGATTCACTGCAGAACCAGGCGGCGACGCAGATGGTGCTGATCAACAAGCTGCAGACAGACACGCAACAGCGCGTGGTGCTGTACGATGCCCTGACCAAATCGCTGAAAACCGCGCAGCAGCAGGACGTCGCCCACCGCATCAACGAGATCGGTGTGCAGACCGATCAAGAAGCGCAAACCGCCATGGCCTCAATCGGCACCGCGACCAACCAGAAGATGGCCGACATGCTCGAGGCGCATGAGGACCACATGGTCTTTGCCCGCGACGTGCTGGAGAAAAAGGCCAAGGCGGATGAACGCTTTGCCCGCCGGTTCGCCTCGATTGTCGAGAAGCATGATAAGAATTTGTATGGGGGTTAAAGCCGTTGAAGGAACTGCCTAAGAAATGGCGCATGGTTCTGACAGTTGCGTTGTTTGTAGTCCCATTTTTCACAATCCTGCGCGGTATTGGGACTGAAAACTCCGATCTAATTGTTCTGGCGGTCTGGTTTTTTCTATTCGGTGGCTTTGCGCTCAACAGAGTGTCGCCGCAATTCGCCAAGGATGGAAGCAAAGTAAAAACCCGGATGAGTTTTCTCCAAGCGTGTCAGGACAAGGAAGTGTGGATAAGAGGTTTCAAACGATATTGGATCATTGATCTTGGGACATTGGTCGCAGCTATTGTCTTTCTGAATTGGGGCCTTCCTTGGGGAGGCGTCCTAGGCTTTGTTTGTTTTATGGTCGTGGGAAAAATTGAGCAGTCGAGGCGCGAACTCGATGAACTGAGATCACGAGCATGACTGACCCCACGCAAGACCATGTCGGCCTTACCGATACCTTCGCATCGCGAAAACATCAAAAAAAACCAATTAAAATAGGTTCTACTGATGACGTGGCTTAATCGCAAAGACATTAGGTTACTCTGGGTCGGCCTCTTTCTCGTAATTTGGCCCATCCCAATTTATGGCTTGGCGCTTTTCTTGGACAAAATCGATGCAAAAGGTGGTGCCTACAAAGTGCTAGGTATCCTCGCCGTTTACGTTGGGCCGGGAAGCATTGTTATTGGACTCATAGTTTTCGCATTGTACCTGATCTCAGAAGTTCTTCTTCTGCCTTGGCGGCTTCGCCAAAGCTGTAAGGACAAGCGTAGTAGCTCAGCTTATGACTGATCCCACCCAAGACCATGTCGGCCTGACCGACACCTTTGCCTCGCGCCGCTATTTCCGCAAATTTGAGGTAATCACCGTCCACCTCCTGCGCGTGGCCGCGACGATGGAGGCGGAGGGCGCGATCAGCAAGCAAGAGGTGCGGATCGTGTCGCGCTACCTCTCGGGGCTACTTTACACATTTCGTGCACTCAGCATGAAATACCTGCTGGTCGGGCGCGATACCGGGCGGTTCTTTGGCAGCCTCGCCATGGACAAGCGCGACAGCGGGTTTCCGGTGGCGGCCGAGTTACTGACCATGGCCAATGACGCGCAGCAGGCGCAGGTGCATCTGGCGAATATGCCGTCCGAGGATGAGTTGAAAACCGACATGGTCCGTACCATCATCGGCGAACGGGAAATCCCCACCAAGCTGCAATTCGCGCTGTCCCAAAGGCTCTATTACGAGGAATTACTGAAAGGTCAGCTGTTCTGGGCCCGCAACGATCCCGAATGCCACTGGATGGGAAATGAGGGCGAGCGGCGAAATTTCATGATCCATTGGGCGGTCTATGACAGCCAGATCAACCTGCCGGTCATTTACCTGATGCAGCTTGAGGATAGCGGCAAGACCGCTTTGCCCAAAGATCAACGTCGCTGGCCCGAAGTACAGGCGCATCTGATGGCGCAGGCGCTGGGCGGTTTGAAACTGGTGACGATCGCCAAAGGGTTCGATCAGGATTTCGACGACCTCCATCCCAAACATTTGCGCCGCATTCATGTGGGACCGATGTATTCCTCGGCTTATACCGAACAATCCGGTCCTCTGCGGCAGGTGCTTGAGGACGCGCAATCGCCGCAGGGGGAAGACTGGGCGCTGGCCTGGACCACTGAAGAGCTGCAAAGCGAAGAAGTGATCGAAGAGCGCGCCGGGTGGTTTTCTACCGTCGAGCGTGAGGTTTTTGCACTGGACCCGTTCGGCGGGCAGGGGGCCGAGACCGGGGCGACCCACACCCAGCGGTCGATCATATTGCCTCAGCGTCCGTTTCAGGTGCTGGCCGAACGCAACCCGCCGGGATTTGGTGGTGTGCGCAAATTCGTGGTCAGCAAGAGCGGGCAGGTGCTGCGCTATTAGTCTGGCCTCCGGCGGGAGTATTTTTGAAAAGATGAAGCAAGGGCGGTTTTGAAATGAGTTTGACGTCAGATCAGATGGAATTGCGCGAAGACGACATTCGCAAGCATTATCCGGCAGCGACCGCCATGCTGAACGGTTTTGAACACTCGCCGCGGATAGCCAAAGCGGTTGAGGTGGCGGTCGAGCGGTCTCCGGGCGTTTCCACTGGACGGCGGTTCCGCTCCACGACGCCGGGGCTGGTGACACGCCGAACCGTGCGCGCAGCCGGGGTGCATTTGGTTGAACGGATCGAGGCCTCGGACGATGGCGATGCGCTGGTCTCGCCGCCTCAGGCCACGGCGCAACAGGCCATTCGGCGCGCGATTGCCATCGCGCTGGCCGTCGGTGAGGCCTATGCGGAACAGACCCCGCTGGCCGACCTGAAACGCGCCAATCTGGCCGGGGACCTGCCCGCCGCGCGCAAGACCGAGTTCTCGGAACTGCTGACCGCCGAAGCGCTGATCACTTCACATGTTCTGGGCAATGCGCTGGCCTACCTGATGTCCTCACATCTGGGCGAAACCACTGTCGATATCGGCGAGATTGAAGAAGTCCTGACCGACAACGGCCAACTCGCCCTGCATGGCGCGCTGTGGGAGCTGGATCAGACGCTGGCCAAACACGCGCCCGACGACGCTCATCTGATTGCCGCCATCAGCGCCTACGCCGAGCAACTGATGGACAAGGCCGCCCTGCGTGCCCAGTCTGCAGGCCATCTGGCCCCGTTCCAGAACGCCGCATGGCACATCGATGCTGATGATCTGACGATCCGGGGGTTCGAACCGGCCTCCAAGGCCAAATCCACCACCCTGACCATGACGTTCAAGAAACCGAACGAGGTGGTCGGCAACCATATCGCCAAATATCAGGCGATGAAGCTGGCCAAGATGGTGATGGCCTATGACTTCGACCGCCGCCTGAACCCGTTTGCGGAACTCGGCGGGTTCATCTTCACCTTCATGGGCGACGGCAAACCAGGCACCGGCAAGACCACCCTGATCCAGATGATGGCCGGGCTGATCAACGATTATTGCCAGAACGCGGGCTATCCGTTCCGCTATCAAAACCTGAGCACCGATAATATCGACAGCTATCAAGGCAAATCCGGCCAGAACGCCAAGGCTTTCATCAACACGATCATCGACCCCTCGGTCATCGGCTTCGGCACCATCGACGATATCGATCAACTGGCGGGCAAACGCGGCGACCGGCAATCCTCGGCCGGGCAGTTGGAAATCACCGCCGTGCTGATGGAGAGCTTTGCAGGTGCCAACACCGTCGTGCGCGGCAACTGCACCTTTGGTATGTTCTCGAACTACCCCGAGAATGTGGACGACGCTCTGCGCCAGCGGGCCGGCGCTCGGTTCCTGGTGGATGGTCCGCAAACGCGCGAGGATTACATCGACATCCTGCACTTGCTGATGGGCCGCAACCACGACATCCCGCTGGGCGAACACGAGGCCTATGCCGCGCAGGAAATCAAAAAGGCTGTCGCTGCCAGTTTCGAAAGTCATTCCCGCCCGCACGAAGAGGCTCTGCTGCAGGTCTATGACCGGGTCTCCGGCGATATCGGCCAGATGGATACGATTGCCAAGATGGGCACCTACCTCAAGGCGATCCAACAGGCGGATGAGCGCTTTACCGGCCGCGCGATCAAGAACATCACCGACGCGGTCAAAGTCCGTGCGATGGATTTCGAACTGCCCGACGAATGGATGGAGAACCCAGACCTGTTCCTGTTTCGCGACTACGACACCAAGAAGGCCATGATCGAGGACCTGCGCCAGCCGATCACGGTGGAAATGGTGATCCAAGAGATCAACCGCTACGCCGACAGCGAGTTTCGCTATGCCGACAAGAGCGACGAGGTCGCCATCGAGAATGCCGTGCGCGAGATGGGCCGGATGGAAGAGGCCAAGCGGCGGTATCTGGAGGGGAAGGGTTGAGCACTGCAGAACGAGATAGTTTCTGGCGACTTAGTAACCCAATACTATGGGGCCTCATAGCTACCTGTGCGATTGCAGTATTTGGTGCGTTTACTGCTCTGCTTTCTGTTTGCGAGGTCAGTTTTTTTGGTGCTGAAGTCTGTAGTGGGACCAAGTGGACCTACTTCCTCAAGGCGACGCCAAATGAGGTCGGCGACACTCTGGCGGGATTCGCAGGCGCTCTAGCATTCATATGGTTAATCGCGACTGTCTGGCTACAAAGCCAAGAGCTTGCTGAGCAAAGAAAGGAACTGCGAGAGCAGAGGCTGGCAACTCAAGACATGGCTATAGCACAAGGCAAGCAAGTTAAGTTGCTTGAGCTACAGGGTAAAATCTTTGAAGAAGAACAGAAGCAACGAATAGAGGATCGTGCGGCCACTGAATTCAACAATTTACTAACTCAACTCGACGAAGAGTTAGCTCTTGGGCGCCTGAATTCGTTTGCATGGAAGTATTCGATCGAAGATGCTGATGAAGTAACTCACTTTGACGAGATTGATCCATTTTACCATTCAAATATGCGAAACCTCAGCCCTCGCGCTAAGTTCGAGGTTATTGCGAAAAAACTACTTAAAGCTGAAAAGGCGCTGCTTTCTTCTTACCCACCCGCTCTAGTCGATAAAGCGCCTTTGAAATCTGGGCCAGTACAAGACTTGTTCCAAATTGTGAAAAAGGCTTCGGAACTTGAGCCTTCGCTTTCTGGGACAGATAAAACTAAATTGTACGTTTGGCGAATTGCTGACATCAGCGCGTCGCTGCGAAACTTGATGGACGCCGATGTTTGGGAGGCGGAAAAAACATGATCCGCCTCATCAAAAAAGGCCTGATGTTCGGCAACCTCGTCCACATCTCCAGCCCGGCTCTGGTCGAGCGGTATAACCGCGCGCTGCAGCATCTGGCGGGCAAGACCACGGCGCTGACGGATTTCCACGTCGATATCTCGGGCTATTCACCAGAGGTGGGGATTGAGCTGGAGGATGAGCTCTACCTCAACCCCAATGGCGTCAACCGTCAGTTCATTCTGCTGACGACCGAGCAGAAACGCGCGCCTCTGCTGAACGTCAAATTCTCGACCTCGCGCGATATCCTGCGCGAGTTCATCGAAATGAACGAGGCGCAGCTGTTTGCCCTGACTGCCACCGATGCGGTGGCCGGAGAGCTGGTGAACTCGGTCATCAAGCTCACCACCCCACGCGATCTGCTGAACCTGCGCAAGATCGAGATTGAGGCCGACACCGCAGGCGGCACCCTGCGCAAGGCACAGCAATTGGCGGGCATGGTCGAACGATTCAAAACCGAAGAGGACGCCTGGTTTGACGATGTGCTGATCGCGAAGATGATCGAAACCGCCAGGGAAACCGGTGATGTCACACGCAATCCGGTCCGCCTGCGCCATACGATGTTTGAACAGCGCAATTTCTGGACAGCCCATTTTGGCGGGCTCTATTTGTTTCCGGACATGGACCACCCGGCGGCGATCTGCATGGGCGAAAAGCCCGATGGTCTTAAGATCAAATACACATTCGATCCCTCACAGAGAAACCAGATCGCAAAGTTCCTCGACTACAACGACCTGGTCGAGCCGATTGTGAAAGCGCGCGGTGTCGATGCAGCCGCTATCCTGCAGCAAAAGATGGATTTCCTGACCATTGATGCTGCGGCGGAAGCCAATGTCGACCTGACCGGGCTGGACCGAAGCGACATGCGGCGTCTGGCACGTAACCACGCGGATCGTTTGCCCGAGGCTTATCATGGGCTGGCGCAGCTGCAGCGTTGGGCGACCGACGGCGGGCGCTGGCCGCGCATCACCTCGGATCATCCGGCCTATTTTTACACGTTGCGCGCGGCAGACACCCCAAACCGTGATCTGGTGAACATGCTGCTGGCCGAGCTTGCGCCGATGGACCCGCGTCAGTTGTTCATCTGCCACAAGGAACTTTTCTATCGGACCTATGGTTCATGGCCCGAGACCAAGAAAGCCTATGTTGCCGACTTCCTCGCGCGCGAGTATCAGGTGGACAAATCGGGTGCCCGTGCTGCGCTGTTTGGCCATGAACCCGATATGAGCGGCGAAGACCGGGTCAGCGATGCGGTGATTGCCCGTGTTGGCCCCTGGGGTTCAGTAAGGAAGAGTTGATATGTTCGGAGCGTTGCGCCTGTTTTTGATCCTGCTGGTCATCCAGACCATCGCTTATTTCGCGCTGTCTCTGTATTCGCGCAGTGTTCGGCGTCAGAAGCTTGAAACCTGGTGGGACGAGAAGGGCAAGAGCGGCAATAAGGGAGCTTTTGTCGAGCGCGGGTTGCACGTCTATGACAATTCGTTCCGTCGCAAACTGATCCTGGGTGTCTATGTTGTACCTTGGGTGGCGATTGGCGCGCTGATCTATATTGTGAATTACATGTGAGGAATACGGCATGGCCTATGTGAAATGGGCGTTCATTATTATCTTCTGGGGCGCGATTGCCGTGATCCTGCAATACGCGTTGCCGCAGCGCGACATCGTGCGGATCGTAAATACCTATGAGGAACGTCAGGACCTGAACGACTGGACTCGGATCTTCTGGTCAGAACCCGAAGACCAATCCGCCAGCTTGTCCAATCGGGATGTTCAGTTCATTCAGGCGGTGCGGGCCAACGGCAAACCTATTGTGTATCGCAACGAAGACACCGGTTGGGGTTGGCCATTCTATTTCAAATTCGACACAGCCAATCTGTATACCGAGGCCAATGACGCAAAATCGACTAAAGATGACCCGGATTGGGTTGCGATCACCCACTATGGGTGGCGTAATGAGTTCATGTCGATATTCCCCAATGCGATTTTCATCAAACACGTCGATGGGCCGGATGTACGGCTAATCCCCTGGTTCAATATCATCTTCCTGACGGTTTTTGCCGCTTTGGTCTGGGCCATTTGGGTCCGGTGGCGCAGGTTCAGGCAGGCTCGAATCGATCCGATGCTTGAGAATGTGGAAGATGGGTTTTACGCGGCGGGCGACGCGATTGAAGAGCGACGTAGTAGATTTCGCCGTTGGCTAGACAGCTGGAAGTCCAAATAGGCCAGGCGACGTGATCGGCGAAGCATTGATGACCGTTAGGGTTTTAGAGCTGCCGTCATCTAACGATGAATTCCGCGTGCAAGGCGCCAGCGGCTTTGATCGTTTTCAGAATATCGATCATGTCGCGCGGGGAAACACCTAAGGCATTCAGCCCTGCCACCACTTCGGACAAAGTGGCAGCCTCGGGTATTTCGGCGAGACCGGTCCCTTCTTCTTCCTCGATACCTGCGATTGTTCTGGGCACAACAACAGTTTCGCCCCGTGCAAATGGGTTAGGCTGGACGGCGATCGGGGCTTCTTCGACTGTCAGGGTCAGGTTGCCCTGCGACACTGCAACGCGTGATATGCGAACCTCTTGCCCCATGACGATGGTGCCTGATCGTTGATCGACCACCACCCGTGCCTTGGTCTCGGGCTCAACCAAGATATTTTCTATACGCCCGATGGCATGGGCGGTTGAAACGGATTGTGTGGCTGCAATGTTCAGCTCGACTGTTCCGGAATCGCGCATGATTGCGACCGCGCGGTTGAATTCCCGGTTTATGGCGGTCTCAATCCGACCGGCGGTTGTGAAATCGGGTTCTCGTAGGGCGAGTCGCATCTGAGACAGGCTCGAAAGATCAAAATCAATCTCGCGTTCGACACGGGCACCAGATGGGATCACGCCAGATGTTGGCACACCACGGACAACAGATGCTGCTTCGCCTTCGGCGACCGCACCACCAGCCAGGACTGTGCCTTGGGCCACCGCATAAATCTGACCGTCGGCTGCGTTCAGCGGTGTCATAATCAGCGTCCCACCCAACAAACTGTTGGAATCGCCAATGGCCGACACTGTGACGTCAATCTGACCTCCAAGCCGGGCAAATGGCGGCAAGCTGGCTGTCACCAGCACTGCCGCCACGTTTTTAGGGCGGAAATCTTCACCTGTGACGTTGACCCCCAAGCGTTCGAGGATGTTGGACATGATTTCTTCGGTGAACGGCGAATTGCGAAGCCCGTCACCAGTACCGTTAAGACCAACAACTAGACCATACCCGACAAGATCGTTGCCCCGTACGCCATCGAAGTTCACCAGGTCCTTCAACCGGATCGTGCCAGCGGACGCCAAGCCGGGAAGAAGTAGGAGAAGGCAAAGAAGAACTTTCATCTCAGGAAATTCACCAGTGACAGGTTCGCATTTCGAACCGTCACGGAATACAGGCTTTCCAGTTGAAACTGTACGGCCTGCAACTTTGCAGCGGTTTCATATGGATCGGCCGCGATCAGTTGGTTTCGACTGTATTCCAGGCTGGTGCGCGCCGCCGAATTGCGGGTGGCAGCCTCTTCAACGCGCGCTTCTGCAGCGCCGACTTCGGCCCTAAGCTTGACCGTTTCATCTTTTGCATTGGCAAGATCGACACCCAATTGCGTAAACAGGATGGTGCGTTGATCCGTACCCAAAGCAAGTGCATTGTCCGAGACAAGAGCGGCCACTGCCGTGTCCCGCAGCGCTGCCTTGAACGCCGGGTTGGTTGCTGTAATCGGGATCGAGATACGCTCGTTCTCAGAGACTTGCATTGATGCTAGCGGCGTATCTGAACCTTGATAGATGACCGCGTCAAATCCGGCAGGATCGTTGAACCAGTTCTCGGCCGCCGCACGTATATCGGTAACAGTCGTAAGGCCTGTCAATTCAGCCTCAAGCGCAGCCAGGAGTGTGTTGGTAGATGACAATGGCGAGACATCCGTCGCCACTCCGGAATACAGGCTGCGCCCGCCTACTCGTGTATTCAGAGCCGACATCATTGTATCAAGCTCATTACGGGCCTGGACCGATGCCTGCTCATGCGTGACCGTGTGTTTCGCCGTACCGAATGCCAATAGGGATGAGGAAACTTCACCAACCGAAGTATCGAATGTCGTCAGGCTTTGCTGCATGACATCCGTAAACAGACCAGCTTCGGATGTAGCGATTTTGAACGCATCGAGCCGGGCAAGGTTGCGATCCAGATCGAGGATCTGAGAATAGTCACCGCCCAACCGCCCAGAGACGTCCTGCACCTTGCCCGATGACATTTCGTAAGACAGTGTTTCAATCTGGGTTTTGATTTCCGTCGCACGAGACCGAAGCGTCAGTCCACGTGCAAGATCACCCATGGCAGTCAAATTCATGATCACAGCCTCAGAAGGGTTTGTAGAAGCTCATCAACAACTGTGATGACTCGCGCATTTGCAGCATATGTTTGTTCGATCTGCATCAGGCGCTGCAATTCCTGATCTGTATCCACGCCTTGCTCTGCCTCGATCTGCGCCATTTGTAATCGCGCGCCATTTGCGAAGGTTTTGCGTTGATCTGCCGCGTGGGCATTTGCCCCGGCTTTCGACAGCAACGCCTGGGTGACCTCGGCGGCGCGCATATCGCCGGTTCCGAACACGGATCCAGATACCGGCCGAGCATCGCTGAGAATTGCGCCGAAGGCTTGTAATTGCGCGGAATCTCCGGGGTCGCCGGGTCCGGCGGCACTCAATCCGACCCGCAACTTCCAACTGTCTCCGCCCGCATCTGGATCAACAATGGAATTGAGAGAAATACGTGATGCCAGCCCGGGCAGGAACGCCACATCAAACCGATTGCCGTCATCGGTAAAAAGACCAGGATCGGTAGCAAGCGCTGTAGGATCCAACCCCGGTGTCTCAAACCGTTCGATCAGATCGCGGGCAACGCTGTCCAACTGGCTCTGCGCTTCGACCGACAAGTCATCGCGTATGGTGAATTGGGCTGCCAATGCGCCGCCGCGGATCTGGGCGGAGTCGCCGCTTATGCGCACGGGTTTGCCATTCATTTCCAGCCCGGACAACAGCCCATTTGCAACGGTCATATGCGGTTTCGTGTCGCCGGTTGTTGAAAACGAAAACTCCGCAGCTTTGCCCTCCAAAAGGATCAAGCCGCCGACAGAGTAGAGAGACACTTGATCATTTGCCCTTGCGACCACGTTGACCGGAACCAATTCGTTAACCTGATCAATCAGGATTTGCCGCTGATCCTGCAAGGCCCCGATATCGCCGCCCGAGTTTTGGACGGCAGTAATCCTGGCGTTCAGGTCTTCGATATCCTTGAGGTCACGGTTCAGGTTGTCGACCTGCGCTCCGATCTTTCGATCTGCATCCGAACGTGCTTTTCGAACTCCCTCGGACGCGATGTTCAAACTGTTTGCAAGGTCACGCCCTGTTCGTGCGGCTTGGTCAAGACGTTCGGCCGAGTCGGGCAAACTGGCAGCCGTGATCAGGCTCCCGTCGAAAGATGATAAGCGGGCGGCCAGAGAGGTTGCATCCTCAGGTGATCCAACCAACCCTTCGAACCGTGAGTGAAAGTCTGAAACTGCCGTTTGTCGCGCCAGATCTGCATCGGTTACGCGCCGGTTGGCGGTCAAGACAGGATCCTGATGACGTATCACCCCAACGGTACGTACGCCGTTGCCCGAAATTGGACTGGTTGTCAGTTCAAGGGATCGGCGCGCATAGCCCGGCGTCAGAGCATTGGCGATGTTCCCTGACACCACTGCGGCCCCGCGACTGGCTGCCGTTAGCCCGCTCAATGCGTTGTTCAACGCCGTCGACATGTTCATCAGACCGCTCCTTTCCCGTTTTCAGAACCCAGTTCAGCGTTTGATGTTTGTCGTTTCCTGCAGCATCTCATCGACGGTTTTGATCACCGTCGCGCTGGAGGAATACGCGCGCTGCGTCTGAATCAACGCGGTCAGCTCGGTCGCGACATCGGTGGTTGACTCTTCGCGGGCGAAAGACACCAGATCGCCGGTCGGGCCTTCGCCTGCGTTCCAAAGAAAAAAGGTGCCGCTTTCCCGAGATGGTGCGTAAGTTTGACTGTCAAGCGCGGTCAGGCCGTTCGGATTGGGAACATCTGCCAGAGGAATCTGAAACATGCGGCGGCTGACACCTGTATCGTAGAACGCATAGACATAGCCGTTTTCGTCGACCTGAACGCTGGTCATGGTTCCAACGGCCGAGCCATCGCGGGTGATCGAAACAGGCGCAAAGGTATCGGACAGCTGAGTTATGCCATCAGCATCACCGATCGTGCCAATGTTAACCTCCATGGGGCCACCGGCAACGTTGACGACAACACTGCCGGTGGCCGGGTCGTACGCGCCACCTGACACCGCAGTCACGCTTGCAAGGGTACCGCCGGCGGTTCGGCTATCGGTAAAGGTCAGCGTGTATTCACCAATGATCGCACCGCCCGATGCCGAATCGCGCATGATCATCGTCCATTCGTTACTGCTTCCGGTTGCGGGGACCGTGGGAACCAGTTCGATATCTACGCTTTCTGATTTGCCCAGATTGTCGAAATATTCGACAGACAGCGGCTGCGTATCGCCGGGCGCGCCGGCATCTGTTGCGGTTGCGGGTAGGTTCATCCGCAAGTTCATCCGTGTGGTCGGCGCGCCTGATAACTGATTTACGCTGAGTTGCACGGGCTCAAGCGCTGCCGGCGTGTCCCGCGGAACGGCGGGGATCGATCCATCCGCAGCGGCGCGCCATCCCAGCAGGACAAGGCCGGATTCGGTTACCAGGTACCCTTCTTCATTGGTGCGGAACGACCCCGTCGTGGTCAGCAGCATTTCGTTCGAACCAGCCGCAATCTGCGAACTGGGGCGCACCGGAATCATACCGCGTCCGCGAACCGCCAGATCGGTGGAGTTGTTGGTTGTGACGAGAGAGCCACGCTGATCGATCAGGCGTTGGCTTGTTGTTCTGACACCCCCTGCCGAATAGCTGCCCCCCTGGCCGGACGTGACCATGGAATGAAAATCCGTCTCGACCCGCTTGTAGCCAAATGTCGACGAGTTCGCGATGTTGTCGGAAATCGTGGCCAGCCTGTTTGCGTTGGCCTTCAATGCGGCGACACCGGCATTCAGCGAAGAGGAAATTGTCATTGGCACGCCCTTCTGTTGCGTCAATCTTTGATGCAACAGGTAACGCGCTGCCCCTTAACAGCGCGCTAACAGGTAAAATGCGTTCTATCCTTTAGGGCGCGCGCAGAAAAATGACCTCGATCCGGTTGTTGCGGGTGGCCATTGGATCTTGACTGAACAGCTCTCGGTCTGCGTGTCCGGTCACGCGGTTCAGGCGTTCGGCGACAACGCCCTTGTCCTGCAGCATCTGACGTACAATCTGCGCCCGGGCGGTGGAAAGATCCCAGGCAGGATTGCGGGCCAGAACAACGGGCGACGCTTTGACATGACCTTCGACTGCGATGGGGTTTGTCACCAGATCCGAAGACCGTGCAATCAGCAACGCCAGCGCACGCATGAGTGGCGTAGGTGTGTCGGTGCCCGATTCGAAAAGGGGCTGATCGTCAGTATCAAATAGCTCGACCACCAGACCTTCGTCCGTGACCCGCGTGACGATGTGTTTGAGGATTTTGTCCGACACCTCGCTTTCGCCTGTACGACCCAACAGCTGAGCCTCAAGCGATGTGAAGTCCTGCACCGCGTCCTTCCCACCGCCCGCGGCATCAACACCTGTCGATCCCCATGCCTGATGAGATCTGGTCGGGTTGCGCCTAGTCGCACCTTTGCCGTTCATGGCCAGCGTTTGTTCAGAAAACATATTGTCGCCGCCAAAGGCGCCATCGCCACCGCCGGAATCAGCGCTGACCGGAATGGTTGGCGAAAAGTAATCCGCCAGCCCCTTGCGTTGCGTTTCGGTCGTTGCGTTCAGCAGCCACATCAACATGAAGAAGGCCATCATGGCCGTTACAAAGTCCGCATATGCGACTTTCCACGCGCCACCGTGATGGCCATCGCCACCCGATACACGCTTCTTCTTGATGATGATTGGCGCCGCATTGGATTGCGCACCCATCTCCACCACCTTTTATCACCCAGCTACTGGAGTAGCAGCATGGGCCTTAAGGTGGCCTTAACACTTAAAACTGTCTGGATATCCAGTTATCGCGGCAAGCCCGCTGTTGCGCGGCGCAGAATCAGCGAGAGATGACTAAAGCTGTTTTCGACCCCCTCGGCATCCGCTTTGCCAAAGAAGCTATCCAACTCGTTATGCACGCGCACGGCTTGATCCAGCAAAGGATCTGCGCCCTCGGAATAAAGTCCGGCTTTGATCATCACTTCGGATTGCTCGTAGCTGCCGACCAGTTTCCGCGTTTCCGCGATTATCTTGTTTTCGGCTTCTGAGGCCGCGCCAGGCAAGCTGCGCGACACAGAGCGGCTGAGGTCGATGGCCGGGAAACGCCCGCGCTCGGCAATGTCCCGGCTCAGGACGATGTGCCCGTCCAGAACGCCTCGCAACATATCCGCGACGGGTTCATCCATATCCGATCCGGCGACCAAGACACTGAATACGGCTGTGATGTCACCTTGATCCTGTGTTCCGGGCCCGGCGCGTTCGCACAGGTTGGCGATTAGCGGAGTGACCGAAGGGGGAAACCCACGCAGCGATGGCGATTCGCCCATCGCCACAGCGATTTCCCGATGCGCTTCGGCAAAGCGTGTGACCGAATCTGCCAACAGCAACACGTGCATGCCCTGATCACGCAAGTACTCGGCCAAAGACATTGCGGACCATGCACAGCGCCTTCGGGCTAGCGCAGACTGGTCTGACGTGGCGGCCACAACCACCGAGTGTTTCATGGTTTCGGGGCCCAATGCGCGGGTCACAAATTCGTTCACTTCGCGTCCACGCTCGCCAATCAAGGCGACCACAACAACATCTGCCTGCATTGATCGCGCCAACGTCGCTAAAAGCGTGGATTTCCCGACACCGGACCCCGCGAACAGGCCAATCCGCTGCCCGCGCACGATGGGTAACATGGTGTTGAGCACCGCCAGCCCGGTCGCCATACGCTCGCCCAAAGGTTTGCGCCGAACGGCGGGGGGCGGCGCTTGCTGGATGTTCCGGTCCTGCCCACCGTTTAACAATGGCTTGCCGTCCAGAGCATTGCCAAACGGGTCAATCACGCGTCCCAACCAGTGCATTCCGGGTGCAAAATCGGGTGACGGCTCAAGGCATACCCGATCCCCCAAGCTAACCCCGTCTGGGGCAGAGTTGGGCATCATATGGATGTGATTGGCGCCGACATGTAGCACCTCACCAGCCAGATCGGGGCTGGAGCCACGCTGCAAGGTCAGCAAGTCACCGATCCGGGCCTGTTTGGTCAAACCGCTGATTTCAATCACGCCATGCGCAACGCCTGAGACAAGCCCGACATGGCGAACCGCAGTCATCCTGTTGAATTCACATTTCAGAAGCATCGGGTCGAGTTCGGACATTGTGGGGTCTCCAACTGAGTTCTGAAAACTGTTTCTAAAGGAATCGGGGTTAAGCCTTGATTGAAATTGATCGAGGGAGAAGCCCCGATGTTCTATGACCTGAACGTCTTTAAGACAGCGCACGCAATGGCAACCCATGCCGGACAACGGCAAGCCGTCATATCGCGCAACATGGCCAATGCAGATACCCCGGGCTATCAGCCGCGCGATATCGAGGCTTTTCAAAAAGCATTCGATAATACAGATCGGCAGACGGCCATGACCGCAACCCGGCAGGGCCATCTGAATGGCGTTGGCCAGGCGGGGCAGACATGGGCCGAATATGTGGCCAACCCGTCGAGCGATCCCAATGGCAACGGCATCTCGCTGGAAGAAGAGATGTTGAAGGCGGTCGAAGTCAAACGCCAGCACGACCGCGCCATAGCCATCTATCGTTCGTCTATCGGGATCATTCGAACCAGTTTGGGTCGCGGGTAAAGGGCATATGGCATGAGCGATTTTTCCCATTCCCTATCCGCCTCGGCCAGCGCATTGCGTGCACAAGCAGCGCGTTTGCGACACGTTTCCGAGAATATCTCGAATGCAGACACACCGGGGTACCGACGCAAAACCGTCCCGTTTGAAATGGTGCAGAAAGACGGCAAGGCGATGGTTCAGACCGGTCAAGTCAAATTGGACCGGCGCGACCTAAACCGCATTCACGACCCAGGCCATCCTATGGCCGATGAAAGCGGTCATTATCTGGGGTCGAATGTCGATTTGATGATTGAAATCGCCGACGCGCGCGAAGCTCAGCGCAGCTATGAGGCCAATCTCAAAATGTTCGATCAGACGCGGCAGATGTCGTCGAGTCTGATGGAACTACTTAGAAAGTAAAGGAAAACCAGAATGGATATCCGATCTCTGACAGCTGCGCAGAACTATGCGTTTGCGCGCCCTGCAACGCAGGCCGACCCCGAACAAGGCGGTATGGCGCAGGGAATGCGCTCGACCTTTCAGGATTTTGCGGCAACCTTGAAACACAGCGAGCAAATGGCCGAAACAGCGATGACAGGACAGGCCGATCCGCATGCTTTGGTTCAGGCGCTTGCCCATACCGAACTGGCCGTCGAGACAGTTGTCATTGTGCGCAACAAAGTGGTCGAAGCTTACCAGGAAATCTTGCGGATGCCGGTCTGAGAGATGCTGAGCGAAGGCCTCTTCTATGACATCGTGCGACAGGCTTTGTGGATTGCGGTCATCACCTCGGTTCCGATCCTGGCGGTGGCGCTGATTTCCGGCCTTGTCGTAGGCCTGTTTCAGGCCCTGACATCGGTGCAGGAAATGACCCTGACCTTCGTTCCAAAACTGATCGCCATCGTCATCGTTTTCTGGATGTCGATGGGCTTCATGACCCAGACACTTGTCACGTTTTTCACCAGGACACTTGTTCCACTGATTGCAGGAGGCCGCTGATGGACACCGCCTATGTCACCCTGTCCCGCCAATCCGGGCTGATGAATGAAATGCGGTTGGTTGCGAACAATATCGCCAATGCCAACACCACCGGATACCGCCAGCAAGGATTGGTGTTTTCAGAGTTCATTCGCGATGTGCCGAACAATCCGTCCCTGTCCATGAGCCGCGCCGAAGCGCGCAATACATCGCTGCAACAGGGCGTTTTGATCGAAACAGGTGGTTCGTTCGATTTCGCCATCGAGGGCGACGGGTTTTTCATGGTCGAAACGCCAAAAGGCAACCGCCTGACGCGTGCGGGTAGCTTCACACCCAATGCCGAAGGCGATCTGGTGGCGGCAGATGGATCACGTGTTCTGGATAGTAACGGGTCTCCGGTCTTCATACCACCGGACGCGGCTTCGATTGATATCGGCAGCGATGGGACACTCAGCGTGAATGGTCAGCTTTTGGGCCAGATCGGGGTCTACCGGGTCGATGAACCAAAGGATCTGGTGCGCGAAGGCAATACCCGGTTCCGCCCGGAAGGAGACGTGCAAGCCGTTGATGAGCCTGTTGTTTTGCATCGGTTTCTCGAAGGCTCAAACGTCAACGCCATGCATCAGGTCACGCGTCTGATTGAAATTCAACGCGCCTATGAGCTGGGTCAGAGCTTTCTGGAAACCGAAGACGAACGCGTGCGCGGTGCTTTGAAGGCTTTGATGCGCTGATAGTTTAAGGAGAATTCGAAATGCGAGCTTTGAAAATCGCGGCCACGGGCATGACCGCACAGCAGATGCGGGTCGAGACGATCTCGAACAACTTGGCGAACATGAACACCACTGGGTACAATGCACGCCGTGCTGAATTTGCCGATTTGCATTATCAGCAACTGGCCCGTGCGGGAGCCGTTAACGCCTCGGACGGAACGGTTTTGCCAACTGGCATTCAACTGGGTCTTGGCGTTCGTCCTGCCGCAGTGACCGTACAGCTGGCCCAGGGAGGTCTGTCGGCTACCGGCAGTGATCTTGATGTCGCCATCGAGGGGCGCGGGTATCTGGAAGTGGCGCTGCCAAGCGGTCAATCCGCTTACACGCGTGATGGCAGCCTGAAACGATCTGCTGACGGGCTTATTGTGACCTCCGACGGGTTTGCCGTTGCTCCGGAAATCACCATACCCGATGACGCGCGGTCCATTTCGATCAACGCGTCTGGTGAAGTCTACGCTTATTTTGATGACGCGCCGGAAGGTCAGTTGCTGGGTGAATTCACGCTGGCGAGTTTTTCGAATGCAAAGGGTCTTGAGGCAATCGGCAGCAACCTGTTCAAGGAAACCGAAGCGTCCGGCGCGCCGGTTTTGGGCCTTCCGGGTGAAGATGGGCTGGGGACGTTGCGACAGGGATATCTTGAAGACAGCTCAGTTGATGCCGTGCGCGAAGTGACCGAACTGATCGAAGCGCAACGCGGTTACGAAATGAACGCCAAGGTCATTTCAGCCGTTGATCAGATGATGAGCGCAACAACACAGGTGCGGTGATGCGGTTCCTTTACCTGACGCTTGCGTTGGCAATGCCTGTGGCGGCGCATGCCGAAATGGTCGTATCCAACCGAACCATTCGTGCGAAAGAGATAATTTCGGTGACCGATCTCGACATGAAAGCCACGAATGCCTCCGGCGCGATTACGAACCCTCAGGATTTGATCGGGCAAGAGGCCCGAGTGGCACTGTATCCAGGGCGACCAATTCGGGACAGCGACGTGGGCCCGCCCGCCATCGTTGATCGCAATGATCTGGTCCTGTTGGTGTTCAACCGCCGGCCCTTGTCGATCACCGCTGAAGGTCGCGCACTAGGGCGCGGGGCGGTCGGTGACCGTATTCGCGTGATGAATCTTTCGTCCCGAACGACCGTGACCGGCCATATCCGGCCCGATGGCCAAGTCGAGGTAAACTAATGTTTGAACTGTCAAAACCAATTTTGCTCGCAGTCTTAGCAGTGTCCGCTTGCGGTCGGCTGGATCATCTTGGCAAAGCGCCAAGCTTTACGCCCAACGAGGACTCGCCGGAACAGGTTGCGATGCTGTGGCCGGGTTTGCCCCTGCATACCCAAACTCAGCGCTCGGTCGACAAATCCTCGCTCTGGAGTGGCGGGCAGCAATCCTTGTTGGGCGACCAAAGAGCTATCAAGAAGGGGGACATCCTGACAGTTGTCATCGAACTGGATGAAAAGGCCGAGATTTCGAACAGAACAAGCCGATCACGCGCTGGATCTGAGAGCCTTGAGGTGCCCGGCTTGTTCGGATTGCCGCAGCGCGTGCAAGAGCATTTGCCCGACGGCGCGTCGTTGGATGAAGCCGTGTCAATCGAGTCCGGCGCATCAAGCTCAGGACGAGGATCGGTTAGACGCAACGAAAAACTGACATTGCGCGTCGCGGCAACTGTACTAGACGTGTTGCCAAACGGGGTTTTATCAATTTCCGGTTCACAGGAGTTGCGAGTAAATTTTGAACTGCGAGAGCTGCTGGTCGCCGGATACGTCCGTCCGCAAGACATCTCGCGCAAGAATGAGATCACCTATGACAAAATCGCATCGGCTCGCGTGTCTTATGGTGGTCGGGGGCAAATCACAGACGTGCAGCAACCGCGATACGGCCAACAAGTCCTTGATTCTCTTTTACCATTCTGAGGTGCGGACGTGATCAAGTTGATGGTGCCTGTTGTCTTTTTGTCCGTCGGGCTTGGTGTAGGGATTGGCGCCGGAGTCGTCCTGGCTCCGGCCAAGGCACCGGAGGGCGCGCCCGAAGCAAACGAGGCAGATAGAGAAACAAAAGAGTCTGAAGACAAGAAAGCTAAGCCCAAGAAACCCACTGAAAAGGACGGTGAGCGCGGGTTTGAATACCTTAAGATGACGAAGCAATTTGTGGTGCCGGTTGTCGAGGATGACAAAATCGCTGCAATGGTCACCATGACGCTGAGTCTGGAAGCCGACCCTGCCATTACCGAGGCATTTTACTCTATCGAACCAAAACTGCGGGACGCTTTTCTGCAAGTGATATTTGATCATGCAAATATCGGCGGGTTTAACGGTAGGTTCACCGAGTCGGGCAATCTGGGCGTTTTGCGCAAGGCTTTGCTAGAGGTGGCGCGCAAGGATTTGGGTGACAGTGTTTCTCAGGTCCTGATCATGAGCATCAATCGCCAGGACTCGTAAGCGTCGCATCTGATCCAGGGCGCATTTGGCGCTCTTAATAGTTCGACTGTTTTTTGGCGACGTCCCGTCGATGGTCTTTCAGTAAGGCTGAGGACAGACTGGAAACGGCTTCTTTGCGCCCAAATGCGGCCTTCAGCGCGTTAAGTTGTTCGCGTTGTTGAGCCCTCAATCGAGCAAGATCCAAGTTCAACTGCCGGCGGGTAGACGACTCCCATCCCTGCCACAGCATCTCGGCCCCTGTAATCGTGTACCCTTCAGCCTGAGGCCCGTCCCGACGCGCCTGACTGACTTGTGCACCCAGACTAGCCAGTTGCCGCTGAATTGTGGCTTCTGCCTCTAGAAGCGGGCGTAGCGTTTGAAATTGTTTCTGGAATACTGCCTCCGTTACGCTTCTGAGGTCCGACAGTTTGGAGTACTTCATCTGATCCGTTCCTTTGCACGCTTCCGCATGGTTTCTGCGAAACGAATTGCTGCGGCCACCGCACGATAGTGCTCTTCAGCGATTTCCTGACCGATTTCCACTGTCGCGTGCAGGGCGCGTGCAGTGGGTGGGTCGGAATGAATGGGCACATCGGCTTGCCCGGCGGCTGAACGGATGGCTGCGGCAACTTCATCCACGCCCTTTGCGACGCATACCGGTGCAGTGCCCATCGCGCGTGACCATCTGAGCGCGACGGAATAATGGGTGGGGTTGACGATCACCACATCCGCATCGGGCACGTCGGCCATCATCTGATTGGTTGCAATCTCGTGCGCGCGTTGACGGCGGCTTTGTTTGACGTGCGGATCGCCTTCGGCGTCTTTTGTTTCGTCTTGGATTTCCTTACGCGACATACGATTCTTACGCATGTGCTCGGCATATTGCCAAAGATAGTCCACAACACCAATTGCAAGCGCTATAGTGATGACGATGAACAGGAAGCGAAACAGCAGGTTCATCATCAACAAAATCGACGATTTTGCTGGCGCAGCGCTGGCCGAGAGGATTTCGGTCAGATTCGCCTTGAGGAAAATAGCCAACGATATGCTGTAGATAACAAGTTTGACCGAGCTTTTGGCAAACTCGAACAACCCTCCTCGACCGAACTTGTTTTTGGCGTTCGAGGGAATGGATATACGCGACAGTTTGGGTTGTAACTTACTGGGTGCAAAGATCAGGGCGCGCTGCGCAATCAGGCTCAGCAGGACTGCAGCGGCGGGCAGGGCAAACAATAATGCCACCGGGATCAACGCATTTTTAAGCATCCCAGCGACCGGAGCGTCAACCGGGCCGGTCGAAACCAATTGCGCAATCTCATCCGATTGATCCAGTAATACGGCAAACAGGGTGCCCAGATGTTCTGCCGTGTATTGGCCGGCCATCAAAAGTGCGATCAGCAAACCTGTGTATCCCGCGACGACCGAAAGGTCGCTGGATTTGGCAACCTCGCCTTTTTCCCGTGCTTTTTGCAGCTTTTGCGGCGTGGGATCAAAGGGCTTATCGCCGTCGTCATCCGATGCGCTCATCTTGCTGGGCCAACTGGATTGTTAATGAACGCGAACAGGTCGTCGGCCCAAACCGACAGGATCAGAGGGGTGCCTGCGAATAGAAGAAATAGACCTGCGAACGTGATCGCAGGCGCACCGACGAAAGCTACCATCAGTTGCGGCATTGCCCGGTTAATGACCCCCAGCGCCAGATTGTAGATCAGTGAGGCTATGACAAATGGCATAGCAAGGGCGAAGGCGAGACTGAAGCTGTGCGATATCTGCTGAACGCCCCATTGGGACAAGTCTGGTGCGGCTGGAACGGTTCCCATCGGAAAAAGCATGTAACTGTTAATCAGGAACCGTGCGGCCTGAATGTGCAGGCCTAACAAGGTTGCCAAAGCCAATCCCGCCAGCGTCAGAAGATAGCCCATCGCGGGCACTGGGTCAGCCGCTGCCCCGCCCAGCAGTTGCGAAAGCGATGTAGATTGAGCCGCGACGGATCCAGCGGTCTGTAGTGCCAAAACAAATAGTCGCAGCCCCATTCCGAGAGCCATCCCGACCAAGACTTCGGTCCCAACAAGACGCACGATCTGCAAAAAGCCAGGTGCAAAATCAGGCGGGCGTATGGCGGGTAAAATGATCAACGTAAACGCTACGGAAAGGCCAAGCTTGACGCGTACCGGAATGCTGCGCTCGCCGAAGGCGGGCAGCAGTGAAACCAATGCGGATACTCGTAAAAATACAGCGAATAGCTGCCATAGCCCACCTCCCAGTTGTTGTAATAACTCGGGCGGCAGAGCAATCACGCGGGCACCGTTCCGACGAGGGCAGGTCGGGCTTCAATCCCGATTTCCTCGAATGACAGTACCGGGTTGGACATGCCACGGGCGTGCATGATTGTACGAAGTAGCCTGCGGCGACGGGTCGATGTCACGACGGCCGGAAACAAGCCGTGGTCGGCGGACTGTGTGACACTGTCGGCCACGCCGTCAGCAAGTTTGTTGAACAAGTTAGGTGGCAGCGCCACGTCCAACCCCGCATTCGGAGCATCGATTTGGTAGGTAGCGAACGTGTCCTCCCATTCTGGGGCAAGCTGGATCAAGGGGATCGAGCCGTCCTCGCGTTTCATATCGGCAACCAGTTGAAAACCAAGCCTTTGTCGGACCAGCTCGCAGATGCCTTCGGGTTGAGTTGTAGTCAGCCGTGCTTCGGCCACGCTTTCCAGAATCAGTGCCATGTTCCGGATGGAGACCCGTTCATCCAGCAGCAGGCGCAACACAGCGTGTAGTGTGTCAATTGGAACCTTGGCCGGAACCAACTCATCCAGCAGTTTGCGATTGGCTTCGGCCCGGACTGGATCGCTGAGCCGGGTCATTTCGGATAACAAGCGGCGCAGGGATTTCAGGGTTAGCAAGCGCGAGAAATTCTGTTTTATGATCTCCAGCAAATGCGTTGCAAGTATTTCCGGAGGCGACACGATCGTGGCCCCGCTCAGCGCGGCTTCTTCCTGATCCTTGGGTAGAATCCAGCGTGCAGGTGCGCCATAGACAGGTTCGGTTACGTCATTGCCATCAGGCAGTAGTTCCAACCCATCTTGCACCAGCGCCAACACCAGATCGGGGTTCAACACGCCGCGCGCCTGTTCGACCCCATGCACTTTGATCACATAGGTGCCGGTTGGCAGATCGGCGCGATCGGTCAGGCGAATTTCAGGCAGGATCAACCCAAAGCTGGAGGCCACGTAGGTTCGCATATTGGCGATCCGCGCGTCCAGTCCTGTGCCTTGGTTCAAGACCATGCTGACCAGATCGGGTGCGAATTCTAGATGTACGTCATCCAGATCCAGAATATCGCCGATGGCCTGAGATACGGGTATGTCAGTCTCGGTCGCGGGAACCTGAGCCTCGACCTCTGCTGCTTTTTGCTTTTGGTAGACGTGGTAGGCTGCGTATCCCAAAACCGTCGCCCCCAGAATAAAGGGCAGAAACGGCAAACCGGGTACGAGCGCGAATAGAACCATCAGCATCGCCACAGTCCCCAATGCCGCTGGATGGCGCCCAAGCTGCGAGAAGATCGCGCTGTCCGTCGCGCCTTGGGTGCCGCCCCGGGCCAATAACAAGGCCGATGCAATTGAGATGATCACTGCTGGGATCTGCGAGACCAGCCCATCGCCGACGGTCAGGATTGCATAGGTTTCGAACGCAGATGAAACCGGCATGCCGTGCACGATCACACCCATCACCAGACCCATGACAAGGTTCAACAGAGTGATCAGCAACCCGGCAACAGCATCACCCTTGACGAATTTGGATGCGCCATCAAGCGAGCCAAAGAAGGTGGTTTCCTGCTGTTCCCGTTCGCGCCGTTCCTTGGCTTGTTGGTGATCGATGGCCCCTGCCGACATGTCGCTGTCAATGGCCAGCTGTTTGCCCGGCATCCCGTCCAGTGCAAAGCGCGCCCCGACCTCGGCCATGCGCGCCGCGCCTTTGGTGATCACCATGAAGTTCACGATCAGCAACACGCCAAACACCACGAGGCCTAGGAAGATGCTGCCGCCCATGACGAAATTGGCAAAGCCTTCGATCACGTCACCCGCCGCATTTGGGCCAGTATGACCTTGCCCGATGATTAGCTTGGTGGACGATACGTTGAGCGACAGGCGCAGCATCAGCGACGCCAGCAGGATCGTCGGGAATGATGAAAAATCCAACGGCCGCTCGATGAACAGCGTCAGGGTGAAGATCAGGATCGCAAGCGCAAAGGATGTCGCCAATCCGACATCAAGCACCCAGGCTGGCATCGGCAGGATCATCATCACGATGATCGTCATCAACGCCAGCGCCAGCAAAACCGTGGGTGAAAACAGGGATCGGGGGTCGAACTTGGGCACGCAGAGCTCCTAGTTGAAGGCGATGAAGGCGGTCCCAGTTCCTGCCGCTGGCACCAGGGAGCCCAGCACCCCTTGCGGGGGTTGTTCGGTGTGAAGCGGTATCAAAGGGGCGGCGGCACCGGTAAAGGGATCTCGGGATAGCCGAGCGGTTTGCGTGGTCTGGGTGCCATCAAGCTGCGCCAGAATGGTCTGAAAGCGCCCGCGATACGCTTCGGCCAGTGATTGCGTGCGGGAATGGTATGCGCCAGCTGCGGCAGGCCAGGACCCCAGTTCGACATGTAGTTGTTTCAACAATCCAGCCGCATAGGCGGCGTTTTCGTCCGGATCAAACATCGCGTCGATGGATCGAAACGCCTTGCCATGCCAGCGGTAGTTGATCTGAAAGCATCCGACGTCAAAGCTGCGCACACCAGCTTTGAAAATCTTGAACACGTAGGATTTCGCCTCAACCTCGGAGGTGAACCAATATCCTTGCCCTTCGACATTGATGGTCCAGGGCCAGGGTTCTAGGCTGCCATCGCGGGTGCGCCCGGTTTCCACGCGCGCGATGGCACGCAAAACATCCAGCGGTACGTCTTCGGCCAAAGCCGCCCGCCGGGCGGCTTGATCACAAATTCCGTCGCGGGCGTTGGGCATTGCGAAAACTGCCGGTGTCATCAACACATGCGTCAGGAATAGGAAAAACGGGAACTTGCGATTTGGCATTCTGCCGGTCCGGGATTCTGATCAGTCCGGACCAAGCTAGCCAGTCATTGGTTTACAGCCGGTTATCGGCCTATCACTTTCTGTCAATTCGCCTGCCGAACACAACGCTGGTGTTGGTGCGCAACACGCCCGGAATCTTGGCCAGCTCATCAACAATAATGTCCAGATCTTCGATCCTTGGTGCCTCGGCCGACAGTAGCAGGTCAAATTCACCATTGATCGACAAACAGCGTTTGACTTCGGGATACGCTTCAAGCCGTTTGATGATACGCGTAGTTTCCTTCTGCTGTACTTCCAGCAAAACAACAACCTGTACGCGCGGGGCATCCTCGGGGGTGCTCAGAACAACCGAGTACCCCGCGATCACCCCTCGATCTTCCATTCGACTGATCCGCTCGTGCACAGTTGTGCGTGCCACGCCCAGTCTTGCGGCGATTTTCGTAGTCGACTCGCGGGCGTTATGTTGCAGCGCTGCGATTATGCGGCGGTCAAGCTGATCCATGGGGTCTCCGTCATGGGTTCGCAATGGTGTATTTCAGATCGGTGCCAAGGCTCAAGGCTGATGTGTCGCCGAATGGCTTTCTGAACGCGGCCAGATCAACACTGCTGTGACCAGACCGAAAATCGCGGCGCTGGTCATCCAGGCCAAGGCAACGGTTGCACCGAATCGTGTCATCAGCCAACCCGCCAACGGATAAAGGACCAACCAACAGGCATGCGACAGGGTGAACTGCGCGGCGAACAGGGCCGGGCGATCTTCGGCTGGGGCAGAGCGGGTTAAAAGGCGACCGGATGGAGTCAGGGTGACAGCGTACCCAAAGCCAACGAGACCCCACAGAATGGTAAGCAGAATCAATGTGATAGGGGCCATGACTGACAGAAACGCGGCCGTTGCCATCGATGCGATCCCAATCGCAGATCCCGTCAACATGACCCGGCGATCTTCGAACTGATCCAACAGGGACGGCAATGCAAAGGCTGCTATCATCGAACCGCCGCCGAACCCTGCCAAAGCGATGGCGACCGCGCTTTCGGACAGGCCCAGATCGGTGCGGACAATGACCACCGTGTTGACAATGACCATCGCACTTAGCGCGGCGGCAGACCAACTGAGCGCCAGTAGTCCACGCAGACGCGGAGTCGCGAGGTAGATGCGAATGCCGCGTGTTGTTCGGTCGTAGATCCCCTTTCGCCGGATCGCATTGGGCGATGGCAGCGCCACTGATACAACAAGAACCGCCGACGCGACGAACCCTAGGCTTGTGCCCCAGAACAAGCTCTCAAAGCTGAGAAAGACCAATAGGGCGGCCGCGAGCATCGGGCTCAGCAGACTTTCCATATCGACTGCAAGGCGGGACAGGGACAAGGCGCGCGTATAGTCGCGCTCATCCGGAAGGACATCGGGGATCGTGGCCTGAAATGCCGGGGTGAATCCGGCGGATGCGGATTGCAGCACAAAGATGAGGACGTAAATCTGCCAAACCTCTGTTACGAAAGGCAAACACAAGGCAACGACCGCACGCACCAGATCCAGAAAAACCAACATCTTGCGGCGATCAAGTTGCTCGGCAAAGGCGGCGGCCAATGGGGCAATGCCGACGTAAGCCAGCATTTTGATGGTCAAAGCGGTGCCCAGAACCATCCCTGCGGCGTCCCCGGCCAGATCATAGGCCAACAGGCCCAGCGCGATTGTAGCCAGCCCGGTTCCTGTAAGAGCAACGACTTGGGCGCCCAGCAAGTGACGGTAGGTCCGGTTCCGCAGGACGCTTAGCATGAGCTACAGATACTTCGTTATGGTTTTGAAATCCTCGATGTCGGGCCCACTGCTTTCCCGGCCTGATGACAGGCAATGGTCGATGTGATCATGGATCAAAACGCGCTTGGCTTTGACGATCGCTTTTTCGACCGCAAACAGCTGTTGGGCGATATCGGAACAGGGGGCCTGCTCTTCGAGCATTGCAATGACCTTGGCCAAATGTCCGTGAGCACGCCTGAGGCGCGCGGCGATTTGTGGGTGCGATTGGTGCGGGTTGTCTTTCATAGGTATCCATATCCCCCCCATAGGGATAAAAGCAAGTGCTGAGGCATGGATTGGCCAGTGTCAAAGGGGTGGCGTTGAGTTTATAGGTCAAACCGCCTATCTCGGGGGCAATACGGCACAAAGGACAAATCCGTGGCGAACCATTTGTACAAAAACGACCTTCCCGACGGGTTGGACATGGGCCCAGTAGTGGCCATCGATTGTGAAACCATGGGGCTTAACCCTCATCGTGATCGCCTTTGCGTCATCCAGATGTCGGGCGGGGATGGCAACAGTCATATCGTTCAGGTGGAAAAGGGGCAAACCGCTGCGCCCAACCTGTGTGCCATGCTGGAAAACCCGGATGTGTTGAAGCTGTTTCATTTTGGCCGCTTCGACATTGCCGCGATGTACCATACCTTTGGTGCTTTGGCCGCGCCGGTCTATTGCACCAAGATCGCCAGCCGTCTGATCCGGACCTATACAGACCGGCACGGGCTGAAGAACCTGTGTCAGGAGCTGATCGGGGTTGATGTCTCGAAACAGCAACAGATGAGCGATTGGGGGGCTGAAACCCTGACCGATGCACAACTGGACTATGCCGCCTCTGACGTGCTGTATCTGCATCGCCTGCGGGATGAACTGAACGCGCGGCTGGCCCGTGAAGGCCGGGTCGAGATGGCGCAGGCCTGTTTTGATTTCCTGCCGATGCGTGCGAAACTGGACCTCGCTGGTTGGCCCGAAACGGATATCTTTGCACACTCATGACCGACAACGAATCTTTCCTGAGAACGGCCCGACAGGTCATTACGGACGAGGCCCGCGCGCTAGACATTCTGACCGAGAGTCTGGACGAGCATTTCGCCGAAGCGGCGCAGCTGATCCTGCAGGCACCTGGTCGCATCATTATCAGCGGCATCGGCAAATCCGGCCATATCGGACACAAGATCGCCGCAACGCTGGCCAGTACCGGAACGCCTGCGTATTTCGTGCACCCTGCCGAAGCCAGCCATGGTGATCTGGGCATGGTGTCCAAGGGGGATGTGGTGCTTGCCATCTCGAACTCGGGCGAAGCACCCGAGCTGGCAAACCTTTTGGCATTTACACGGCGGTTCGGTATTCCGCTGATCGGATTGTCGAGCAAGCCAGAAAGCACGCTGATGAAACAGGCAGATGTGCATTTGTTGATCCCGTCGATGGGTGAGGCATGCGGGTTTGGCATGGTGCCTTCGATTTCGACAACGCTGACATTGGCGATGGGCGATGCGTTGGCCATTGCTTTAATGAAGTACCGGGACTTCAAGCCCGAAGATTTTCGCGCGTTCCACCCCGGTGGTAAGCTGGGGGCGCGGCTTAGCACCGTGCGGGATCTGATGCACACTGATCAGGCGCTGCCGTTGGTAGCGGCAAGCACCCCGATGAGCGACGCGTTGATCGAGATCAGCCAGAAGGGGTTTGGTGTCGCCGGCGTCACCGATGCACAAAACGTGCTGATGGGGATTATCACCGACGGTGACCTTCGGCGTCATATGGACGGACTGCTGGACAAGACCACCGAACAGGTCATGACACAGAACCCGACCACCATTGCGCCGGGCGCGTTGGCCGAAGAAGCAGTGGCCATTATGAACGACCGAAAAATCACATCTCTTTTTGTGGTCGATCCCGAGACGTCAGGCCAGGCGCAGGGTTTGTTGCACATCCATGACTGCCTGCGTGTCGGTTTAGGCTGAGGGAGGCTGCAGTGGACCGATACTCGCGCATGGTTCAGTTCTTCAAGGTTCTGTTGCCGCTAGCGGCTATTATCATGCTGTCGACAGTCTTCCTTCTGTCCCGCAGCATTGAAACCAATGTGTCGGTTCCATTTGCTCAGAAAGAAATCGATGCCCGTCTGGCAGACCAGGTGGTTACGCAGCCAAACTACCGTGGAACGACTCGCAAAGGCGAAGACGTCCAAATCGAAGCGACCCAAGCAACCCAAGGTTCGGAAGAATCGGTTCCCGCTGCGTCCGAGTTTCGGGGGCGCTTTGGCCTGTTGAACGGAGGCGTGATCACGCTGGACTCGAATTCAGGCCTGATACGACCAGACCAGGGGACGGCGACGTTTGTCGGAGATGTCGTAATCACCACAACCGACGGTATCCTGGTTACCACGGATCTTCTGAACACATCGCTGGATGAAATTCGTGGCGATACGCCGGGGCAGGTGAACGGAACCGGGGTGATCGGCAATTTTTCAGCGGGGCGAATGACTTTCGGAACTGAAAAAAAGGATGGTCCGGTCCATATTCTTTTTACAGACGGCGTTAAGCTGGTATATGAGCCTGAAAAAGCAGAAAGATAACCTGTGTTCGATTTTCGTTTTGTCCTTTTGTGTTTCTTACTGGTAACGGGTGCCGTTTCTGCAACTGCGCAGGAAACGCAACTGGCCTTTGGGTCTGTGAAGACCGATCCAAGCCTTCCGGTCGAAGTGACGTCGGAAACGCTGAACGTGAATCAAGAGGACGGATCGGCCGAGTTCGTGGGCAATGTCATCGTCATTCAGGGTGAAATGCGACTGACGGCCGAGCGGGTTCTGGTCATCTATAACCAAGACCGTTCGGCCATTGATCGAATGGAAGCTACAGAAAATGTAATTCTGGTTAGCCCGCCAGACGCGGCCGAGGGTGACTGGGCTGAATACACGATTGATTCAGGTGTGATCGTTATGAAAGGCAATGTGTTGCTGACACAAGGCCCAAGCATAATCAGCGGCGATCAGATGAACGCAAATTTGACGACCGGCATGGCGACCATGACGGGGCGGGTCAAGACGATCCTGCAGCAGGGTAACAACTGATGGCCACCCCTAGTCTGTCAGTTGCCGAGGGTAATCCTGGGCTCAGAATTGAAAAGCTGCGCAAGTCCTACCGCAAGAAAACCGTGATCCGGGACGTCTCGATGACGCTTGGCCGATCTGAGGTGGTTGCACTCTTAGGGCCCAACGGTTCGGGCAAAACCACGACGTTCTACTCAGTGGCCGGTCTGGTCTTTCCCGAAGCGGGCACCGTAACGCTGGACGGGCAAAACGTAACGACGCTTCCGATGTACCGACGCGCGCGCATGGGTATCGGCTACCTACCGCAGGAGATGTCGATTTTCCGCGGTATGAGCGTTGAAGACAACATCGCCGCCGTTCTGGACATTACCGTCGATCACGCCCACCGCCGCAAAGAGCGGTTGGAAGAGCTGCTGTCGGATTTTTCAATCGAACATCTGCGTCGCGCACCCGCGCTGGCCCTGTCCGGGGGGGAGCGCCGCCGCGTTGAGATTGCGCGCTGTCTCGCCGCCGACCCGAAGTACCTGTTGCTAGACGAGCCGTTTGCGGGGGTCGACCCCATCAGTGTGGGCGATATTCGCCACCTTGTAGCCGATCTCAAGAAACGCGGAATCGGCGTATTGATCACCGATCACAACGTCCGGGAAACGCTGGAGATTGTCGATCGCGCTTATATTTTGCACGACGGTCAGGTGCTGATGTCTGGTACGCCAGAGGAAGTCGTGGAAAACGAAAATGTCCGCCGCGTGTATTTGGGTGAAAATTTCCGGATATCATGAGCTTGCGCGGAATTGCGCCGGGAGCAAGGCGGAAATCGCGTATATACATTCCTGTTTTGATTGACTCTTCCACCGTCTCTTGCCTCAATTGGTGTATGGCATTTCTTCGGTTCCAGACTGGATCACGATGTCCCTTCTTTGAAGGGTGTGACCGCAGACAACCGCAGGACATGCCCTTACCCCCCACCCGATAACAACAATCACGTCTCGTAACGTGACGTCAGAATGGGTGTGAAATGTGAAGGAGACCACATGCGTTACCAAATCAGCGGAAAACAGATCGACATCGGCGCGGCCCTGCAGACCCATGTGCAGACCGAGTTGGGTGAGGTTGTGGGCAAATATGCCCAGCGCCCCACGGACGCCAATGTTGTCTTTTCCCGTTCGGCGCATGAGTATGTATGCGAAACTACAGTACATTTATCGACTGGTCTGACGGCGCAAGCCAAAGCGCATGCAACAGAAATCTACGCGGCGTTCGAAGGGTGCTGTGAAAAGATGGACAAGCAATTGCGCCGCTATAAGCGCCGTCTCAAGGACCATCACAAGGATCGTTCGGAACCGGTTG
Source organism: uncultured Ruegeria sp. (assembly GCF_947489545.1). Classification (NCBI taxonomy): domain Bacteria; kingdom Pseudomonadati; phylum Pseudomonadota; class Alphaproteobacteria; order Rhodobacterales; family Roseobacteraceae; genus Ruegeria; species uncultured Ruegeria sp. The sequence continues at coordinate 64,844 of NZ_CANLDZ010000012.1, read as the reverse complement.
AACTCTTTGGTGCGTCCTCTTATATCCTCGCGTCTGAAGAATCAGGGACGGCTGACGAACCAGAATCTCTGCAGCCCATGATCGTGGCTGAGATGGAAACCAAGATCCCATCGCTGAGTGTTGGTGAAGCTGTCATGCAAATGGAACTGGCTGGCGCCCCGGTGTTGGTGTTCCGCAATGAGAACAAGGACGGATTGAACGTGGTGTATCGTCGGGACGACGGAAACATCGGCTGGATTGATCCGTAACAGGCAAAGATAGCGAGGCAGGCGCCGGCGAATGCAGGGGCAATGTCATGGAGCATGATTATGGAGCTTTCGAGCATACTGAAGCCCGAGGCAGTACGCGTATTGTCCGCAGCTTCCAGTAAGAAGCGGTTGTTTCAGGAAATAGGTGATGTCGCATCAGCGACACTGGGTCTTGAGGCCCAGGCCGTTGTTGATTGCCTGCTGGAGCGCGAAAGCCTCGGCCCTACGGGTGTGGGTCATGGTGTGGCACTGCCGCATGCGCGCCTGTCCGAAATTGAAACGGTATCAGGTGTGTTCGTCATGCTGGAAAAACCCATCGATTTTGGATCGGTGGATCGACAGCCCGTTGATATCGCTTTTTCGCTGTTTGCCCCGGAAGAGGCTGGTGTTGATCATCTCAAAGCGCTGGCTTTGGTATCGCGGACGCTGCGCGACACGTCAGTTTGCGCTAAACTGAGGGCCAACCCTGACCCGACCAAGCTTTATGCTATTTTGACCGAAGCGCAGTCGATGCAAGCGGCGTAAACAAAAAAGCCCCCAGAACATGGGGGCTTTGTCGTCTTCAAGCAGCGTTGATCAGCCGCCAGTTCCCATTTCAAGCGTCCACCAGATCTTGCCGCCGCCTTCTTGGTGCCAGGCAAACCCCATCTGAGTAGCTTTGGCGTCCATGATGACAGAACGCGGACCAGGTTCCTGCATCCAGGCGGCCAGCGTCTCGGTCTCCGTTTCATAGGTTTCTGAGATTGCCTCGCCCAGAAACGTCCCGAAATATCCAACCCGTGCAGCCCGATCCAGGGGTGATGAGCCATCCGAGCCGAAGTGCCAGGGCCGGTTTTGTCGGGCCATGTCCTTGGAATGCGTTGCTGCAGCTGCGTTGAGCTGCGCATTTAGCTGAACAGCTTGCAGACCCTGTGCCTGCCGCAATGCATTCACCGAATCAAGCATCCGGAATTGCAGCTTTTCGGGGTTACCCCGAATCTTGTAAACAGTCGGCAAAGGCCGCCCGTCTGGGCCAATTGTGGAAGTTCCGGTGCTGGTACATGCCGCTAGCGCGACAAAGCAAATCAATAGTAAAGAAACGATACGCGTCATGTTTGACCTGATTATTGTGTCGTCTCAGGGCATAGCGTGCCTTACAGTTCTGAGCAAATGCGCAATGGCCACATGTCGCGTGAATCTGCCGGTTTGGTTTGCGACTGAAGCATTCTGGTCATAGAATGCCCCGAATTTCAGATGTCGCGATAGCAAAGGACCGCTTCTCATGGTCAGGAAACGCATTCCCTTTTCAACCCGCCGTGGATTTATTGTTGGTGCATCGGCAACATTGGCAAGCCCGGCGATTGCGCAATACATCCCCGGCGATCCCTTGCGCCCCGCACCAGAGGACGAACCCGCAGTACGTCGCAACGTTTCAGGGTTCCGAGCGCTCGAGTGGCAGCCCTATTTCTCAAACACGCGAAACGGTGCCATTCTCGTCGATACCGTGTCCCGTGCGCTGCATTATTGGTCAGATGATCAATCAACCTACAAACTTTATCCTTCATCGGTACCATTGACCGAAGAAATGACCCGCCGGGGGCGTACAAGTGTGATCCGCAAGGTCGAAGGCCCAACTTGGGCTCCGACGCCGTCGATGAAGAAAAGAAACCCTGAATGGCCGGATTTCATTCCAGCGGGTCCCGATAACCCGTTGGGAACGCACGCTTTGTACTTAGGTTGGAAGTATTATCGTATCCACGGGACCCATGACACGCGAAAAATTGGGCGTCGGTCGTCCAACGGCTGCATCGGCTTGTTCAACGACGACATCGCCGAGTTGTTTTCAATGACGAAGGTCGGCACGCAAGTGTTGCTAATTTGACGACATTTTCGCGCTCGAAGCCGCTTGCCGCTCAAGTTGCAATTGCATTCCAGCTTTAATGCTGATTAGAAAAAAGCCACGAGGTAAGTCTTAGGTGTGTGGTTCCGGATATTGGAATTGCGCAAATTCTGGAGGTTAATATGAAAAAACTCGTTCTCGCCGCTGCTCTGACGGCTGCTGCTTCGACCGCTTTTGCTGGCAACCTGGAAGAGCCGGTTGTTGAGGCACCTGTTGTTGTAGAAGAAACACAGGGTTCTTCGCAGGGCATCCTGCTGCCACTGATTCTGCTGGTCGTTGTTGCCGCAGCTGTTGCAGCCGGTTAATTCTACGAGCGAAATTCAGAAAAAAGGCGGTGGAGCAATCCACCGCCTTTTTTCACGCCTAGTTGTAGCGCGCGTCAGTCCAACCAACCACTTAGGTTGTTTTCAATGATCGTGCTGAGCGCTTTGATATGCGGCGCATCGTCGTTCAGGCAGGGAATATAGTTGAATGTCTCACCGCCGGCCTCTTCAAAGCTTTCTTTTATCTCTTCGTTGATCTCTTCCAGCGTTTCAATGCAATCGGCTGAAAAGGCCGGTGCGATGACGGCTATGTTCTTTTTTCCCTGACGCGCCAGTTCAGCCACGTGATCCACCGTATAGGGCTTCAACCACTCTTCGGGACCAAAGCGCGATTGGAAGGTCGAGATTATCTGGTCGTCCGACCATCCCAGCCGCTCCTTCAGCAATCTTGACGTTTTCACGCATTGGCAGTGGTAGGGATCGCCCTGCTGCAAATAGCGTTCGGGCATGCCGTGGTAAGAGCAGACCAAAGTATCCGGCTTGGTGTTCATTGCGGCATAGGCGCGTTTGACCGATTGTGCCAGAGCGTCAATATAGCTCGGTTCCGCATAGTATGCTGGAACGGTGCGGCTGGCGGGTTGCCAGGCCTCCTCCATCAACGAGCGAAAGAACTGGTCGTTCGCTGTTGCCGTCGTTGCGCCCGCGTAATGCGGATAAAGCGGGAAGAACAGAATGCGGTCGCAGCCTTCGGCCACCATTTGCCGAACCTTGGACTTGGTGGCTGGGTTGCCGTAGCGCATGCAGAAATCCACGATGACCTGATCGCCGTAACGCTCTTGCATTGCATCGCGGAGTTTTGCGGTCTGATCCTTGGTGATCGTCATCAGCGGGCTTTCGCCCTTATCGTGATTCCAAATGGATTTGTAGGCCTCGCCCGAGCTGAAAGGGCGCTTGGTCAGAATGATGCCCTGCAGGATTGGCTGCCATTTCCACGCCGGGTAGTCGATCACACGGCGGTCTGAAAGAAACTCGTTCAGATAACGTCTCATCGGCCAATAGGTGTAGTCATCCGGAGTGCCCAGATTGGCCAGCAGAATCCCAACGCGCCCCATTTTGACCTTCGGATGGTCGGCGGGTGCATGTGCGGGGCGGGTTGCGTCAAACATATTGGGCTTCCTGAATTTATGTGGTCTGATCTGAGATAAAGGGAAAAACCCGGCCGTCAATCCGGCAGATTGCCCTCATCTGTGTTCAGGGCCTCGGCAAGGCGCATCTGGGCAGACCCAGGGCGCAAGGGTTTGGGCTGGCTTTCATCGGGGGACCAGCCGGTCAGGCAGATCAGCTCGAACGTTGCAGGCAGCCGGTCTTCTGGCGTCGCGAAGTGTTCGCTATAGGCTTTCTGTGCCTGGTCAAAGATTTGCCGTTTCGTGGGCCTTCTTAGGCGATCCGACAGAACATTGGTTTCGCCCATCGCGCGCAGATCGCGCATCAGATGGTACAGATCCCTGTATTCGGCCGTCAGCGCGGCTACATCGGCCACTGGCAACGCCAACCCGGCCCGTTGCAGCAGGGATCCCAGATCCCGCAGCTCAGCCATTGGAGCGATGCGAGGGCTAAGCCCACCCGTGACAGCAATTTCGGCCTGCCCCAGTGCGGCGCGCAGTTGGTGCAGGGTTTCTCCGCCCAGACATACGACCAGCATTAAGCCATCAGGACGTAAAGCCCGGTTGCATTGGATGAGCTGTCCAACCGGGTCGTTGGCCCAATGCAAGGCCATGGCATGGATCACCAAATCATGTGTGCCGGGGGTCAATGCCAATGTCTCATCATCCGGAATGATATTCGCGTCTGGCAAAACGCTCTGCCAGATTTGATGGAAAGGCGTCACTATGGCTGGTGCCGTAAAGGTTCTGTTAACCATCGATAGCCGATCCTGCACTTCGTCTACGGCGGCGCGGTGCAGGAACAGCGCTTCGTCCTGCGCACGTGCGCGGCGCAGGGTCAGGGCCGACCGGTCAAACAGAGAGGGTGCGGTGGACGCAGGCAGTTTCATAGCTCGCAAGTATCGCATCTGGCAGCGAGTTCAAACCGCTGTCGAACTAATCTATCCGCCCAGATGTTTAAGTTGCGGAGAGTTGACCGAATCAGATTTCGGCTTATGCGCTTTGTGTTGGCGCGATACGCCCTTTATCGGCGGAACGGTTTGCGACAGGTGTGGGATGCCCTTGCCCGGCGGTACAGACGGCCACCGAATCGAGTGTGATGATTGCCTGAAGGCGCCTCGCCCCTGGCGGGATGGGCGCGCGGCATTGTTGTATCAGGGACGTGCCCGGTCTTTGATCCTTGCGCTAAAACATAGTGACCGGCCAGAGCTGGCTAGGCCCGCTGCGCAGTGGATGGCACAGGCGGGTCGCGGGCTGTTCAGACCTGGCATGGTGATCGCACCTGTTCCCTTGCATTGGTCACGCCTGATCAAACGACGGTACAACCAATCGGCGCTGTTGGCCCAACATCTTGGGCGAGAGGTTGGGTTGGAAACCTGCCCGGATCTGCTGACACGTCGGGCTAAGACACCTGTGCTGGACGGTAAAACTGCGGCGGAGCGGGCCAGATTATTGAAAAATGCGATTTCTGCACATCCGAAGCGGCGTCACAGAATGCACGGGCGGGATGTTCTTTTGGTTGATGACGTGATGACCTCAGGCGCGACTCTGGCCGCATGTACACAGGCTTGCATATCATCGGGGGCGAATCATATTTTCGTGTTGGTACTGGCGCGCGTTGCCAAGGATGCCTAATTCGCGGCAAGTTACGCGAAACGCGAAGGAACGGAATATGAAATCGGTTGAAATCTATACCTCGCCGCTATGCGGGTTTTGTCATGCGGCCAAGCGGCTGCTGAAACAGAAAGGGGTCGAGTTCAAGGAAATCGATGTCTTGATGCACCCAAAGCGCAAGCCTGAAATGATACAACGCGCGGGTGGCAAACGCACCGTGCCACAAATTTTCATCGGCACGGACCACGTTGGCGGCTGCGACGATCTGTATGATCTCGAGCGGCAGGGTAAACTGGACAACCTGTTGGCGGCCTGATGAAAACCGCGCTGCTTCAACTCACCTCATCTGACGATCCGGTTCAGAATCTTGAGATGGTGCGCTCGATGATGGCCGAGGCCGCCGGGCAAGGCGCACAGTTCATCCTGACGCCCGAGGTGACAAACTGTGTTTCCAACAGCACCACACGGCAGCGCGAGGTTTTGCAGGAAGAAGAAGATGACATCTCCCTTGAGGGCCTGTGTGAGCAGGCCGCTGCTCTAGGCGTCTGGTTGTTGATCGGGTCGCTGGGGATCAAGACCCACGATGCGGATGGCCGGTTCGCCAACCGGTCCTTTATGATCGACCCAAACGGGCAGATCGCGGCACGCTATGACAAAATCCACATGTTTGATGTGCAGGTTACCGAAACCGAGACCTTTTGCGAATCAGCTAACTACCGGCCCGGTACAACGGCGGTGGTGGCCGAGACGGATTTTGGCAAAGTTGGGCTGACCATTTGTTACGATATACGTTTCCCGCATCTGCATGCCACTTTGGCGCAGGCTGGTGCGCGGATCATCACGGTTCCGGCCGCCTTTTCGCCGGTCACCGGGGCGGCGCATTGGGAATCGTTGCTGCGCGCACGGGCCATAGAAAACGGCTGCTGGGTCCTTGCGCCCGCCCAGACGGGTGACCATCCCAAAACGCGCGGGAAAACACGTCAGACTTACGGTCACAGCATGGTTGTGGCCCCGTGGGGAGAGGTGCTGATCGACGCAGGCACCGATCCGGGCATTCACTTTTTCGATTTGGATGATAGTTCTGTGACAGAGGCACGCCGACGCGTGCCCTCTCTGACACATACCCGTCCCTTCGACGGGCCTTGATCCAGAATCGGGCCATGACTGACGAACACAATGCCCTGGCGGTCACGCTGTTCAGCGAGATCCTGACCGCCGATCAACTGTTGCGGAACCGGCTGAGCCGCGTTTTGCCCAAGGGCATGGAAATCTCGCATTTCTCGGTGCTGAACCATCTGGTCTTTGTCGGCGACGAACGCAGCCCGGCACAACTGGCCAATACGTTTCACGTGACCCGAGGTGCCATGACCAACACTTTGGCCAAGCTGGAATGGGCCGGCTACATCCATATCCGTCCCGATTGGGACGATGCCCGCCGCAAAATGGTGGCGATCAGCCCCGCTGGGCGGCGCGCCCGCGATCAGGCGATTTCTTCAATCGCGCCGCTGATCAACCGTGTGGTCGGAGAATTGGGGCTGGAGCGAGTCCGTTCTACCCTGCCTGTGCTGCGTGATTTGCGACTGAAGCTGGAAGAAGAATAGAATCAGCCGGGCTTCACACTCGCAGTCACATAATTCACGCTTAGGTCCCGATCCGAGATTGACCAACTCCAGAGGATCGGGTTGAACACAAAGCCTTTGCGATCCACTGGATCAAGACCAGCCTGCCTTAGAAGCTCAAACAGCTCATCCGGAGTGATGAACTTGTTCCATTCGTGCGTGCCTCGCGGCAGCCAGCGCATGACGACTTCGGCCCCGAAAATGGCCATCGCATAGGATTTCGGATTGCGATTGATGGTCGAGCACACCTGCAACCCACCGGGTTTCAGCAGTTGCTGCGTTGCGGTCAGATAGCTTTGCGGGTCAGCGACATGCTCGACCACTTCCATATTCAACACCACGTCAAACTGCTCGCCATCTGCGGCCATTGCTTCGGCCGTCGTGTGGCGATAGTCGATCTGCAGCCCGGACTGTTCAGCATGAATGCGAGCGACAGGCAGGTTTCCTTCGGCCGCGTCAGCGCCTACAACCTCAGCCCCCAGACGAGCCATGGGTTCGCTCAGCAAGCCTCCTCCGCAGCCGATATCCAGCAGGCGCAGGCCTTCGAACGGTTTCGGGGCTTTCAGGTCACGGTCAAATTCGCCTGCGATTTGCTGTGTGATATAGTCCAAACGGCACGGGTTCAGCATGTGCAGCGGTTTGAATTTCCCATGCGGGTCCCACCATTCTGCGGCCATCGCCTCGAATTTTGCGATCTCGGATGGGTCCACCGTGTTCGGATGCGCTTGCATTCCTGTCTCCGTATGCTCTTTTACGCTTAAGGACTATATAGGCCCATAATGGACAAGTACCCGGACCAAAAGCGCGCAGTTCAGTATCTGTACCCGCCGATCGACCCGTTCGATCAGCGTTTGGTCAGTGTGGGCGACGGTCATCAGGTTTATATGGAGCAAAGCGGCAATCCAGATGGGGTGCCGGTCGTGGTGTTGCATGGCGGTCCGGGCGGTGGATGCAGCCCGGCTATGCGGCGCTATTTCGATCCCAGCGTTTTTCGGGTGATTCTGTTTGATCAGCGAGGTTGCGGTAAGTCGCGCCCCCATGCGTCGGTGGAGAATAACACGACCTGGCATCTGGTCGCCGATATCGAACGCCTGCGGAGCTTGCTGGATATTGAAGAATGGACCGTCTTTGGCGGAAGCTGGGGCGCGACATTGGCGCTGATCTATGCGCAAGCGCATCCGGACCGCGTGAGCCGGTTGGTATTACGTGGCGTTTTCCTGATGACCCAGGCGGAGCTGGATTGGTTCTACGGCGGCGGCGTCGGAAGATTCTGGCCCGAGCAATGGTCGAAATTCACGTCTCTCCTGTCCGAGGATGAACTGTCGAACCCAATTGGCGCCTATAACAAGCGTCTCTTTTCAGGTGACCGGGCCACGGAAATCCTGTTCGCACGCGCCTGGTCCAGCTGGGAAAACGCCCTGGCTTCGATCCATTCAAATGGGACGACCGGAGAAAGCCCCGGCGAATACGCACGGGCCTTCGCGCGACTTGAAAACCACTATTTCATAAACAGTGGATTTCTTGAGGCGGATGGGCAAATTCTAGACCAGATGGACAAGATCGCACATATTCCGGGCCACATTGTCCAAGGCCGCTATGATATGATCTGCCCGCCCCAGGCGGCTTGGAATCTGTCTAAGCGCTGGCCCAATGTTGATTTGAAGATGGTGCGCAACGCAGGGCACGCCCTGTCTGAACCGGGGATTAGCGCCGAACTGGTTCGCATCATGGACCGTGTGGCGGAGGGCGTGGCATGACCCGGATTGACCGCCGTGCCTTGTTTGCCTCGGGTGCTGCTGCGGCACTGCTGGCCGCGACCGGGGCATCATTGGCGGACACTCCTAAATCAGGCGGAACATTGCGGCTTGCGGTCCCACGTGATGACAGCCTTGATCAGGTGGTTCGCGGCGCCGTGTTTGATACTCTGACCGAGATTGCCCCGGATGGCACCTTGCGCGGCGAATTGGCAACGGGCTGGAAAACCGACGCTGGCGCCCGTGTCTGGCAATTTGATCTGCGCGAAAACGTCCAATATCACGATGGCGCCGAACTGAAGGTTCGGGACGTTCTCGCTGTTCTGGAGGAGATCGGGCAAGCCGAAGCTCTGGGCGCCGGTGTTGTGCGACTGGAACTGGCCGACCCCAATCCTGGTTTGCCGTTCCTGTTGGCGGACAATAGATATGTCATCACCCGTGATGGTAAGGGTGTGACGCCTTTGAAGACCGCCAACGGTACGGGGTGTTACCTGGTAGAACGGGCCGAGGACGGGCGGCACTTTCTTGGTCGCAGGGTGACAGAGCATTACAAAGACAATCAGGCGGGGTGGCTTGATGCGCTCGAGGTGATCGTCATTCCCGACGCCCATGTCCGCGCCGAAGCATTGCGGGACGGATATGTGGATGTCGCAGCCCTGCCCGCACACGAAGGCCTGCTGGGTCAGCGTGGCCTGCGGTTCCATCCCAGCGAATCATACATGGCGCTGGCGATTGCCGGATCGGTTGGACTGCCGCGGCAGGTCGGTCAGCGCGGTGCTTTGGACGACGGCCGTATTGCGGAACGGTGGTGGTTGGCCTGAAACCGGCCTAATTGCGATCACGATTTTCTCGGGGGGTTGCAGTTTGGGAATGTCCTGCGTATATGCGTTTCAACAGCGGCGTGTCGGACTTCTGGTCCGAGGCTCCACCGGAAATTTCGACGGGCCGCGCGCCCGTTTTTTTGTGCCCGAACAAGGGTAGAGTACCAGATGACAAACGACCTGATAGCCAAAGCTGCCATTGACAGGCGACTGGCCGAGATCATCACACCGGTGATCGAGGATCTGGGGTATGAGTTGGTTCGCGTCCGTTTAATGAGCGGTAAGCTGACCACCCTGCAGATCATGGCCGATAAGCCTGATGGCGGGATCGAAGTGGATGATTGCGGCGAGATTTCGAGCGCGGTCAGTGCCTCTCTGGATGTCGAAGACCCAATTCTTGACGCCTATACGCTGGAAGTCTCAAGCCCCGGCATCGACCGCCCTCTGACCCGTCTCAAGGATTTCGAGATGTTCGAAGGGTATGAGGCCAAGATCGAAACCGCGGACCTTATTGATGGTCGCCGCCGCTTTAAAGGTGAACTTGCGGGGATCGAAGGGGATGAGGTTCTGATCAATATTCCCGAAGGGGATGAGACGATCACCATTGGTCTGAAATTTGACTGGCTGAGCGACGCCAAGCTGATTCTGACCGATGATCTGATTAAGGAAATGCTGCGCCAGCGCAAAGACGCCGGCGCCCTGAACGAAAACGCTTTCGACGAGATTGAGACCGAAGGGTCCGAAGAGGAGACGAACTGATGGCAATTACCTCAGCCAACCAGCTGGAGCTGCTGCAGACCGCCGAGGCCGTGGCCCGCGAAAAGATGATCGACCCCGGTCTGGTTGTCGAAGCGATGGAGGAGTCGCTCGCCCGTGCCGCCAAAAGCCGGTATGGTGCCGAGATGGACATTCGCGTGTCCATCGATCGCAAGACCGGTAAAGCGACCTTTACCCGCGTCCGCACCGTCGTCGAAGATGAAGAACTCGAGAATTATCAGGCCGAGATGACCGTCGAACAGGCGCGGCAGTACATGGAAGCGCCCGAAGTCGGCAACACTTTTGTCGAAGAGGTTCCTCCGGTTGAAATGGGTCGGATCGCGGCGCAGTCAGCCAAGCAAGTGATTCTGCAAAAAGTGCGCGAAGCTGAACGTGACCGCCAGTACGAAGACTTCAAGGATCGCGCCGGTACCATCATCAACGGTGCGGTTAAGCGCGAGGAATTCGGCAACGTCATCATTGATCTGGGTGGGGCCGAGGCCGTTCTGCGCCGCAATGACAAGATCGGTCGCGAAAGCTATCGCCCGAATGACCGGGTGCGTGCGTATATCAAGGAAGTCCGCCGCGAAGTGCGTGGTCACCAGATTTTCCTGTCGCGCACTGCGCCGGAGTTCATGGCCGAGTTGTTCAAGATGGAAGTGCCGGAAATCTACGATGGCATCATCGAGGTCAAGGCCGTGGCCCGTGACCCCGGTTCGCGCGCCAAGATCGCCGTTATTTCCTATGATGGCTCGATCGATCCCGTCGGCGCCTGCGTTGGTATGCGCGGCAGCCGTGTGCAGGCCGTTGTGAACGAACTGCAGGGCGAAAAGATCGACATCATTCCGTGGAACGAAGATCAGCCCACCTTCCTGGTGAACGCGCTTCAGCCCGCTGAGGTCTCCAAGGTTGTTCTGGACGAAGAAGCCGGCAAAATCGAAGTTGTTGTTCCCGAAGAACAGCTGAGCCTTGCGATTGGTCGCCGTGGTCAGAACGTGCGATTGGCAAGCCAGCTGACCAATCTGGACATCGACATCATGACTGAAGCCGAAGAGTCGGCCCGCCGTCAGAAAGAGTTCGAAGCCCGCACCCAGCTGTTCATGGAGAGCCTTGATCTGGACGAGTTCTTTGCCCAGTTGCTGGTCTCCGAAGGCTTTACCAACCTCGAAGAGGTTGCATATGTCGAAGTGGACGAACTGCTGGTCATCGACGGTGTTGACGAAGGCACCGCAAATGAACTGCAGGCGCGTGCCCGCGAATACCTTGAAGCACAGGCCAAAGCCGCGCTTGACGCGGCCCGTGCCCTGGGTGTTGAGGACAGCCTTATTGAATTTGAAGGCCTGACACCCCAGATGGTTGAGGCACTGGCCAAGGATGACGTGAAGACTCTGGAAGACTTCGCAACCTGCGCCGATTGGGAGCTGGCCGGTGGCTGGACCACAGTCGATGGTGAACGCATCAAAGATGATGGGGTTCTGGAACCTTTCGGTGTGACTTTGGAAGAAGCTCAGGATCTGGTTATGACGGCACGCATCATGCTGGGTTGGGTTGATCCGGCCGAGCTGGAGCAGGCCGAAGAAGAGATCGAAGGCGAAACAGCTGAAGAGGAGGCGGAGGCCTGATCTCAGGTCTCGGGTGGCGTAAATGGGTCGCGGTGGCGTCCATAAAGATCGGTCCGAAGGGCCTGAGCGCAAGTGCATCGCCACGGGCGAGGTTCAGCCTAAGTATGGGCTGATCCGCTTTGTGACGGGGCCGGATGGTCAGGTCTTTCCCGATGTTGCGGCAAAACTGCCGGGGCGCGGGGTTTATGTGGCATCGGACCGTGCTGCGCTGGATAAGGCCATCGGCAAGAAACTGTTCGCACGCGGGTTCAAGGCGCAGGTGACTGCTTCAAAGGATCTGGCGGACGAGGTAGAAAAGCAGGTCGCGCGCCGTGTGGTTGAGTTGCTCAGCCTGGCGCGCAAGTCAGGCGACGCTGTCGCGGGCTATGAAAAGGTCAAGACGTGGCTGGACCGGGAAGAGGCCCAGGTCCTGCTACAGGCCGCTGACGGATCTGGGCGCGGCAAGTCCAAACTGAGCACACCGCACTTTGGTAAATACATCGGTTGGCTGACTGCGGACGAGTTAGGACAGGCATTTGGGCGCCAAACCGTGATTCATGCGGCGCTGGCCTCTGGCGGACTCGCCAAACGTGTTGTAGAGGAAGCGCAGCGCCTGCGTGGCTTGCGCGAAAAGGATGACGGCGGCAAGGGCCGCGCGGAAGGGTAAGAAGCTTTATGAGCGATAGTGACGGCAAAAAGACATTGGGTCTACGTGGCGGGGCACGCCCCGGAAATGTGAAACAGAGTTTCAGCCACGGACGCACCAAGAATGTCGTGGTGGAAACCAAACGCAAACGCGTGGTGGTCCCCAAGCCGGGCGCAACCAAGTCCGGTGGCGGTGCTGCACCGTCGGGTGATCCTTCGCGTCGTCCTGCAGGCATTTCTGATGCCGAGATGGCCCGCCGTATGAAGGCATTGCAGGCGGCCAAAGCGCGCGAGTCCGAAGAGGCCGCACAGCGTGAAGCACAGGAAAAGGCGCGCGAAGAAGAGCGTGCCCGTCGCCGTGCCGAACAAGAGGCCAAGGAACGCGAACAGCGCGAAGCCGAAGAACGCGCGCGCGCTAAGGCCGAAGAGGAAGATCGCAAGCGCAAAGAGGCCGAAATAGCGGCACAACGCGCCGCTGCTCCGGCAGAACCGGTGGAACCTAAGGCGGCGGCTCCGCGTAGTCCGGCCAACAAACCTGCACCAGCTGCAACGCCGAGGAAAAACGATCGCGAGCGTGAGCAACGCGGCAACCGAGGCAAAGGTCGTGATGACAACCGTCGCTCCGGCAAACTGACTCTGGGCCAGGCTACTGGTGGCGAAGGTGGACGCCAGCGCTCTATGGCGGCGATGAAGCGCAAGCAGGAACGTGCACGTCAAAAGGCGATGGGCGGAACTGTCGAGCGGGAAAAGGTGATCCGCGACGTACAGCTGCCCGAGGCCATCACGGTTTCAGAGCTGGCCAACCGTATGGCCGAGCGTGTGGCAGATGTTGTCAAATCGCTGATGAACATGGGCATGATGGTGACGCAAAACCAAACCATCGACGCCGATACAGCCGAGCTGATCATCGAAGAATTTGGTCACAAGGTGACCCGTGTCTCTGATTCGGATGTGGAAGACGTCATCAAAGAAGTCGAAGATGACGATAAAGACCTGCAGTCACGACCGCCGGTCATTACGATCATGGGTCACGTCGACCACGGCAAGACATCGCTTCTGGATGCAATCCGTGATGCGCGTGTCGTCGCTGGCGAAGCAGGCGGCATCACACAGCATATCGGTGCTTATCAGGTGAAAACCGAGGGCGGCACCACGCTGTCTTTCCTGGATACGCCGGGCCACGCGGCCTTTACCTCGATGCGCTCACGCGGCGCACAGGTGACGGATATCGTTGTGTTGGTTGTTGCCGCTGACGATGCGGTCATGCCGCAGACGATTGAGGCGATCAACCACGCGAAGGCTGCCGAAGTTCCAATGATCGTGGCGATCAACAAGATCGATAAGCCAGATGCCAACCCGGACAAGGTGCGCACAGACTTGCTGCAGCACGAAGTGATCGTCGAGAAGATGTCGGGTGAAGTGCAGGATGTTGAGGTCTCGGCCATCACCGGTCAGGGTCTTGGTGAACTGCTGGAAGCCATTGCGCTGCAATCCGAAATTCTTGAACTCAAGGCCAACCCGAATCGTGCGGCCCAGGGTGCAGTGATCGAAGCGCAGTTGGATGTAGGACGTGGTCCTGTGGCCACCGTTCTGGTTCAGAACGGCACACTGCGTCAGGGCGATATATTTGTTGTGGGTGAGCAGTACGGTAAAGTCCGTGCCCTGATCAACGACAAGGGCGAGCGCGTGCAAGAGGCAGGACCTTCTGTGCCTGTCGAGGTTCTGGGCTTGAACGGTACACCCGAAGCTGGGGACGTTCTGAACGTGACCGAGACCGAGGCTCAGGCCCGCGAAATCGCTGAGTATCGTGAGAAAGCCGCCAAGGACAAACGCGCTGCCGCTGGCGCCGCGACAACCCTTGAGCAGTTGATGCAGAAGGCCAAGGAAGACGAAAACATGGCCGAACTGCCGATCCTGATGAAGGCGGACGTTCAAGGGTCTGCCGAAGCCATTGTTCAGGCGATGGAGAAGATCGGCAATGATGAGGTGCGCGTGCGCGTGCTGCATTCGGGCGTGGGTGCCATCACCGAGACGGATGTTGGCCTGGCCGAAGCCTCTGGTGCACCGATCCTGGGCTTTAACGTGCGTGCCAATGCCTCCGCGCGGAACACTGCGAACCAGAAGGGTGTGGAGATCCGGTACTATTCGGTGATCTACGATCTGGTCGACGACGTGAAAGCGGCCGCATCCGGCCTGCTGAGCGCCGAGATCCGCGAAAAGTTCATCGGTTACGCCGAGATCCGCGAAGTCTTCAAGGTCACCGGTGTCGGCAAGGTCGCCGGCTGTCTGGTCACTGAAGGTGTCGCACGTCGTTCTGCCGGTGTCCGCCTGCTGCGCGACAACGTGGTGATCCACGAAGGCACGCTGAAGACGCTGAAGCGCTTCAAGGACGAAGTGGCCGAGGTTCAGTCGGGTCAGGAATGCGGTATGGCGTTTGAAAACTACGACGATATTCGCGCAGGTGATGTGATCGAGATTTTCGAACGCGAAGAAGTCACCCGTACTTTGGAGTGATCCTGAGCGTCATCGAGACAAAAAAACAGCGGCCCGATAGGGCCGCTGTTTTTCTTTGTGGCTACTGCCCGAAGGGTAGGAAAGTACCGGGATGCATGATGATGTCGAAATGCTGCATCCCTTTCTTCAGATCGAAGCCGACCGAATGCCCACCTTTGCGCAGCAGTTCCGCATACTCCCGGCTTTGGCGGATAAACTCGCGCGTGTCCCTCTCGGCCACAGTCACATGGTAGCGCGGGCCGGGGGCGGGCAAGTGCAGGATGGGCGACAGGTCATGTATCTCAAGCGGGGTCAGCTGTAGCGGATCGTTCACAGACGTCAGGCTGATTGGCTCCAGATCATAAATGCCACTGACCAGAACCACGTCGCGCACGCGCAATCCAGCCCGCGCCAGCGCATCGGCAGACGTTGCCATGACCATGGCGACCAGATGCGCACCGGCACTGTGCCCCGATAGCGTCACCCGCGATGGGTCGAAACCCAACGAAAAAGCATTCGAGGCCAGCCACAGCAGAGCATCGCGGCATTCGGAGATCATTTGGTCCAACTTAGCATCTGGGGCGAGCGTGTAGTTCAGCGAGGCGAAGGACTGTTCGGCGTCGATCAGCGCCGGGGCCATCATGGACGACTCGCGCTGGCTAAGTGCCTGCCAATAGCCGCCGTGAAAAAAGACATGCAGCGGTGCGCCTGCCCCTTTCGCCGGGAAGAAGTCCAGAACTTGCGTTGGGCTTTGGCCATAAGGCAGGTTTTCTTTCACCTGCAGACGCGCCCGCGCCTGCGCGCTCAACGCGTCATAGCTGGCCAGATAGGGAGACAGGTCGCCACCGATCATTGAACTTGGAGAGTATTCCCGCTCCAATTCCTCATGCGAGAACCCACGATACAGCATGTCTTAGTCCTGCCCGCGATACATCAGTTCGGACCGCATATCATACAGGTCGTGGAAGAAACGCAGGTCCAGCGCCTTGCGCAAGAAGGCGACACCGCTGGATCCGCCGGTACCAGGCTGCATACCAATGACCCTTTCGACCGCAGTTGCGTGATCAAAACGCCAGCGTTGAAACAGGCTTTCTACATCCATCAGCTTTTCGGCCAAGGCATAAAGATCCCAGTATTTTTGCGTGTCTTGAAACACCTGAACCCAAATTTGCACGACGCGCGGGTCCCCGGAATAGGGTACGGCGTAGTCCCGTTCGATCAAGTCGTTAGGGACGTCAAAACCCTGACGTGCCAACATGTGCAATATCTCGTCATACAGCGATGGCTTGGTTAGGGCGGCGTTCAGCATCTCCATAACTTCAGGATCATGCTGATGTACTTTCAGGGTCGAGGCATCTTTGTTGCCCAGAATGAATTCAATCTGCCGATAGCCGTAGCTTTGAAATCCCGATGAACTGCCCAATGCCGCGCGGAACGTCATGTAGTCAGCGGGCGTCATGGTCAGCAGGGTTTCCCATGCGGTGATCAGCTGGCGCTGGATCGCTTTGATCCGGTCCAGATTTTTCATCGCCGGACCAAACTCATCGTGCTGCAGAAAGCGGCGGACCTCGACCAACTGGTGATGCATCAGCTTTAACCACAGCTCGCTGACCTGATGAATGATGATGAACAGCATCTCATCCGGTTGGGCAGGGTCCTGAAAGGTTTTTTGCAGGTTTAGCAGGGTCTTGAGTTGAAGGAAGTCACCATAGCTTTTGCGATGAGTCTCGGCGAAATCGGTGACCAGCGATTCCTCGATGCCACGTTCCACAAAGCGATCTTCGGTATTCTCGTCGCCCATTTCACCCCTCCGCAGTGTTGTTTTGCACCTGTTTAGGGGTTGAGTTTGTAACTTTCCAGCGGGTTACGTCCAGTCCAGAACCACTTTGCCAGAGAGGCCAGATTTCATCGCTGCGAATCCTTGGACGAATTCGTCGACGGAATAGCGATGGGTAATGACGCGGCTGACATCCAGACCGTTTTGCAACATGGCGATCATCTTGTACCAGGTCTCGAACATCTCGCGCCCGTAGACGCCCTTGATGGTGATCGCTTTGAAGACGATACGGCTCCAGTCTACAGGCGATTTGCCCGGGGGGATGCCTAGCAGAGCAATCTTGCCGCCCATGACCAACGCTTCGATCATCTGATCCAATGCTGCTTGCGAGCCTGACATTTCCAGGCCAACGTCAAAGCCCTCTTTCAAATCCAACTCGGTGATGACGTCTTGCAGGTCTTCAGCGGTGACGTCCACGGTGCGGACCGTCGGGATAACGTGATGTGCCAGCTTCAGGCGATCCGCGTTGATGTCGGTGATCACCACATTGCGTGCGCCGGCATGGCGGGCAACCGCTGCGGCCATGATGCCGATGGGGCCAGCCCCGGTGATCAGCACGTCTTCACCCAGCAAATCAAAACTCAGCGCCGTGTGCACCGCATTGCCCAAAGGGTCCAGGATCGCGCCAATTTCATCTGGGATGTCGTCTGGCAATGGGACGACATTGAAGGCGGGTAGCTTCAGGTATTCGGCAAACGCGCCCTGTTCGTTCACTCCGATCCCCTGAGTACCGGGATCGAGATGGAATTTACCCGCCCGGCTTTGGCGACTGTCGGTTCCGATCAGATGCCCCTCGCCCGAGCATCTTTGGCCGATCTCCAGGCCCGTCACATTGCGCCCAAGCTCGACGATTTCACCAGCGAATTCATGGCCGGTGATCATAGGAACCGGCACTGTGGCGGCGGCCCAATCATCCCAGTTCCAGATGTGAATGTCGGTGCCGCATATCCCCGTTTTGTTGATCCGGATCAGAACCTCATCCGGCCCAATTTCAGGAACTGGGGCCTGAACCATCCACAGGCCTTCTTTGGGATTGGATTTTTCCAGCGCTTTCATCGTGTTGGGTCGCATCAGATTACCCCCAACTCTTTACCGACCTTACCAAATGCGGCCAGTGCCCTGTCTAGTTCGTCTTTGGTAAGGGCTGCATTCATCTGCGTTCTGATCCGCGCCTGCCCGCGAGGGACCACGGGGAAGAAAAAACCCGAGACATAGACGCCTTCGTCAAACAGCCTTGATGCCATGTCCTGTGCCAGTTGCGCCTCGCCCAGCATCACCGGGATGATTGGGTGTTCGCCGGGCAGTAGGTCAAAGCCCAGCTTTTCCAGCCCCGCGCGCCAGTATTTCGCGTTACCAAACAACTGGGCGCGCAGCATGTCGCCCTCTTCGACCAAACGGATGGCTTCCAGTCCGGCGGCGACAATTGATGGCGGCAGCGAATTGGAAAACAGATAGGGCCGCGCCCGCTGCCGCAGCAGGTCGATCACTGGCTGCGGCCCGGCGATGTAACCGCCGATTGCCCCCCCAAGTGCCTTGCCCAGTGTTCCCGTCAGGATGTCTACATCAACACCGAAGTGATCTGGTGTGCCTGCACCCTGCGGCCCCATAAAGCCGGTGGCGTGGCAGTCGTCCACCATGACAATCGCGTCGTATTTGTCGGCCAGTTCGCGAATTTTCGGCAGGTTGGCCAGGTAGCCATCCATTGAAAACACACCATCGGTCGCGATCATGATATGGCGCGAACCGTCCTCGCGTGCCTGTTTTAGCCAGGCTTCGAGGTCGTTCATGTCGTTGTTCAGATAGCGATAGCGTTTGGCCTTGCACAGGCGCACTCCGTCGATGATCGAGGCGTGGTTCAGGCTGTCCGAAATGATGGCGTCTTCTGGCCCTAGTAAAGGCTCGAACAACCCGCCATTGGCGTCGAAACAGGCGGCAAATAGGATCGAATCGTCCTTATTCAGAAACTTCGCCAGGCGCTGCTCCAACTCGCGGTGGATGTCTTGCGTGCCACAGATGAACCGAACCGAGGCCATGCCGAACCCCTTCGGCTCCATCGCGTCTTTGGCGGCGTCAATCAGGGCAGGATGATCCGCAAGGCCCAGATAGTTGTTGGCGCACAGGTTGATCACCTGCTTGCCGCCCACAGTAATCTCACCACCCTGGGGCGAGGTGATCATTCGCTCGCGCTTATACAGCCCCTCAGATTCGATCTGCGTCAGGGTGTCCGTGATGTGGGACAGGAATGCATCTGCCATGGCGATCTCCTTGCTTTGAGTCGCACATCTAACATAGCGGACAAATTTCCCAAATAGGAGAAGTACAAGATTACGGAAAAATTTCCGTGAAGGCGGAATGCCGCCGAGGTCAGGCGTTTTTGACGATCAGAAAGACGCGGGCCGGTCCCTTCGCGGAAATGGCGTGCACAACGTCTGCTGCGTACCGCGCAGTATCACCCTGCTGTAATTCGGACACGGCGGAGCCTGATGTCACGCGAACAGCGCCTTCCAGAACGGTCAATTGCTCCTGCGCACCCCGCGCATGTGGCTGGCTGTTCAGCCCCCCATCTTGGTCAAACTGGATGTCGTAAACCTCATGACCGCCAGCCTCTTCGGGCGGCGATAAGATGCGGATGCGGCAGTTCTGGCCCATATTGTCGATGCTGGGCACTTCAGCCCTTCTGAGAACCTCAATCTGGTCTGCGACGCTGCCCTCTTCCAGAAGCCCTGCAAAATCCACCTGCAATGCGCGGGTCAGGTTCCACAGGGTCGAGATTGTCGGGCTGCTTTCACCTCGTTCGATCTGGCTGACCATGGACCGAGACACACCGCTTAGGTTTGCCACGGCTTCGAGCGAAAGCCCTTTGGCACGACGGGCCTCTTTCAGGCGGGCGGGCAGGCGTGTCAGGATATCGTCTGTGTCTTCCGTCATGACGGAAATTCATGCGCGCAGGCTGATGCAATGTCAATCTTGGTCGTGACGGGACGTCCTATGGGACAGGCCTATGCTGCGAGTGCATACTGCCGCCAAACCCTGGAGGAGAAAAATATGACCGATATCGTATTGCTGGACGGTGCCCGCACCGCAATCGGAACATTTGGCGGCGCCTTGGCATCAACCGCCCCCATTGATCTGGCAACCGTCGCAACCGAAGCAGCGCTTGAGCGTTCGGGGGTAGAAGGCGCACAGATCGGACATGTAGTCTTTGGTCATGTGATCAATACCGAACCCCGCGACATGTATCTTTCGCGGGTGGCGGCGATGCAGGCGGGTATTCCCAATGGAACGCCAGCGATGAATGTCAACCGTCTGTGTGGATCGGGTGCGCAGGCGATTGTCTCAGCCGTCCAATCTCTGATGCTGGGTGATGCCGAATTTGCAGTGGCTGGTGGTGCCGAGAGCATGTCGCGCAGCCCCTACATTGTGCCTCAGGCCCGGTGGGGTGCGAAGATGGGCGATGTAACCTCGATGGATATGATGCTGGGCGCACTAAACTGTCCATTTGGCACCGGTCACATGGGCGTTACGGCAGAGAACGTCGCGGATGAGCATCAGATCAGCCGTGAGCAGATGGATGAGTTCGCATTGACGAGCCAGGCCCGTGCCGCCGCTGCGATTGAGGCGGGGCACTTCGAAAACCAGATCACGCCTGTGCAGGTCAAGGTTAAGCGGGACATGGTTGATTTCAATGTCGACGAACACCCCAAAGCGACCACGGCTGAGGCGCTGGCAGGGTTACGGGCAGTCTTCAAGAAAGACGGTCGGGTTACGGCCGGTAATGCATCCGGCATCAATGACGGTGCCGCGGCGATGGTCCTGGCCACCGCAGACGCGGCCGAGAAGGCGGGTTTGAAACCCAAGGCACGCATTCTGGGGTATGCCCATGCGGGTGTCCGCCCCGAGGTGATGGGGATTGGCCCGGTCCCGGCGGTGCAGAACCTGCTGAAGAAGACCGGTTTGTCCGCAGGCGATTTCGACGTCGTTGAAAGCAACGAGGCCTTTGCGGCGCAGGCTCTGGCCGTCAATCAGGAACTGGGGCTGGACGCTGCCAAGGTTAACCCCAATGGAGGGGCTATCGCACTGGGGCACCCTGTCGGGGCCACCGGAGCGATCATTACGCTGAAGACCCTATATGAGCTGGAGCGCACCGGTGGATCCAAAGGGTTGATCACAATGTGCATTGGTGGTGGTCAGGGGATCGCCATTGCCATTGAACGGCTCTGATCGGTGATCGGGCGTGGGGGGCTGTCTGCCCCCCCAATCGCGCCGAGGCGCGATTCCCCCCGAGGACATTTTTGGCCAGATGAAGTCGTTGGGTCGGAGTTAACCGAGTGCCAGGATTACCAAAACAACCGCGGCACCGGTTACGGCACCAAGAATTGCAGGCAGGATTTTCGAACGAAGGCGCGAATTTTGCGGTTCGTCTTTTTGGGTCTGGGCGATCAGGGCGCTTTCCACCAAGGCAGGCAACCGTGGGCCAAAACGAGCCAGAACCATCGCGGTTTTGCCAAGATCCCTCAGGGCTGCACGTGGGCCGATGGATTGCTTGATGTAATCCTCGACCACCGGGCGCGCCACCTCCCAGATGTTCATATGTGGGTCCAGAGAACGGGCCACACCCTCGACCACAACCATTGTGCGCTGTAGCAGGATCAGCTCGGTTCGGGTTTCCATGCCGAACCGTTCGGTCACTTCGAACAGATAGCTCAGCAGGCGGCCCATCGAGATATGCGTTGCATCCATGCCAAAGATCGGCTCGCCCACCGCGCGCAGGGCGCGGGCGAATTCGTCCACATCTTGATTGGCAGGCACGTAGCCCGCTTCGAAATGCACTTCGGCCACGCGTTTGTAATCGCGGCGGATGAAGCCGAAGAGAATTTCGGCATAGACGCGGCGAGTGTATTCGTCGATATGGCCCATGATGCCGTAGTCATAGGCAATGATGTCCCCGTTGGCGGCGACTTTCAGGTTGCCCTGATGCATATCAGCATGGAAAAACCCGTCGCGTAGCGCGTGCAGAAGAAACAGGCGCAAGACCCGCTCTGCCAGATCGTTACGATTGTGACCTGCGGCGTCCAGCGCATCGTTTTCACCCAGCGGCACACCATCCGCCCAACTGAGCGTCATAACGCGACGGGCGGATAGGGACCAGACAACCGGTGGCAGCCAGAATCCGGAATCGTTTTTTGTGTTGGCGGCGTATTCTGACGCGGCAGAGCTTTCCAGGCGCAGGTCAAGTTCGCCCCGGACTACCCCATCGAAATGCTCGATCACCTCCATGGGTCGCAGGCGTCGGGCGCTGGGCGCAAACAGCTGCACGATCCGGGCGGCGAAATAGAACGCGTCGACGTCTTTGCGGAACGCCCGCTCGATACCTGGGCGCAGGACCTTGACGGCGACGTCTTCACGGGTGCTGACGAGCTTTGCCTTGTGAACCTGTGCAATTGATGCGGCGGCGATGGGTTCACTGAACTCGCTGAAAATCTCGGCCACGGGTTGGCCAAGTTCTCTTTCCACTTCGGCCATCGCCTCGGCTCTTGAAAAAGGGGGCAGCTTATCCTGCAGCACACGCAATTGTTCGGCCAGCTCGTTTCCAACCACATCCGGGCGCGTTGAGAGCACCTGACCGAACTTGATGTAGGCAGGACCCAGCGCCGTCAGGGCGCGCGTGGCGGGCGGCATCGCGAGGTCGCCTTTGTAGCCAAGCCATTGGAAGGGTTTGCCCAGCGCATGGGCCACGAAGCGCAATGAGCGCGGTGCCTCGAACGCGTCAAGAACGACATTCATTGCGCCCGTGCGCTCTAGCGTGGCGCCTGTGCGGATCAGGCGAATGATGTTGTGTGGTCCGCGCATGCGTCAGATCTTCCAGCCGGAATGCAGCGCGGCGATGCCCATGCTGAGGTTGCGATACTTGGCGTTTTCGAACCCGGCGGAGCGGACCATGCCCAGAAACGTGTCCTGATCCGGGAAGTTGCGGATCGATTCCACAAGATACTGATAGCTGTCGTAATCGTTGGCGATTAACTTGCCCATGCGCGGGATGACATTGAAGCTATAGAGGTCATAGAGCTTTTGCAGAC
Source organism: uncultured Ruegeria sp. (assembly GCF_947489545.1). Classification (NCBI taxonomy): domain Bacteria; kingdom Pseudomonadati; phylum Pseudomonadota; class Alphaproteobacteria; order Rhodobacterales; family Roseobacteraceae; genus Ruegeria; species uncultured Ruegeria sp. The sequence goes on along the minus strand of NZ_CANLDZ010000012.1, from coordinate 42,074 downwards.
CGTCATTCGGCAATTGGCTGAACTCCAGCACCATGAGACGGCCGCCGGGCTTCAGCACACGATAGGCTTCGTTCAGCGCTTCCTGAGGACGGGTCACGTTGCGAATACCAAACGAGATTGTGTAGACGTCAAAGGTGTTGTCTTCGAAGGGGAGGGACATCGCGTCGCCCACCACCCAGTTCAGACTGTCCGACATCTGGTCGGCTTCGGCGCGCTGACGGCCTTCGGTCAACATCGGCTCGGTCAAGTCAAGAACGGTGGCGTGACCGTGCCCCGCACGCTTGAGGAACCGGAACGAAATATCTCCGGTGCCGCCCGCCACATCCAACAGTCGCTGGCCGGGGCGGGGCGCAAGCCAATCCATCATCGCGTCCTTCCAGATGCGGTGGATGCCCATCGACATAACGTCGTTCATCACATCGTACTTCGAGGCGACCGAGTTGAACACGCCCTGCACGCGGCCGGCCTTTTCAGCCTCGCGCACGGTTTCGAACCCGAAATGAGTGGTCTTGTCGCTATTGTCGGACATAAGCCTTGCCGTTTGTCGAATTTCGCCTCTGTTATAGGGCGATAAGGACCGGGCACAATGCGGCCCATTGAATTAGGAGCTCTCAGATGCCCGAATTGCCCGAGGTCGAGACAGTAAGACGCGGCCTGACCCCTGCAATGGAGGGTGTGGTGATTGACAAGGCGGATGTGAATCGCCCCGATTTGCGCTGGCCGTTTCCCGAGCGGATGGCCGACCGGCTGACAGGGCAGCGAGTCGATCGTCTGCGCCGAAGGTCAAAATACATTCTCGCGGATCTCAGCAGCGGGGAAACCTTGCTGGTTCATCTTGGGATGTCTGGGCGCTTGACGGTTTCGGGCGATCCGCTCGGGCAGTTTGCGCACACGCATCCGATGCCCGAAAAACATGACCACGTGGTGTTTCACATGGAAAATGGCGCGCGCATCACTTTTAATGATCCGCGCCGGTTCGGAGCGATGGACTTGTTACAGACCGCGACTGCGGAAAGTCACAAACTGCTATCTGTGCTTGGGCCCGAGCCGTTGGGCAATGATTTCCACGAACAGCATTTGATTGATGGGTTTCGCGATAAGAACACGCCAGTCAAATCCGCGCTTCTGGATCAGGGAATCGTTGCGGGTCTGGGCAACATCTATGTTTGCGAAGCGCTTTTTCGTGCTGGTGTGTCGCCACGTCGTAAAGCTGGTCAAATTTCTTCGCAACGCGTCGCGGCCTTGGTTCCGATCATCCGGAAAGTGTTGCGGGACGCGATCGAGGCGGGCGGGTCGTCCCTGCGAGATTTCAGACAAGCCGATGGAGAACTTGGATATTTTCAGCACAGCTTTGATGTATATGGACGTGAAGGTGAGGCCTGCCGAACCGATGGCTGTGGACGACCAATCAAGAGAATCACCCAGTCGGGTCGCTCATCATTCTATTGTGCGCAATGCCAAAGATAGCTTGATCCAGCGTTTTTGCGTGATAAGGAATCGTATCTGAACGGAACAACTGAAAGCTCGCATCTCATGGCTTTTGAGACGATCATCGTCGAAATCGAAGACCACGTTGCCCTTATCAAGCTCGACAGACCCGATGCGTTGAATGCACTGAACACCCAGTTGATGGGTGAATTGTGCACCGCGTTGGAAGAGGCTGACGATAACGATAAGGTGCGCTGCATCGTCATCACCGGGTCGGACAAGGCTTTTGCTGCGGGGGCAGACATCAAAGAGATGTCCGAAATGAGCTTTGTTGACGTTTACGGCCAAAACCTGTTTGGCGACGTCAATGATCGTATTTGCGCTATCCGCAAACCGATCATCGCAGCCGTGGCAGGTTACGCGCTGGGCGGAGGATGTGAACTGGCGATGTTGTGCGATTTCATTATCGCCGCCGATACGGCCAAGTTTGGCCAGCCTGAAATCAATCTGGGCGTCATTGCCGGTTTGGGTGGCAGCCAGCGACTGACCCGGTTTGTTGGTAAATCCAAGTCGATGGACATGAACCTGACCGGCCGTTTTATGGACGCGGAAGAGGCTGACCGCTCAGGTTTGGTCAGCCGGGTTGTGCCCGCTAAGAAGTTGATGGAAGAAGCAATCGGGGCTGCTCAGAAAATTGCTGAGAAATCCCAGCTGTCTGCAATGGCCGCGAAAGAGGCGGTTAACCGCAGCTATGAATTGCCGCTGAGTGAAGGCATGCTGTTCGAGCGTCGCGTATTCCACTCCATGTTCGCGACCGAAGATCAGAAAGAAGGCATGGCCGCATTCCTTGAAAAGCGCGCAGCTCAGTTCCGCGACAAATAGTACCTTAGTGTGAACTGGGCGAAGAGCGTCAGGCTAAAGCTCTGGCTTAGCGGGGAGGTGTGCTTACACTATTTCGGGCATGCAACTTTTAGTTAGCAATCAGTTGTGGGCCTTAAAATGAAATTGAATACCGGTTAGCGTAAGTTGAAATGAAGGGTAATGTGGTTGAATTCTTGGGGTGCTGCGGAGCAGTCGCCATCTTAGTTTTCTATAGATGGAAGACTGGTCAATCATACCTTTCCGTCGATTTGACGGTATCAGCGATCTTTCTTGTCTTAGCTTACTTCTACTACTTCAAGTTAAAGGGTAAATGATGAAGCTGGCGGGGTCGATTCCTCAGCTTTTGCCAGTTTTTAAGAATCGGCTTGGCAAACCCAACAAACTTGGATAACTAGCGCCGCTATACATGCGCGTGCGGCCCGCTTGGCCCGACTCACACTCGTGATTCCTGATCCGGTGCGGACAAACCCGTGGCGCGCAACCCAGATAACCGTACCGAACAAAGGTCAGAGACACACATGGCAAACTCGCCCCAGGCAAAGAAGCGCGCTCGTCAGAACGAAAAGCGTTTCGCAGTAAACAAAGCGCGTCGTTCGCGCATCCGCACCTACCTGCGTAAAGTTGAAGAAGCGATCGCATCCGGCGACAAAGACGCTGCAACCGCAGCTCTGCGTGCAGCTCAGCCCGAGCTGATGCGCGGCGTCACCAAAGGCGTCTTCCACAAGAATACCGCAGCCCGCAAAATGTCGCGTCTGTCGTCGCGCGTTAAAGCTCTGGGTTAAGCCCAGAAGGTGACCTAGGGTCACGTAAGCAAGGCTGAACTATTTTAAAAGCGTCGCGGCTTGCGACGCTTTTTTTCGTGTTGCCAGAATACCGCGCCTTCCCAAAACCAAGAGATTCTTTCGGCCAAAGACCCGAGTCAATATCAGAGTTTCGTTGCCGCGACCGGGCTGCTCTTGCTACCACTGTTCCAGCGATTCACTCGCTTGGGGGGACAGGCTGTTTCCACTTTCGGACTGACGGGCATCAGGAAGTTTGTGGAACGTTAGTCGTCGACCGGCCTAGGCCGGGCTGCCGATCTGCTAAGGATCACGGGACAACCGCTGATCTTGGCCCTGTCGAAAAATGAGATTGCGACGTGCAACCCGGTTTTCGGGGCACTCCTGTTTTGTGGAGTGTTCAGAAAACGGAAGAACCGAGCTTTCAAGGATTGACCCGCTGAACCCCTGGTTTGGCGACGGTAGACCTTTGTGCGTGTGGGTACATAAACCGGGGAACCGGATCATATTGATAAGGCCGGCAGGCCAATAAGAATGGGATGCGTGAGGCGCTGAATGACACAAGAGAAATGGGGACTACTTCGAAACAAGTTGCTGAAGGCTATTGGTCGGAACAACTTCACCACCTGGATTGAACCTCTGGAGTTTCAGGAGTTGCAGGATGGTGTGGCCGTCTTTTCGGTGCCGACCAATTTCATGGGCAACTATGTCAGCCAGAATTTTGCGGACCTCATTTTATACGAGCTCAACACCTCGGGTGAAACGGTGCAGCGCCTTGCCTTTCGCGTCGCCGCCAACTCACCGGTTCGGCCAACGCAAGTGACCGATTCTTCACCCAAGGCGACGCCGGAGGTAGCTGTTGTGCCGCAAATGGATAACCCACAATCCCCGTTGGATTCATTGCAAGCTGCGCCTCTGGATTCCCGTTTTACTTTCGACAGCTTTGTTGTTGGCAAGCCCAACGAACTGGCCCATGCCGCCGCACGCCGCGTCTCGGAAGGCGGGCCCGTCACCTTCAACCCACTGGTTCTTTATGGCGGTGTTGGGCTGGGTAAGACACATCTGATGCATGCCATTGCGTGGGAACTCAAAACCAAGCATCCCGAGCTGAACGTGCTGTACCTATCCGCCGAACAATTCATGTACCGCTTTGTGCAGGCCCTGCGCGAGCGTCGGATGATGGATTTCAAGCACCTGTTCCGCTCGGTTGACGTGCTGATGGTTGATGACGTCCAATTCATCGCGGGCAAAGATTCGACGCAGGAAGAATTCTTCCATACGTTCAATGCACTGGTGGATCAGAACAAGCAGATCATCATTTCGGCCGACCGTGCGCCGGGCGAGATCAAGGACCTTGAAGATCGTGTAAAGTCGCGTCTGCAATGTGGCTTGGTTGTTGACTTGCACCCAACCGACTATGAACTGCGCCTGGGTATCCTGCAGAACAAGGTGCAGCAATACCGCAGCACCTACCCTGATCTGACCATAACCGACGGCGTGCTGGAGTTCCTCGCGCATCGTATCTCGACCAATGTCCGCGTGCTTGAAGGCGCGCTGACACGTCTGTTTGCATTTGCATCGCTCGTGGGTCGCGAAATCGATATGGAGCTGACGCAGGATTGCCTGGCCGACGTGCTGCGGGCGTCTGAGCGCAAGATCTCTGTCGAAGAGATTCAGCGCAAGGTGTCAGACTACTACAATATCCGCCTGTCAGATATCATCGGGCCCAAACGTTTGCGGTCTTACGCCCGCCCGCGTCAGGTCGCGATGTATCTGTGCAAACAATTGACAAGCCGTTCGCTGCCCGAGATTGGCCGCCGGTTTGGCGGGCGTGATCACACCACGGTCATGCACGGCGTCAGACGTATTGAAGAGTTGAAAGTGACAGACGGCCAGATCGCCGAAGATGTGGAAATGCTGCGCCGGTCGCTCGAAGCCTGAGGTAAATCGCCAAAACCAGTCAGGAACGCCCTGGATTTGATGTCCGGGGCGTTTTCTTGTGCGCAATTGTCCACGGTCGATGCTGAACTGTGACCGGCGCACCACGTGCCTCTTGACGCAATGGGTATTCCGACCCAGAAATCCATAAAAAATCCTTGTGCCTCAGGGCTGAACCGCTAACTTGCCAGTCCCGCCTATTTCGGCACTTAAGTCAGAGGAATTGAGGGTATGAAGATCAGCATCGAACGCGGCACCCTTCTCAAGGCCGTTTCGCAGGCTCAGTCCGTTGTGGAACGCCGCAACACAATTCCGATCCTGGCCAATGTGCTGATCGAGGCCGAAGGCGATACAGCGCAGTTTCGTGCAACAGATCTGGACATCGAAGTTGTCGACAAAGCCCCGGCGCAGGTAGAAAAAGCCGGGGCCACCACGGTTGCCGCAACCACGTTGCACGAGATCGTACGAAAGCTGCCGGATGGCGCCCTGGTGACGCTGACGGCCGACAGCGCCGCGGGTCGATTGACGGTCGAGGCCGGGCGATCGAATTTCTCGCTGGCAACTTTGCCGAAAGAAGATTTTCCGGTGATGGCATCTTCGGAATATGCATCGAACTTTACCGCATCCGCTGCGCTGTTGCGCCGATTGTTCGACAAATCGAAGTTTGCCATCTCAACCGAAGAAACCCGCTACTATCTGAACGGGGTTTACATGCATATTTCAGATGGATCTGACGGCGGAAAGGTTCTGCGGTGCGTGGCAACAGATGGGCATCGACTGGCGCGCATTGATGCCGACCTGCCGGACGGTGCGGCGGATATGCCGGGTGTGATTGTGCCGCGCAAGACGGTGGGAGAGCTGCGTAAGCTGCTGGAAGATGACGAGATGGACATTGCCGTCTCGGTCAGTGAAACCAAGATTCGCTTTGCAACGCCTGATATTACCTTGACCTCAAAGGTGATCGACGGAACCTTCCCGGATTACACGCGTGTCATTCCACAGGGGAACAACCGGAAGCTGGAAGTTGACGCAGCCGAATTCGCGCAGGCGGTAGACCGAGTTGCGACTGTGTCGTCAGAACGGTCCCGCGCCGTCAAACTGCAGCTTGATGCGGATAGGCTTGTGCTTTCAGTGAACGCACCCGACAGCGGTGCTGCTGAAGAAGAGCTTGCTGTGGCCTACGGTGATGAACGGCTGGAAATTGGTTTCAACGCCAAGTACCTGCTGGAAATCGCATCTCAGGTGGATCGGGAAAACGCGGTTTTCATGTTCAATTCCGCAGGTGACCCGACATTGATGCGCGAAGGCAATGATCAGAGTGCGGTTTATGTCGTCATGCCTATGCGCGTCTGATCGCGCTGACGCGCGATGCCTCCGGCGCGAGTATTTTTGAAAAGATGAAGGGAGGGGTCATGGCTTTGGCCCTGACCGAGCTGACAGTCTCGCATTTTCGGTCGCACAAACTGTCGCGGCTGTCACTGGACGGGCGGCCTGTGATTATTCATGGGCCGAATGGCGCAGGCAAGACCAATATTCTAGAAGCCGTCTCTCTGTTTTCACCCGGGCGTGGATTGCGCCGGGCCAGCGCTGCCGAAATGACTCGCAGGCCAGAGGCGCTAGGCTGGAAGCTGTCCGGAGTACTGGTTTCTCTTGGACATCGGTCGGAAATTGAAACCTGGTCCGAATCTGGCGCGGCGCGGCAGGTTCGGATTGATGACAAAGCCTCCAACCAGATTGAACTCGGCAAGTTGGCGCGCGTTGTCTGGCTGATCCCGTCAATGGACAGGCTGTGGATCGAAGGCGCCGAAGGGCGGCGCCGGTTTTTGGACCGGATTGCCCTGAGTTTCGATCCCGCTCATGCCGAAGCGTCGCTGACATATGAAAAGGCTATGCGCGAGCGCAATCGGCTGCTGAAGGACCAGGTGCGGGATGGCCATTGGTATGCTGCGCTGGAAGGGCAGATGGCCGAAACGGGCTCTCGCATACATGTGGCACGCGAGGCTGCATTGGATCATTTAAGGACTGCGCAGGATCAGGCTGAAACTGCCTTTCCATCCGCTAAGTTGGAGCTTGTTCAGACTGAAGGCACAATGCCGACGACCGAAGACGATCTGCGGGACGCCTTGGCAGAAAGCCGGTTTCGCGATCTGGCGGCGGGACGGACTTTGGTCGGGCCGCACCGGTCGGACCTGTATGCTGTCTTTGCTGCCAAGGGGGTGCCAGCCAAAGATTGCTCGACAGGCGAGCAAAAGGCGCTGCTCGTCTCGCTGATTCTGTCGAACGCGCGGGCCTTGGCAGGGATGGTCGGCGCACCGCCGATCGTCTTGCTGGATGAGGTGGCCGCGCATTTGGACGCGACGCGCAGGGCTGCATTGTATGACGAGATTTGCGCGTTGGGCGCTCAGGCCTGGATGACGGGCACCGGGCCTGAGCTGTTTGCCGAACTGGGCGACCGAGCCCAATCGTTGGTTGTAACCGAAGACGAAGACGGCTCGGTCGTGACGACCTAGGCGGGTTCGCTAACTTTACGTTCCCACAGAAAACCTTGCATGACTTCGTCTACTGGCGTTTGCGCCATGTGGTTGACGTAGTTCGACATGGTTTTCTGCGCGAGGCCCAGGATCACATCGAGTACTGCGCGGTGCGAATAGCCTGCGTCAAAGAACGCCTGCAATTCTGCGTCGGTGACGTTTCCACGTTGCTGCATCACCTGTAAGGTAAACGTGCGCAGCGCGTTCAGTTTGGCGGTGGGCAGAGGTTTCTCGTCACGCAATGCGTTGGTGATGTCGTCCGAGACCTTCATCATCTTGGCGATGCCGGTGTGGGCGGGCACGCAATAGTGGCATTCGTTTTCAACGTTAATGGTCTGCCAGACGACGGTTTTCTCGTCATTATCGAAATCGGTTTGCAGGAACAGGTGGTGCAGAACCTGATAGCCTTCCAGGTGCTGGGGGCTTTCAGACATGACTTTGTGCAACCCTGGCAGACGCCCGAATGCAGCCTGCGATTTCTCAAGCAGTGGTTTGGACCCGTCCGGGGCGGTTTCGAGGTCATGAGAGGGGAAGTCAGCCATATCGGAACTCCTTTTTTTGGCGCGATGGGGTGGAAATAGGCTTTCTTGAGTGATCGTTCAAGTATATATTTGAGCGAACGTTCAAGAATTGGTGAAACTGATGCCCCGTAAACCCGAATATGATCGAGAGGCCTTGATCGCGCAGGCCCGTGACGTCTTCTGGCGTCAGGGCTGGGCAGGAACATCGCTGAAGGATCTGGAGCGTGAGTTGAAGCTGAACCCGGGCAGTTTCTATGCCGCCTTCGGCTCCAAAGACGCGCTTTATGCTTTGGCACTGGAGCGCTACACACAGGATGGGATTGCCCGACTGACAGCGCTGGCTGACAATTTAGGACCCAAGGCCGCGCTCATGGCGCAGCCGAAGCGCGTGATCGAAGATGCCCTGGCGCCCACAAAAGCCTGCATGCTGGCAAAGACCTATGCCGAATTGCAGGCCAAGGATCATGATCTGGCGCAAAGGGCGGCGGCTTATCTGGATCAGATGAAAGCCTGTTTCGCGAACCTGTTTCGCCGAGCCCAAGCTGCGGGTGAGATAAGACCCGGACACGATCCTGATCGGCTGGCGGCGCGGTATCAATCCGACCTTTTGGGTCTGCGATTGTCGGCGGAGCGCAGTGACGTGGACGCGCGGGCAATAGCTGCGGATATTGCAGCAGATATCGACCGGCTTTGACGCAACAGGCTTGGGTGGTCATGTTGGATATAAACATTCAATGCCAACACAAAATATTGGGGGATCGCGTGACAATCCCTACCAGAGAACGTATAAGTTCCTAAAATAATATAGGTACTAACGGCATGTCCGAAGACGCACAGGCACCTCAGGAATACGGCGCTGATTCCATCAAAGTTCTCAAAGGCTTAGAGGCGGTTCGTAAGCGCCCCGGCATGTATATCGGGGATACCGATGACGGCTCGGGTCTGCACCACATGGTGTACGAGGTAGTCGACAACGGAATTGACGAGGCGCTGGCCGGTCACGCCGACCATGTGACGGTGAAAATTCACGCTGATTCCAGCGTATCTGTCAGCGACAACGGCCGCGGAATTCCGGTGGATATCCATCCCGAAGAGGGCGTTTCTGCTGCCGAAGTCATCATGACCCAACTGCATGCCGGCGGTAAGTTTGACAGCAATTCGTACAAAGTGTCCGGAGGTTTGCACGGTGTGGGCGTATCCGTCGTAAACGCCCTGTCCAATTGGTTGGAACTGCGCGTCTGGCGCAAAGGCAAAGAACATGTGGCACGCTTTGAAGGCGGTGAAACCACGGAACATTTGAAAGTGGTCGGTGATTGCGGAGACCGGACAGGAACCGAGGTACGGTTCCTTGCGTCGACCGATACGTTCTCGAACCTCGAATACTCCTTCGAAACACTGGAAAAACGCCTGCGCGAATTGGCATTCCTGAATTCAGGCGTGCGTATTATCCTGATCGATGAGCGCCCCGCTGAGCGGCTGGAGACGGAGCTGTTTTACGAAGGTGGCGTCAAAGAATTCGTAAAGTACCTGGACCGGTCAAAATCTTCTGCAATGCCAGAGCCGATCTATATCAAGGGCGAGCGTGACGACATCGGTGTTGAAATCGCGATGTGGTGGAATGACAGCTACCATGAGACGGTTCTGCCCTTTACCAACAACATTCCGCAGCGCGATGGCGGCACCCATATTGCCGGTTTCCGCGGTGCTTTGACCCGAACTATAAACAACTATGCGCAATCCAGCGGGATCGCGAAAAAAGAGAAAATCAACTTCACCGGTGACGATGCCCGCGAAGGTCTGACTTGCGTGCTGTCGGTAAAGGTTCCGGATCCGAAATTCTCGTCTCAGACCAAAGACAAGCTCGTCAGCTCCGAAGTTCGTCCGGCGGTGGAAAGTATGCTGAATGAGAAACTGGCCGAGTGGTTTGAGGAGAACCCGAACGAAGCCAAGATTATTGTCGGCAAGATCATCGAAGCCGCCTTGGCGCGCGAGGCCGCACGTAAGGCCCGTGAATTGACACGTCGCAAGACGGCCATGGATGTGAATTACCTGGCCGGAAAACTGAAAGACTGTTCGGAAAAAGATCCGTCCAAGACCGAAGTCTTCCTGGTCGAGGGTGACTCGGCCGGGGGATCTGCACAGACGGGCCGTGATCGGCTGACACAAGCCGTTTTGCCACTGCGCGGTAAGATCTTGAACGTTGAACGCGCACGGTTTGACCGGATGCTGTCGTCACAGGAGATTGGCAACCTCGTGATGGCGCTGGGCACAGGCATTGGCCGCGATGAGTTCAACATCGAAAAGCTGCGCTACCACAAGATCGTCATCATGACCGATGCGGATGTGGACGGCGCGCACATCCGGACACTTTTGTTGACCTTCTTCTACCGCCAGATGCCGGAGCTGATTGAAGGTGGATATCTCTATATTGCCCAGCCGCCGCTTTATAAGGTCTCGCGTGGCAAATCCGAGGTTTATCTCAAAGATCAGGCAGCGCTGGACGACTACCTCATCAACCAAGGCGTCGAAGGCGCCGTGCTGAAGCTTGGTTCGGGTGAGGAAATCATCGGTCAGGATCTGACCAGGGTTGTGGATGAGGCCCGGCAGCTAAAGCGCGTACTGGACGCGTTCCCGACCCACTATCCGCGCCATATTCTGGAACAGGCGGCCGTTGCGGGCGCCTTTGTGCCCGGCGCGGTGGATGCCGATCTTCAAGGTGTCGCCGATAAGGTCGCCGCGCGTCTGGACCTGATCGCGTTGGAATATGAACGCGGCTGGCAAGGTCGCATCACGCAAGATCACGGCATCCGTCTGGCTCGCATTCTGCGCGGCGTCGAAGAAGTGCGCACACTAGACGGCCCGATGCTGCGGTCGGGCGAGGCCCGCAAAACCGGCAGCTTCACCCAAAGCCTGCAAGAGATCTACAACACGCCGGCCAGCCTGATCCGCCGCGACCGCTTGCAAGCAATCCACGGCCCGCTGGACCTGCTGCGCGCCATTCTGGAAGAGGGCGAAAAGGGCCTGTCCTTACAACGCTACAAGGGCCTGGGCGAGATGAACCCCGATCAACTCTGGGAAACCACGCTGGATCCTGACGCGCGGACGCTGTTGCAAGTGCGGGTGAACGATATGGTTGAAGCGGATGACTTGTTCACCAAGCTGATGGGCGACGTGGTCGAACCCCGTCGTGAGTTCATTCAGCAAAACGCATTGAGTGTCGAGAACCTGGACTTCTAAGCTTGTGTGGTGATGCGCGTTGGCACGGTCGAACTGGTTCCATACGTAACGCCGGGCGACCCGAAGTCCGGTGATTTGATCCGCGAACTGGGAGGCAAATATAATGCTATTCTATTGGCCAATCACGGTCCCGTCGTCTCGGGAAAGGACCTCTTTTCAGCGGTTTGCACGGCAGAAGAGTTGGAAGAAACGGCCAAGCTTCTTGTGACACTGCGCGGCCTGCCAACCCGCTTACTGGATGCTGAAAAGTCGCAGAACTCAAAGAGACTTTCGGAAGGATTTAATCCATCATGAAAACCGCTGACCTTATCGATCACCATGCATCAGAGCCTACACTTGTTCACCTACCGTTTCGGCAGTTCGGGACAAAACCATTCTTTGCGGCGCAAATACAGACACTGAAGTGCTTCGAAGATAACACGGAGCTTAGGGCGCAGCTGGAAACACCCGGTGAGGGGCGCGTTTTGGTTGTCGACGGCGGAGCACCAACGCGAATTGCAATTCTTGGCGATATGTTGGCTGATCTTGCAATCCAAAATGGATGGGCTGGTCTTACCCTGAATGCCGCAATTCGAGACAGCGCCGAAATCAATCAAATGGACACTCTGGTATTCGCCTTAGCGACCAGCCCCGTCAAAAGCGAGAAACGTGGATGGGGCGTAATCGGGGAGCCGGTGACCTTCGGGAGGGTTAAATCCCATCCTGGTGATTGGGTTTACGGCGATGCGGACGGCGTGTTGCACAGCAAGAAGCGATTGGTCTGATTTCGAGTTTTGCCAAATTCTCACAACATGGCGCTATCATAGTCACGGCAGCTGTTGCTGGCTGGCTTGTATCGCTCACAGGCATTCCACTGGGGTGGATGATCGGGTCAATGTTGGTGACCATCGCCGGGTCGTTGAAGCAGTTTCCTGTCAAACTACCGGGCCCTATATTGGACCTGGTAAGAGCAACTGTAGGTGTGTTGTTGGGCGCATCCTTTACGCACGAGTTGCTTTCCTCTTTTGGTGCCTGGTGGGTGTCGCTGGCCTTCTTACTGTTAGCCCTTGGAATAATGTACGTCCTGGGTTTCTACCTTTTACGACGTATTTCGCGCTTTGATGCATTGACAGCTTCTCTTTGCGCAATGCCGGGTGGCATTGCCGAAATGGTGTTGCTGTCCGAGCAAAAGGGTGCGGATCAGGCTCGTGTCGCTATCGTTCATGCGTTGCGCATTGCATTAGCAATTTTGTTGATTCCACTACTAATCAACCTGATTGCAGACTTCGAAGTCATTCCACCCGAAGCGCAAACACAGCTGGCTTCGATCACGTTCACCGATTGGATTTGGATTTTCGGATGTATTGTTGTGGGAATGCTAGCACGGGGTAGGGTGAAGCTGCCGGCACCTATTGTGGTAGTGCCGATGATATTCAGCGCGGCCGTTCACTTGCTGGGATGGACAGAATTCGAGATCCCGGTTTCTGTGACTGCGTTGGTGCAGGTCTTCATAGGCATTAATGTTGGTGCACGCTTTTCCGGAGTGCCCATCAAAGCACTGATCGCAGCTCTAGGTGCAGCTGCCATGGTTGTCGCTCTCCAGATTTCTGTGGCTTTCTCAGGCGCGTTGGCGGTTGCGAACGCGCTGGAGACAGACCCGGTCGCACTTGTCTTAGCCTATTCACCCGGAGGCTTGGCGGAGATGTCAATCATAGCGGTGAGCGTTGGTCGCGATGTTGCGTTCGTCGGCGTACATCATGTTTTCAGAGTTTTGGCAGCCCTTGTTTTGGCACCTGTCCTCGTAGCGGCTCTATCAAATCGGGAAATTAAGCATTGAAGAATCCGATGGAGTTCACCTGGTCAGCAATCGATGCCGCCTTTGCAGCAAAGCTTGTATGTCGCCAAAGTACTAGTTGGCTGGCTACGAGAAGGCCGACCGAGCCGCGCTACATTGAAAGGGATCTATCATAACCTCGCAATTGTGTTGTGTTGTTCGATTTTGGGTTGAACTACTCCAATCAGAATGCACTTTTGATTGAGTTTTGGTGCGTTCAAGTTGATCGAGCCGCGCTACGACAATCGACAACTGAGCGCGCATATTGAACCGTGGAAACTATTGGGCAAATACTGTGCAAAATTGTGGGCGAATACACCCAGATTTTCTGAACAAAATCAAAGATGACAATGCAGCGTTATGAGCACACCTACAGCTTGTTGGAGGCGCGCTACTGTACCGAAGGGATGGGACAGATCAGAGCATCCGGTGAGGAAGCCTGGCACTCCGTTGCGCCGTTCACCCTCTAAGCATTGGATCAACACGACCGGCACGTGGCGCAAGCCACAGACGCCGATCTGCGGTTTGTTTGAGGCGCCACTCCACCGCTCAACGGGCGTGAAGCGCACCGCAACGACGGAAGCTATGCCCTGCCATTCGTAATAGGTTGCCCGAATGCACAGAATGAGTACGGCTCTCATTTTCCTTTTGATTTCAATGCGATATTTTTCGCAATGATCAATACTGGATGCTATTGAGAGGCTCTATGCCGGGGCAAGGGTTGCTCGCTTCGCTCTAGCCGTTTGACCATGCCCCAAGGTTTTGCCGAACAAATTCCGCGAGGGAAGTCGGAGCCCGCCCAGTCAAGTGAAGTACATGATCTGTGACCCGATCTTCGGAACCGCCTGCAATCGCACCGTCCATAGCGGCCAGTGTCTTTGCATATTCTTGCGGCAGCCCGAGTTTTTGATGACGCTCTGCCAGTTCATCCACGGTCATGCGATGGTGAATAACCTGCCGTCCTAATTGATTACTCAGCGTCTCGGCAACCACATCATAGGAGGTCGCCTCGGGACCTGTGAGGATATAGTCCGTATTGTCGACCGATGGCGCAGTCAGGATCGCTGTTGCGCTGGCGGCGATGTCATTTGCATCGATAAAGCCGATACGACCGTCGTCTGTCGCTGTGTAGATCGCAGATTCATCACGGATAGGATCACGATGCTGTTGCTCCGAAAAGTTCTGCATGAACCAGGTTGGCCGCAGCACGGCCCATTCTGGTGCGTTGGCGCGAAGCCATGCGTGCACTGCGCCCATCATGGGGCCTCCCTCTTCGAGAGACGAAGCACTCAGTAACACAAAGCGCGTGACACCCGAAGCAAGTGCTGCCTCAAGGCCGGGCTGCATTGCTCCCAGTGAATCCACGGTGTCTGTGGGTGCTACGAGATAAACAGCCGCGACGCCCTCGAAGGCACCCGCGAATGTCGATGGGTCTTTCCAGTCGAAGCGCGCTTCGTTCTCCCCCTTTGGGCTACGTGTGCCGACGCGCGGAGAGACCCCCTTTCGTTTCAGCTGTTCGACGACGCGGCTGCCGGTTTTCCCGGTGCCGCCAGTGACAAGAATGGTATCAGTCATCGATAGAGTCTCCCAGTTTGGATTTCAGAACTTCGACGCCTCCGACCGCATTCAGCAGAACCAGAGGGTTCCAGTAGTCGCGGTATCGCACGATGCGTCCGTTCCTGACCTGGACAACCGAGATGTAGTTTTGGTCATAGCGCCCGGCTTCGCCTTTGCCCTTACAGGAGAATTCCAAAACAAAGGTCTCGCCGTCTTTGGACGGGTGTGTGATTGCGGGGCTCATCGATTCAAAGGTAATGAGTGCTCCCACTTTCGGTAGATAGGCTTCCATCGCGGCGCGACCGCGTAACTCTCGCACAGAACCTTCCGGCTTAAATGGAAACTCGAATACAATCTCCTCGTCACACATATCCAGGAAGTTCTCACCAGCATTTGCGATGATCGCATCCCCGAGGGCGCCGCGTAGCATCGCGCCAAAGCTTGGTATCGTGTTTGTGTCAGACATGATCTCTCCTAACTTCGTGTTACTCCCTTGTTGGGAGGGTTTTGATATGAGAGGCGGCTTGGGTTATGATGCTTTCCCAAATTGCATGATGACGACGCCCGCAATCGATAGAACAGCACCGGTGATGCGATGGAAATCTGCTGGTTGCGGAGCGTTCCCAAGAAGCCCGTTCTGGTCCAGGACAAGCGCCATCGTCATTTGCCCGGCAACAACAGCGGCAATAAAGGCGGCAGCCCCAAAGCGTGGGATCAGAACCATGGTCGCCATCACGTAAATGACGCCGACCACACCTCCTACCCACGCCCAGGGAGGTGCCGCATGTAAAGACGATAGATTCGGTAATGTTGGGCGAAGCCATGCAATCCCGACAACCAGGCAAACGAAGGATATTCCAAACGACAACAGGGTCGCCCAAAGGGGGTGGCCGGCCGCGCGGCTGAGCTCTGCGTTCATTCCGGCATGGATCGGGATCAAGGCGCCGCAAAGCAGAGGAGCAAACCACAGAAGAGCGATTTTCGAGTCCATCTTTACGTCCTCTCAACAAATGCAACAAACGAGTTGCAGTGTCGACCTGTTTGCTTCAAATTACAACGGAACGATACTGTATCGTTCTATATAGGGGGAGGCCACGATGGAACGCAAGAGTTCCGACGATAAAAAAAAAGATCAACAGCGTCGGAAGCCTGCTGGGGCAGCCGTTTTGCAAGACACGGTGACCAACGCCATTCATCGCGCTCTGTTCGAGGAATGGGCGGAAACGGGGTATTCTGCTCTTCGTATGGAGCGCATTGCATCCCGCGCAGGGGTTGGAAAGGCGGCGCTCTATCGGCGAAGCAAATCCAAGTTTGAACTGGTGACCGAAGCGGTGAAATCAACGGCGACGAGCATTACTCCAATTCCGGACACTGGATCCTTTGAGAGTGACGTTGCCATGCTGCTGCGCCGGATGGCCGCAACCCTGCGGCACTCGCTTGTGCGTCGCATACTGCCAGATCTTCATGCGGAGCACGCCCGTTCAGATGAGCTTTCTGAATTGCTGGAGTGTGTGACGTGTGATCGAAGGGCGCAAGCCATGGTCATGCTGGACAGGGCAGTTGAGCGTGGTGAGCTGTCAGAAGATACTGATCGAAGCATGGTGCTGGACATGTTTATCGCACCGCTCTACTGGCATGTCGTCGTTCAACACAGGACAGTCCGGTCAGCCGACATCAGAAGATTTACGAAGCTGGTGCTAAGCGTATCGAATTGACAGCGGCAGCATATCGCTACCTGTCATCGAGCAGGTCGGTGCCATAGGAATTGTCGACTGTGCAAAGCCATCCGTAAATCGGATCTCTTCTGAAAACATAGGTTGCACGACGAGTGACTGGCTTGATCTCGTCACCAATGTGAAGGTGCGTTTCCATGATAACCAGTGTCGTGTCAGCGCTCTCAATCACCTGGGCTTCCCCTTGCGAGATAGTCAGCGCGTTCTTGAAGTGTTTCGCGATTGCTTCAAAGGCTTTCCTGATCTGAGGCTTCCCTTTTGCGATTTGGCCAGGCTTGACGACGAGGACGGCATCGTCGGCGTAGAAGTCCATAAGTGCTTCAAAGTCTTCAGCACTTATGGCCTTATCAGCTTGCTTGATCAGATTAAGGACGTCGTGATCGCTCATGATTGCATGCTACGGCATCTTAACCGATGGCTCTCGCAGCTGCGCTCTCATTTCCGCGCAGGGTCAGCACCTCTACACCCGACTTAGTCACAGCAACTGTGTGTTCAAACTGAGCAGACAGCTTTTGGTCCTTTGTGATGACGGTCCATCCATCATCTTTCGTCACAGTCTTGCCGGTGCCTTTGTTGATCATGGGCTCAATCGTGAAGACCATTCCTTCTCGAAGTTTCACACCCGTTCCTGGCTTTCCATAGTTCGTGACTTGAGGCTCTTCGTGCATCTTCCGACCGATGCCATGTCCGCAATACTCGCGGACAATTGAACACCTGTTTTTCTTCGCGTATTTTTCGATGGCGAACCCGATATCTCCAATGTGGGCGCCTGGCTTCACAGCTTTGATGCCTTGCCACATGGCTTGCTGCGCAACTTGAACCAGTCTTCTGGTGGCGGGGGCTGCATTACCGACCAGATACGTCTTGCTTGAATCAGCAATGAACCCGTTCTTTTCCAGCGTGATGTCAAAGTTCACGATATCACCATCTCGAATAACATCGTCAGCTGAAGGCACCCCGTGACAGACGACTTCATTGATTGAGGAATTCAAGACATATTCAAACCCGTATTGACCCTTGCTCGCCGGCCTAGACGCGAGATCGGTCGTGATGAACCTCTCGACCAGATCATTCACCTGCAAGGTTGACATACCAAGGAAGTCTTGCTCATCCAGCATCTCAAAAACGGACGCTAGCAATGTGCCAGATATCCGCATCAGCTTTAGCTCGTCAGGAGTTTTTACCATCTCAGGCGACCGTCGAGGTCGGGATGTTCACATCAGCGGCCTCAAGTTCCATCTTGATGATCTCGTTGAATGACAAGGTGGGATTGGCTTCGGCTAACATTCCGACTTTCATCCAAAACTCCGCCTGCGCATTTATAGATCTGCACATCACGCTGCTTGCCTTGCGAATGTCTTCGTGCAGCTCTTCGCCGATCTTTACGATACCCATAGTCGCCCTTTGGTTGATCCTTATATGAACCATAAACGATTCGCATATAGGTTCAATATTGGAAAGCCAGAGGCGTTGCTGTCTCAGGAAACCCAATCCTGTTGGGTAATTGCGTAATTGAGCGCTTCGAGATCTTCGCCCAATTGGCTGAAGGAGATAGGCCCGCCAAGGCAGACCCTTACCGTTTCGGACGGCGGGCCACTCACGGTAAAGGCATTGCTCGGCATGATCCCGATTTGGCGGTTGGCCATGTGCCCCATTACGTCTGCTTGACTGCTTCCTTCAGGCAAAGTTAACCATATGTTGAAGGCTTCAGCGCTGGCCCGGAAATCCTGATCTCGCAGTGTTTCTACTGCCAACGCCTGCCGACGCGCCGCTTCCTTGCGGACGAAAGACTGGATCACTGTGGCCGTTCCGTCCTCGATCCAGCGGCTCATCAATGCTGTCGTAACAGGCGATGCCATGACATTTGACGCGTGCAGCGCCCGTGTGAAGTGGTTTTTGGCCAATCCTGCCGGAACCACTGTCAGCGCCAGCCTCAAACCGGCACCAAGGCATTTCGAAAGACCGGCGATGTACCATCCCAAATCCGGTATGAGATGCGAAATCGGCTGTGGCGCGTCCGACGAGACAAAGCGACACGCATCGTCCTCGACCAAAGGTGTCGCATGCTTCGACAGGACCGCGGCAATCTCCTCCCTCCGGCTCTTGGGAAGTGTCAGTGTCGTGGGGTTTTGCAGCGTTGGATTTAGATAAACGGCAGAAGGCTCATGCTGCCGGATCGCTGCCTCCAACGCATCAGGCAGAATTCCACTGTCGTCAGAGATCACTCCGATTAGCTCTAACCCAAGCTGCGAGGCGATTGCGCGAACCCCGGGATAAGTCACACTTTCGCAAAGCACCGTCGCGCCGGGCTTGCAAAGCAAAGTCAGGATAGACAGCAGGCTGGCATGTGCGCCGGGTGTGATAGCAAGTCGATCAGCGGATACGTTGATGCCATTGGCACGCATCCAACCCGCAGCGACTTCGCGGTCTTGCGCGCTGCCAATGACGGACTGATAGCGCAGCAACGGCACCAGGTTTGCTGCGACATGCTTAAGGCCTTCTTCCATGCGCGCAACAAGATCCGGGTCGTCCGGCTCTGGCGGCATGTTCATTTTTGGATCTTCTTCAAGCGCACGCCGAGGATCAGCTTTTTCCGCTGTGTTTTCCCGTGCCCGAACAAAGGAACCCCGTCCAACGAAGGTTTCAATGTACCCTTGCTTGACGGCTTCGGAATAGCCCCGCGATATGGTGGTGAAGTCCAGACCGATATCCTTGGCAACGCTGCGTTGAGGTGGAAGGCGGTCTCCTGCGGAAAGAACCCCGGACTCGATATCGCGTTTGATCGCCTCCGCGATTTCGACATAGAGCGGCTTCCCGCTGTCACTCAAGGTTGGCTTCCATGGCTTCACAATTTGACCCAATCATTGATGTGAGATTGTCGCAGGCATCTATCCAATAAAAAAAGAACTTTTCAAGGAGGTTACAGGGTGATCAATAAATTGATTGTAGATTGATTGCATTTAGATTGCAATTTGACTGCACTTAGGCTATCTGCGACTCAAAAGAAGGAGCTCACAGATGTCAGATGCAAGTTTCTTTACCTCCGAAGATGCCGCGCCGCGCGCCATCAAGCCTGCGATCGTGAATGGATTGCGTTTGAAATGTCCCAAATGCGGCAAAGGTAAGCTTTTGCACAGCTACCTGAAGGTAAACGATGAATGTGCGAGTTGTGGCCTAGATCTGAGCCACCAGCGCGCCGACGATGGACCCGCATATCTGACCATCCTGATCGTCGGGCACATCATGGGATTTGCCCTGCATATCGCTTGGGTCACGTGGCGGCCTGAACCATGGGTGCTTGCTACAAGCATGTCCCTGATCGCTGCTGTAAGTGCTTTGCTCCTTCTTCCGCGCATGAAAGGCCTGATTGTCGCTTATCAATGGGCGAAACGTATGCATGGGTTCTAGAGGTCTGTTTGCTCAGACCGACGGGTTTGTTTGGCCGACCGTGAATGGTCGGCCATTCTGTTTCAGGCAGCCAGCGCAACTGAGTCATTGCCTGCCGGAAGGTGTAGTGGGCAGCTAGTGTCCGTTACAGCCCTCCAGATCGCTTCAACGACATCTTGGGTTTCAGTGAATTCTCGGCCTGCTGGATCCCGGAATGCACTCATGACCTCGTCGACGAAGGCGTGATAATCCTCGGGTGTGTCGTTCGCCTTTGACATCAGCGCCATCGCGTTCTTGCCGAAACTCGTCGTCGGCGCCTGACCCGGCAAGACAATGTGAGTGCGGATTCCCAAGGGCGCCAACTCAAGGGCAAGACATTCGGTAAACGCATTCACGGCGGCTTTGCTGGCGGTGTAAACAGATGCGAGTGGTAGCGGCTTGAGCGTGACGCTGGAAGACACGTTCACGATCACGCCTTCACCTTCAGAGCGCATTTGCGGCAACACGGCACGAGTCATCTCAAATGTGCCGAACGTATTGGTCTCGAAAATCCTGCGCAAATTCTCTGTGGTCGTGCCTTCGAAGGGCGAGAGCCAGCCTATACCTGCATTGTTTACCAGAGCATCGATGGGGCCAGCTGCTTCAACCGCAGTGACGATACTGTTGCGGTCAGAGATATCCAGCGGCAAGACGCGCAGGTGCTCCGATGCATGGAGCAAGGTTTCGTCCAGATTGCGCATTGTCGCAACGACAGACCATCCCTTGTCCAGGAAGTGTCGCGCTGTCTCCAGCCCAAAGCCTGAGGAACATCCAGTGATCATAACGGTTTTCATATTAAGTTCTCCTCATTGTCATGTTCCAAAGATAGACAGGAGAGAAGGGACTATATATAATTCGAAGTCTCTATTGTTTTATCAAAAGTCCTGAAATGAGCGACCCTTACTCAGAAATCATCTCTCTGCTGAAGCCTTGCGCGTCCTATTCAAAGCTCGTGCACGCCTCCGGGCCGTTTCGCGTGCGCCGGGAAGGTCTGAACGAGGCATTCTATTGCTCACTCCTTAAGGGGCGCGCCTGCCTCGAGGTTGAGGGGAAGGAGATGCTGGAGCTGGAAGCCGGGGATTTCGTCCTAATTCCGGTGGTCAAATCCTTCACGTTTTCCAGTTTAGATCCTGACCCACCAAAGGAGATGTTAAGTCAACCGGTTGAGGGGGAAGACGGCGTCTTCAGGTTGGGGTCTCCAGAGTGGGAAGCAGAGGTCCAGCAACTAGTCGGTCATTGCACATTTGAGAGCCCGGACACGGAGCTTTTGGTTTCGCTCTTGCCAGACCTCGTCGTGGTTCGCGGCGAAGGAAGGTTGGCTGCCCTGAGCGGTCTTTTGCGGGATGAGACGCGTTCGGATCGTCCGGCACGGGACGTAGTGGTGGAGCACTTGTTGCAGGTTCTTCTTATTGAAGCGTTTCGGTCTGCTGCGGCTCCAGGCGCCTCAGCCGGGCTTTTGCGCGGATTGGCAGATCCACGTATTGCTCCAACATTGCGGGCAATGCACGCGGCGCCCGATCATTCATGGACAGTTTTGCGCCTGGCTAGCGAGGCCGGGCTATCGCGATCTGCATTCTTTTCCCGGTTCAACCGGATCGTAGGAATAGCCCCAATGGCGTATTTGATGAACTGGCGCATGACGCTTGCAAAACACATGCTCCGTTCTGGCCAACACAGCATCACAGAAATCTCTGACAAGATCGGCTATGGGTCCCCCAGCGCATTCAGCACCGCATTTGCCCGCTTTGTTGGGACGCCGCCGGCGCGTTACACGCAAACACTGGCGGCAGAATGACACTCGCCTATATCGGCAACGTGAATGGGCGGTGGTATATGCCACCGCCCACGATCCAAAATAGCCTATTCCTTGGCGCGATATTCTTCTGGTATCACAAACACCTCGTCTGCGCGTCCGTATCCACCATCCTTGACCTCATCGATAAGAACCATTGTCGTCGGGCGGACGACTTCTCCAAAGAAGCCAACCATCAGGTCGGTCGTTTTATGAACCAGATCCTCCTTCTGTGCCGTAGTCAGTGAGCCCT
Organism: uncultured Ruegeria sp.; assembly: GCF_947489545.1. Taxonomy (NCBI): domain Bacteria; kingdom Pseudomonadati; phylum Pseudomonadota; class Alphaproteobacteria; order Rhodobacterales; family Roseobacteraceae; genus Ruegeria; species uncultured Ruegeria sp. The sequence goes on along the minus strand of NZ_CANLDZ010000012.1, from coordinate 20,184 downwards.
GCGGAAGTTTGTAGTTTGCGAATGGCATTGTTGTTTTCCTTTCAATGGGAGGTCAGATCACACCGCCATTGGCGCGAAGGGTTTGGCCGCTGATCCAACGACCATCGGGTCCGGCCAGGAAGGATACAGCGGCGGCAATGTCTTCCGGTGTTCCAAGGCGCCCAAATGGGTTGGCCTTTGTGATGCTTTCGATCATCGCGTCTGGCTTGCCGACCATGAACAGGTCAGTTCCAACTGGTCCCGGTGCGACAGCATTTACGGTGATCCCTCGCGGGCCGAGCTCCTTGGCCAGAACGTGGGTCATTGCTTCCACCGCGGCTTTGGTCGCAGCGTAAATTCCGTAGGTTGGCTGATAGAGGCCGACGACGCTGGAAGACATACTGATAACTGCGCCGCCCTCGGTCAGTCGGTTTGCTGCCTCGCGCATAGCACGAAAGACACCGCCAATATTGACGGCGCATTGGGTTTCGAAGTCTTCATCGGTCGCCTCGCTGACGGATGTGCAATGCATGACACCAGCATTGTTCACGAGAGTATCGATCCGGCCGAATTCTTCCTCTGCGACGTCGAACAGTCGTGCCATACAGGACGGTTCTGCAATGTCGCCCTTGACTGCGATGGCGTGACCACCGGTACTTCTGATCGTGTTGATGACCTGATTTGCGCTAGCTTCATCGCTCGCGTAGTTGGCAAGGACTGCATGCCCGTCCTGAGCGAGGCGAAGAGCGATAGCAGCGCCAATTCCTTTGCTGGCGCCTGTAACAATTGCGGCTTTCTGAGGTTCAGTCATGTTGATCTCCTTTGTGTTGCCACAAGAGATAGACGGGAGTTTTCGCCAGATAATGCTGTAGAAGTTGGAGTGATAATTCGATAAATACGAACAATGATTGACCGACTTGAAACGATGCGCTTGTTTGTTCGTGTTTTCGAACGCGGCAGCTTTACAAAGGCCGCGGCCGATCTGAGCATTCCCCGATCAACCGCGAGCGAAGCCATTCAAAGGCTGGAGCGCGATTTGGGCAGCCGGTTGCTGGAACGCACAACGCGCCATATTGCGCCCACACCCGATGGACAGGCCTACTATCATAGATGCGTGTCAATCCTGGCTGATCTGGAAGAAGCAGAGAGTGCTTTAAGTGGGCGCGAGCCTTCGGGCCTTTTGCGTATTGATGCGCCCGGCACCTTAACGCGAACATATATACTACCGCACCTCTCTGCGTTTTTAAGCAAGTACCCCAAGATCACACTGCAAATTGGACAAACAGAGCGACTGGTAGATCTCGTACGCGAAGGTGTCGACTGCGTCATCCGTGCTGGGAGTCCAGACGACAGCGTTATGATCACGCGACACCTGACAGATCTCCAAGAAGTCACCTGCGCAAGTCCGGAGTATCTGGCCAGGTTTGGCACTCCAAAGACCGTTGACGATCTGAAAGATCACCGAATGGTTGGCTTTCTATCCTCGCGCACCGGCACCGCGATGCCATTGGAGTTCAAAATCGGAGACAAGTTTAAGGAAGTGACGTTATCGGCATTGGTCACCGCAAATGACGCCGACACTGTGCACCATTTGGCCATGGAAGGGTTTGGTATCGCCCAGGCGCCGAAGTACCGGTTTCTCACAGACCTTGAAGCCGGGCGACTCGTCGAAGTCTTGCCAAAGGCGCCGCCACCGCCAATTGCTCTGGCCGCATATTATCCTCAGAACAGACAGCTTTCACCTCGTGTACGAGTCTTTCTGGATTGGGTGGTCGGAATATTCGAGAAAGCGGCGCTCTGAGCACCAGGTCTGCTAGTCGGATTGGGCTTTCTCTCGCCTCTTTTGAAAGGTAGCGATTTCCTCACGTTTTTCGTCAATCAGGTCGGAGACTTTCTGGCTGGAGAGCGATTTTAGAAAAGTCATTCGTGCCGCTTCAAGCGCGTTTTGAGTAGCGGCGTTTGCAGCTTGTTCCAGCAAGCAGGTGGGCGTGTCATCAGAGGTTCCCATTGCGAAGAGTTTAGGCTCGCCAAGAGCCGCGTAGACCTCCGCCAAAGAAACCTCTGTAAGCGGCTTTTCCAGAAGCCAGCCCCCGCGATGCCCTTTGGTCGATCCGACAATGCCCGCTTCGCGCAATCCTCCCATTGTGCGCCGAACGAGGGACGGATTGGTTCCGAGCATTTGGCCGATCATGTCAGACGTGATCGGCTCATCACTTTCTCCAAGGTGCATCAGGACGTGCAGTATCCTTGATAGCCTGTTGTCAGTCCGCATCTTGCTCTCCAACTCTATGAATTGAAACACTAAAGCAAATATTGTGACATTACAAGTAACGTGATATTGACAACGGAAGTCATGTTACTTTTTAAGTACCGTTACTTTGATTCAGCACCGGAGGTGGAGGCTTTCATGTCAATTGCGCAGACCCAACCGTCGCAAGCTTTGCCTGGTAAGAAGCATTGGCTTGGCGCTGCATTCCTATTCACGGCTGCGTTCATCAACATGCTGGATACCACCATTGTGAACCTGGCCCTTCCGTCGATCCAGGATGATCTGTCCGCCTCACACAGTGCGTTGCAATGGGTGCTGGTGATCTATGCGCTCACATTCGCAGCGGGGCTGCTACCATTTGGGCGCTTCGGTGATGCACTTGGCAGACGGCATTTGTTTCTTGCTGGCTTGGGCGGGTTTACGCTCGCCTCGATTGCATGCGGTGTGGCACCGACAATCGAGGCACTCGTTATATCCAGGATGGCCCAGGGTCTGGCTGCCTCGATGATGATGCCCCAAGTCTTGGCCATTCTTCACGAAAGCTTCCCCGAAAACGAGAAGGCGAAGGCGATTGGTCTCTTCGGGATGATCACGGCGCTTGGGGCAATGGCTGGACCGCTAGTGGGAGGCTTCCTGATTTCGGCAAACCTTTTCGACCTTGGATGGCGCATGATCTTTCTGATTAACAAACCCATTGGTGTCGCTGCTCTTGCGGGGGTGGCGGCCTTCTTGCCGGGTGCTCGTGCAGCGAAAACTCAGACCGTCGATTGGTCGGGAGCGTTCCTGTTTGCCGGCGCGTCAGTTGCACTTCTTTACCCGATGATTGAGGGTCATGCATTGGGATGGCCAAGCTGGCTAGCAGTGGTCTTCCTTCTTTCTTTTCTTTTGATGGCCAAGTTCTGGCATCATCAGCAACGCCTCGCCAAAAAGGGAAGGCCTCAGCTGCTGCCTCTGAGTCTGCTTGAGAATGCGCGTTTCTTGTCCCGCATTGGTTTGGTGACACTCATGTTTGCCGGGATCGCTGGCCCGATTGTTGTGTTGGCCATGGTTCTGCAATCCGGGCTTGGACTGTCACCCGCACAAGCAGGGATCGCACTGGCGGCGCATCCGTTGAGCATCATGTTGGCTTCTATCCTGACCAGCCGGGTGGGGGGCAGGCACGTCGCACTGCGGGCATCGCTGGGCATGGTCTCACTGCTGATCGGAATGCTTGGTCTCAAGCTTCTCATCAATGATGACGTACCTGTTCATGTTGTTTGGTTACCACTTGTATTCGTCGGCGCAGGTATGGGGTCTGCGGCCGTGGCCATGTATCAACTCGTTCTCAACGAGGTGCCAGTGGCAGACGCGGGCGCGGGTTCCGGTGCGTTGCAAGCCTTCCAGCAGATCGGGATCGCGCTTGGGATTGCGCTTGTGTCTCAGGTGTTCTTCACCGTGCTTGGCGACGATCCCACCCCGGCAAAATACATCGAAGCTTTGAGGGCTGCACTCTGGCTTCCAGTCGCAATCTACGCCGCATTGAGCGTTCTCATCGGCGCACTTCACCACAAGGAGAAATCGTATGCAAGACCTTGATCCAGGCTCACAAACCGCGACTGAATTCTGGGAAGGCATCTACCACAACGCGAGCTCAAAGACGTCTGGCATTCCATCGGTCATTCTAGAGAAGTTCGCCGCAGAAAGGGAGCCAGGGAACGCGCTTGATCTCGGATGCGCCAAGGGTGACGACGCTGTCTGGCTTGCAAAAAACGGATGGACTGTCGTTGGTGTTGATGTGGCGCCTTCGGTCTTGCGTATCGCCGCTGAAAATGCTGAGAGATATGGTGTTTCCAATCAAGTCTGTTTCGAGAAACACGACCTGGCCGAGACGTTCCCGGATGGGCAGTTTGATCTGATCTCAGCAATGTTCCTGGAAACGCCTTTGGAACTCCCAAGGGCAGAGTTGTTCCATCGCGCCGCAAAAGCTCTGCGCCGATCCGGGCTCCTGCTGATCGCAACCCATCAGATCCTCGCACCTTGGGCATGGGGCGATCCCAGCGTTGAGCGACCGGATGGCCCCGCAAGACTTACTGAACTAGACATTGATGATAAAAACTGGCGCGAAGTCTTTGTGGGATCCGTTGAGCGGGAAGCGCGAGGGCCAGAGGGTCAAACCGCCCAGGTCAAAGATGCCGTTATCGCTCTGAAGAAGCTGGCGTAGCGAGAATAGTTCGAGATAAGTTTCGAGTATGTGAACACACCGACACGCGTGTCGGTTTTCGGAGTTGAGCGCATGGATGTAGTTCGGTTTTCCGAGCGTTTCATGGGGATGAAAGATGAGGTCTGGCTTCGACATGCCAATCCATGGTCAGTCTGGACCCGTGTGTTGACGCCACTTCCGCTTTTGGCTGTGGCAATCTGGAGCCGCGCTTGGGTAGGCGGCTGGGCGTGGGTGGCCATAGCTATCGTTATTGTTTGGATCTGGTTGAATCCACGCGTGTTTCCGCAACCCAAAAGCTTCGAAAGCTGGTCAGCGCAAGGCGTGTTGGGTGAGCGCGTGTGGCTGCGGCACCTCGACAAGGTCGCAGCGCATCACAGGAGAGTCGCCAAGGCACTGGCAGTAGGAAGCGGTTTGGGTCTCGTACCCTTCGCATATGGGCTGTGGAAATTCGACATCGGGTTCACATGCCTTGGCATCGTTATGATCTCAGGCGGCAAAATGTGGTTTGTGGATCGAATGGTATGGGTCTGGCGCGACTTCCAACGGGGCGGCGGGTCGTTGAGTGATCTTGAAACTGAGAACTGAAGAATTGCCCCCTTGGAACAAGTCACGGCTACCCGTTCCCGATTGGATCAGCCCGCACCCATTTTCTGGTGGAGATATTGTGCGAGTGCTGCCACTCGGCGAGGTTGGGCTCGACTGGGCGGAAACATCATTTGTAGCGGCTTGGGTGGCGGGAGGAAGTCGCCTAAAAGGGCCACCAGCTTTCCGGTTCTGACATCATCGCCGACATCAAGTTCCGACTTCAACACAATACCTTGGCCTTCCAGCGCCCAACTGCGGATAAGCGAGCCATCATTCACAATTCGGTTTCCCCTGACCGGTATAAGCTGACGCTCAGTGCCTGCGCCAAACTCCCAAACGTTGTCGAGCGAGCCGCCGAACCGCATGATCAGGCAGTTGTGTTTTGCGAGATCTTCGGGCCGTTCTGGAGCTCCATGTCTCGCCAAGTAGCTGGGCGCCGCGCAGACAACACGCTGGTAGCTTCCGAGGTTGCGTATTCGGAGCGCGCTGTCGGTGATATCCCCAAATCGAACAGCCAGGTCAAAACCCTGGCCCACGAGATCGACATAGCCATCGGATAGTGACAGTTCTATCGAAACGGCCGGGTTTTCTTCGGTGAATTCGGTGATCACATCCGACACAACACCCCGACCTAAATCGATGGGCGCACTGACGCGGATCGGGCCAGACAGGGTTTCGGCGCCGTGACGAATGCGGGTGTCGAGGTCAGTAACTTCGCCGAGAACGCTTTTGGCACCATCGAGCAGGACGCGTCCTTCTTCGGTCAAGCTGATGGAGCGGGTTGTTCGGTTGAACAAAACCACACCATAGTGTGTTTCCAGAGCGGCGAGCCGTTCGGAGACGGTTGTGCTCGATAAACCTGTCTCTCGGGCGGCTGCAACAAGGCTGCCTTTCTCGGCGATGGTCAGGAAGACGCGAAGGTTGTCGAGAAACATTGGCCGGGTTTTCCGGATTATATCTTTGATAGATGAGTATTTATCCCGTTTTTACGGTGACGTAAATCTACGAAACCAATCAAACAGAAAAGGAACCACCATATGGCCAAGCTGACCATTGTCGCCAACGTCAAAGCCAACGCCGACAAGATCGATCTTGTCAAAGCCGAGCTTATCAAGCTCATCGACGTCACCCGGTCTGAAAAGGGCTGCGTCAACTACGACCTGCACCAAGACAACGACAACCCAGCACACTTCCTGTTTTACGAAAATTGGGAAAGTCGAGAGCTATGGCAGACCCACATGAGTGCTCAGCACCTGACCGCATACTTGGAAGCGACAGAGGGCGCCGTCGCTGAATTCACGTTGAATGAGATGACCATCGTCGGTTGATCAAAAGTCGGAGAGAGGAGCACGTTATGAAAGCTGTGGGATACCGTGAGACAGGACCGATTGATCGGGCGGACGCCTTGATTGATTTCGAGGCAGATAAACCAACGCCGAACGGGCACGACTTGCTCGTGAAGGTTAAAGCCGTATCAGTGAACCCGGTCGATACAAAAATTCGGCAAAAACAAGCTCCTGAAGGTCCAGCACCTGATGTTCTGGGGTGGGACGCCGTAGGGATCGTCGAAGCCGTTGGCGAGGCGGTCGAGACTTTCAAACCGGGAGACACCGTTTGGTACGCCGGGGCGATCAATCGGCCCGGAACCAATGCTGAGTTCCATCTGGTGGATGAACGTATCGTCGGAACCGCGCCAAAATCCATAGCAGCGTCAGCGGCTGCGGCGATGCCACTTACGACACTGACTGCGTATGAAATGCTGTTCGACCGGTTGCGAGTCCAAGATGCCGTTCCCGCTGGGACTAATACGTTGCTGGTCATAGGCGGTGCAGGTGGTGTCGGGTCAATCGCCATCCAATTGGCTCGCGCTCTCACTGATTTGACGGTGGTGGCCACTGCCTCTCGGCCCGAGACACAAGATTGGGTTCGAGAGTTGGGCGCACAAAATGTCATCAACCATGCCGAACCTTTTGGCTCGCAACTCAAGGCGCTAGGTATCGAAAGCGCGGATTTCATTTACTCGACAAACCATTCCGAGCTTTATGCATCTCAAGCTACTGAGGTGATGACACCCCAAGGTCGTTTTGGTTTGATCGACGACCCTGAGACTTTCGATATCGCGCCGTTTAAACCCAAGTCGATCTCAATACACTGGGAGTTTATGTACACCCGGTCGCTGTTTGCGACTGGTGATATGCGTCGACAGAGTGATATTCTGAATCACGTTGCCAGTATGATAGACGAAGGGAAGATCAGGTCTACCGCGACTGAGACGCTTGGTACTATCTGTGCTGACAACCTGATCAAAGCCCATGCTATCCTCGAAAGCGGTAAGGCAAAGGGCAAGCTCGTCCTCGAGGGATTTTGAAATGGAAATTGAACGGCTCGATCACGTAAATATAGTGACCAACAGACTGACCGAACTGGTGGCGTGGTACGAAGAGATACTCGGTTTGAAGCCAGGACCACGCCCCGACTTTCGGTTCCCCGGGGCATGGATGTATGCGGGAGAACACGCTTTGGTTCACTTGGTGGGTCGCGAAGGACAACCCAGTGTTGGTTCAGAAGTGAAGCTGAAACTCGAACACTTCGCATTCTCGGCCAAGGGGATGAGGTCATTCGAAAAGAAGCTTGTTGAACACAGTCTTCCGTTCAGAAAGACAGATTTGCCTGGCGCCAGCGTCGTCCAGTTCCATCTGGCCGACCCCGATGGCAATCATATCCACATCGATTTTGACGAAGGTGAATAGTTGGAAAAACTATTTGCCGCGCCGCCTCAATCGGACGTTTCATCAGTCGTCATATGGATAAAATGTCGAACTCGCGTTTCACCTAGGCATTCGTGCGGGTAAAAGGGCCGTGTAAGCGTCCGCCAAAGGAACTTCTGTGTGCGGCTTCCCCAGATACCAGACACGTCGATGCCATTTGGTCTATCTGACAATGCCCGCTGTGCATTGGGGTCATTCAGGCTCGAGATAAGCATGCTTGCTTGAATTTCGAGAGCCTGGAGGCGTTCATCCATGGTGGGTCTGTCTCGTCGAACGCTGACTGCCGCCAGTTAACGTGATAATGCTGTCGGCTCCTGGCCCTTGCTGACGGGATCAGTCACTGAGATGCCGTTCAGTCAGTGGCAGCTTACCTTCTCCTCTCAAAGCTAAGCTGTCACACCAAAACGCAGCCGATATGCGTTTGGCGTCATACCGATGAGCCTTTTGAACACCTTTCGGAAGGCTGAAGTGTCTTCATACCCAGCATCCCAGGAAATTTGGTCTACAGTATCCTGAGTCAGCTCAAGACTCTCGCGCGCTTTCGCAATCCGCGCGTTCTGCACATACTCCGTCGGTTTCAATCCGGTCGCTGCCGAAAATCGGCGCAGAAACGTGCGCTCTCCCAATCCAGCAAGCGCCGATAGCTCGGTCAATCCATTTGCCCCGGCTGGATCGGCGTGCACGCTTTGTTGTGCCCTCAGAATTGAGCTGTCTCCGTGGTCAAAGCGCGGTAGAAACTCCGCGAATGGTCGCTGTGAGTTTCGAGGCGGATCAATGAGCAGGAACCTTGCCGTCGCAAGCATGACGCTTGGTCCCATCAGGCGCTCGACCAGGGTCAGCCCTAGGTCGGTCCACGCCAATATGCCTCCTGCCGTGATGATGTCCCCGTCATCCAGGACCATGTGTTGATCCGCCACTGCAATATCTGGAAAGCGACGTGCCAATTGGTCGGCAAACGCCCAGTGTGTCGTAATTTTCCGTCCTTGCAGCAACCCGCTTTCCGCCAGCACAAACGCGCCCGCACAGACAGAGCAGACCCGGGTGCCAGTGCCATGCCGGTCACTCAACCATGCCGCTTCATCTGGCAAATTTGCCATTTTTTCCGGCATCACAATGCTGGGGGGCACGATGACAAAGTCGAGCTTGTGATCCTTGTTGGGGTGACTATCCCAACTGCACACAGGCGGCGCTTTTGGTTCGGTCGGATCACGTCTCCAATGGGTGACCCGAATGTAAGACCGTTCTGCCTCAGGCGTCCACTCGGTCGCGATCCGAAACAGGTCGGTCATTCCGTAGACGGCAGACAGCTGACAATCGGGATAGATCAGAAGCCCAATTTCCGCGACGCATTTCATATCGCATTTGTCAATTTTGCCCCGTCATTTGTCAATATCGCCAATCCTGTGCCGGTACCCCAACGCCTAGGTTCTGGCTTGTCACAACGACACCCACAACTTCAGAGGCACAAATGCCCCATACGACGAAACCAAACATCTCACTGAACCGGCGCGACGTTTTGATGACGGCGGTAGCTACGTCCGCAGCCATCGCGTTGCCTTCAATAGCGCTCTCACAACCCAAAACTGACCTGCAAGGAATCGAACAAATGTCTACATTCACAACATCCGACGGAACTGAAATCTTCTACAAAGACTGGGGGCCAAATGATGCGCAACCCATCGTTTTTCACCATGGCTGGCCATTGAGCAGCGACGACTGGGACACTCAGATGCTGTTCTTCGCCTCCCAGGGCTATCGGGTGATCGCCCATGATCGTCGCGGCCATGGTCGGTCCAGCCAAACCGATCAAGGGCACGACATGGATACCTATGCGGCTGATGTCGCTGATCTTGTCGAAACACTGGACCTGAAGAACGCGGTTCACATCGGGCATTCGACAGGCGGCGGTGAGGTGGCGCGCTACGTTGCGCGCGCTAAACCCGGCCGTGTCGCCAAAGCCGCATTGCTGGGAGCGATCCCGCCCTTGATGTTGAAGACAGACACCAACCCGGATGGCATTCCGTTGGAGGTCTTTGACGGCTTCCGCAGTGCTTTGATCGCCAATCGCGCGCAGTTCTATATGGACGTGCCTGCCGGCCCCTTCTTTGGGTTCAATCGTGAAGGCGCGGAGGTCAGCCAGGGTCAAATCCAGAACTGGTGGCGTCAAGGCATGATGGGAAGTGCATCAGCACATTATCAATGCATTGCTGTCTTCTCGGAAACCGATCAGACGGAAGATCTGAAGGCCATCGACCTCCCTGTTTTGGTGATGCATGGAGATGACGATCAGGTCGTTCCGATTGCAAACTCGGCAGAGAAAGCGGTCAAGCTCCTGAAGAACGGGACACTGAAGGTTTACAAAGGCCTGTCTCACGGGTTTTTTGCCACCCATCCGGAGCAAGTAAACGACGATCTGCTGGCGTTCATAAAAGCATGATTTCTGGGAACTGCGTGGGTCCACTTCCTTCGCAGTTCCAACTTGCTCTCATTGGTGCATGCCAAATCGTCTACAATCAAGTCGATGATTGCTTTGAACCTGTTCGGCCGAGCAATCATATTGCATCAAAAAAACCCGCCAAGAATCTGAGTTGCTGCCACTGGTTCCAGTTCAGCGATCCACAGCATGCCCGCGAATTAAGCCAGTTCTTTAAATGAGGGCTGGAATCCACCAATCAGAATGCACCTTTGATTGAGTGTTAGTGCTATAAGGTTGACGGAACAAAACCACGACTAAGATCAATTGAACGCGTCTCTACGACCGCGCAAAATCTCAGGCGATTTGGGCCGACTTATGCGTAAGTATCGCACAAGACTGTTGGCGAAGACGCATGTATTTTATGAATAAAATCAATGTATTGAATGCAGTGTTATGGGCGCCCTACAATCCTTACCTTTCTCAGCCAGTCTTGTAGCGCTTCTGATCCACAACACCTTCGAAATGACGCTGGTTTAGAGGCTATGATCACCTGCGCAGCTCTCAAATAGCGCAGCAGCTTCAGAAGGTCTTCGTCCGAAAGCGAGATCTTCACGAAAACGCGGGAATTCAGAATGAGCAGAACAGCAGTGGTGCAATCGGTATACGACGTCTCGCCGAACATGAGGCGGATTGTGTTCGGAGGTCCAGAATTGGCCGACTTTCCTGTGGGGAAAGAGGGCGGGTACATCAAGCTCGTCTTTACCGATCTTCCGCGGACAACACCAGACCGACCGGTCATGCGCACTTATACGATCCGGTCGCACGAAGCCGCGAACGGGAAGATCACCGTCGATTCTGCTATGCATGCTGATATCGGTGGAATTGCCATCGACTGGGCGTCTCAGTCGAACCCGGAGACACAATGCTGATCAACGGGCCTGACATAGAGAAGATGGCCCCTCCGAACGCAGAATGGTATCTGATCGCCGGAGACATGACTGCTCAGCCTGCCGCCATGTGCAATCTAGAGATTCTGCCTACGACGCAAAAGGGTATGCGGTTCTTGAGATCACCTCTGACGCGGATCGGCAGCACGTGAACTTGCCAGCGGGCATGAGCCTGCATTGGGTTGTTAACCCAATACCACAAGAACTGAAAAACAGACTGCTCGATAAGATCAAAAGCTTCGAATGGCTTGATGGCGACCCGTTTGTCTGGACGGCGCGCGAGTTCGACACGATGAGAGCGCTCAGGACCTACTTCCGAACCGAACGAAGGGTAAAAAGGCAAATGCTCTACCTGTCCAGCTATTGGCGAGCCGGGCGAACCGAAGACCAGCACAAAGCCGACAAAAACAAGGATGCCCAGGCTGACACGCTTTAATCCCTTGGCCTCGGGTCCTACTTCGTGGCTAAGGTGTCTTGCTTAGGATGCGCTCACTGAGGTTGCAACAAAAGGGCGGACAAGTGAGATCGGCCTATAACGGACGTCTGATACCTATCCTTAGTGCCGCGGCGCGGCTCATCGAACCAGGGATTCGCTGGGCTATTGACCGGTGTTTGTGGACTAGGGCTGACTCAGCTTTTCTACGGCGCGCACTTCCTCTGTCGTGAGGGCGCCAGGGTTTAATCCCCGCGTAAGCAGAGTTAGTTTTGCCGTTTCCTCTAGTTCTTCCATTGCGAACGCCGCGGCCCATATATCTTTTCCAGCAACAACCGGTCCGTGGTTGGCCAACAACACTGCCGTGCGGTGACCTGCAAGGCCTCTTACTGCGTCACCCATCGCAGCATCTCCGGGCACAAAGAATGGCAGCAACTTAACCTTGCCTAATCTCATGATTGAATACGGCGTGAGTGGTGGCAGCACGTTGTCTGGATCGGGTTCAGGCAGCATCGACAGCGCGACCGAATGGGTTGAGTGTAGGTGTACAACCGCGCCGGTCCCGTTGCGGGTCTCATAAAATGCTGTGTGTAAGGGGATTTCTTTGGTCGGTCGATCACCGCCCAACAATTGAAGGTTTGCATCCAGATGACTGATGCGAGCAGGGTCCAGAAACCCTATTGAACTGCCTGTTGGTGTTATCAGCAATGTGCCATCGGACAGCCTGGCTGAGATATTGCCGGAGGTGCCGTAGGTAAGCCCTCGGTCAAACATGGATTTCGCCAGAATACAAATCTCTTCGCGCAGTTTGGCTTCTTCGCTCATGTGGGTTGTTCCATTTTGTCCAACGCGTCAGCAAAGAAGTTCTGGTCGCCAAAGTTGCCGGACTTCAACGCAAGCGCAATCGGTCGGGCCTGTATCAGGCGCAGCACAGGCACCCCGGCGGTAAGGCGCGGTCCAACCTCCAGTGTCTGTGCCGCGAGCCCCTTGACCACAGTGCCCGATGTTTCCCCTCCTGCCACAACAATTCTGCGCGCGCCCATCGCGACCAGTTCGGCAGAAAGATCTGCAAAGAGTTTTTCAATCGCCAGCGCCGCGCGATCCGCCCCGAAAGTGTCTTGGGCTGCCTTCACCACGCCCGGTTCGGCGGAAGAATAGATCAAGGGGGGAACGGGCTGCGCCATTGCCCACGCAGCAAGCTCCTGCGCATTGACGGTGCCGTTCACGACTTCTGACGCGGTGATTTCGCGATGTGGCGCCTGTCCTTTGTAGACCTCAACCTGTTGCCGCGTGGCTTGGCTGCACGAACCGGATAGAACAACTCCCGGGCCTTTTATCGCGTTCCAGGAGGGTTTGGCCGGGGCGATATCGAAGTTTGCTGGTAATCCCAAAGCGATACCCGATCCACCACACAGCAAACGCACGCCTTTGGCTGCCTCGCCGATCTCAAACAGATCTTCATCGCGGATAGCATCTGCGATGACGTACCCATCCGTCGGCAGAGTGGCGCGAATGGCCGAGGCACCGCGCATGACTGTCAAAGCTTCGATGTGATTGACAGTTTTGCTGGACTGTGCGGCCAGAACACGCTTCAAATCCGCGTCTCGCATCGGGGTCAACGGGTGGTTCTGCATACCACTTTCGTTCAACAGCTTGTCTTGCACAAACAAATGCCCTTGATAGACACTGCGTCCGTTTTCGGGGAAAGCCGGGCAGACAATCACGCCCTTGGCACCAAGCCGATCGGACAAGGCATCCAGCACCGGACCGATATTGCCTTTGGGTGTGCTGTCGAAGGTTGAGCAGACCTTGAACACGATCTGCTCAACCCCTTGCGCCAGTAGCCAGTCACACGCCGCAAGACTGTCGCGAATGGCCTCATCCCTCGGTGCAGTACGAGACTTCAGCGCCACGACTCCGGCGTCCAGCTCTTTGGCTGCGGCGTTTTCGGGGACGCCGATGAACTGGCACACCCGCATCCCGGCCTCGGCCAAGGTCAGGGCGATGTCGGAGGCCCCAGTAAAATCATCGGCAATGACACCAATTTTCATATCTCGACCTCTTTTAGCGGCCCCGGGTCCAGCCGGTGGATATGTGGGGCCGCACCAACCGGAAACACCTCTCGTACAAGGGGGTCGTGACCGGGGATAATGAGTTTGGGATGAGATGCGAGACGCTCCAACGTTTCGAAACCGTCCAGCATGTCCTGCATATCGACAACTATGGGAAAGGCTTTGCGCGCCATGAAGTTCTCGTAATAGTGCGAGGCATCCGAGGCCAAAACCATCCATCCAACACCGGTGCGCACCCGAACACATTGAAGCCCACGCGAGTGGCCGCCGATGCAATGCACCGTCACACCGTCGGCGATCTCTGCGTCCCCTTCGTGGAAAACCACCTTGCCAGAATAAAGCCGCTGCACGGCTTCACAGACATGATTGGCCGTAAATGGCGCGCGTAGGTGGTCGTCACACATACAGGGGCCAGTGGCAAAGGTCATCTCGGCCGCTTGCATATGCAGCGTGGCATTCGGGAACAGATGCAGCCCCCCGGCATGATCATAGTGAAGATGTGTAACGATCACCTGGCTGACCGCCTCGGGCGTGATGCCCAGGGGGCGCAGCGCTTCGCGCGGATCCAGTGCAATGGGGCGGCCGCGCGCAGTACCTTCATCCGCGTCATAGCCCGTGTCGACCAACAGCACCTGATCCCCGCGCCTCAGCACCCAGATGTAATAGTCCATCGCATGGGGGGCGTTGTGGTTGTCGTCGATGATGAAGCTGTCCGCGCGGGTTCGGGCATTGCGATCGGCGTATTTGACCGCGTGGATTTCCCAATCGTTCATCGGATGACCTCGGCGTATTGATGAACAACCTTGGCAGCGATCATCCCCGCCACGGCCGTATCGAAGGATTTGAAATGCGTACTTTCAAGGTGCGCACCGAATGCCGCGCTGTCATCATAAATCTCATACAAGAACACCGTATCCGGGTCTTGCCCAAGGCAGACATCGAATTGATGACACCCCGGCTCGTCGTGCAGGGACAATGCCGCGTTTTCCACCATCAAGGGTAAGAAGGTGCCTCGCAAACCGGGCTTCAAAGTGAAAGTGACCGTAACAGCAAACATCACGCAGACCGTCCTTTCAAGCGTAGAAAAACGCGCTTGGCGGCAGGCAGCTGGCTGAGGATCAGGCCAAGGTTCAGCACCAGCAGAATGGCAGCCCCGGGGCGTGAAAAGAAGACGGACAAATCCCCGTCCGACAGGAACAGTGAGCGGCGGAAAGTTTCATCAAACAGCCCCCCCAGAATGACGCCGATCACCAGCGGCGCGATGGGGTATTTCATCATGTTCATGAAATAGGCCACGGCCCCGACACCCAGCATCAGGTACAGGTCATTTATGCCTCCCCCGACACTAAAAGATCCAATCGTCGTCAAAACCATTACGACCGGCAGAAAGACGGTTTGCGGAATGGCCAGAATCTTGATGAAGATGCGCGCTGTGAACAGCCCCATCAGGAACATCGTTAGCGAGGCCATCACAAGGATTGCAACCACCCGCAGAATGATCTCGGGGTCAATGGCCGGGCCCGGGATGACGTTGTTGATCTTGAACGCCCCCATCAAGGCGGCGGCGGGCGGGGAGCCGGGGATGCCCAGAACCAAAAGCGGGATCAACGCGCCGCCGATACAGGCGTTGTTTGCCGTCTCGGAACATAGCAGACCTTCCAAAGATCCACGGCCGAATTTGTCACCTTCAGCCGAGACGGTTTTTCCTACGCCATAGCTTACCCAGCCGGCGACATCCTCGCCCACTCCTGGAAGTGCGCCAACGCCGGTTCCGATCACACCAGATCGGCCAATCGTGGGCAGATAGCGCCGGATGGATCGAAGGTTTGGCAGGATACGCCCTTTCAGGGCCAGAATCTTTCCTGCCTCGACATGGCGCAACCCATCGATGATTTGCGGAATGGCAAAGGCACCCATCAACACAGGAACAACCTGAAACCCGCTCAGCAGGTAAGACCAGCCAAATGTGTAGCGGGGTTCTGACAACAGCGGATCGAGCCCAACCATGGACATGGCAAGCCCGATCAACCCGGCGATCCAGCCCTTGATAACCAGATCCTCGCTCATCAGCGTGCCCGACAACAGGATACCGAACAGCGCCAACAGCGCTTTTTCCGGACTAGCGATGTTTTTTGACACCAATAGCAACGCCCAGACAAATATCAGCAGTGTAAGCGTACCGATCACTGTGCCAATAAAGCTGGCGGTTGTCGTAAGCCCCAGTGCTTCGCCGCCGCGCCCTGCCTTGGCCAATGGGTAGCCATCCATGGCAGTGGCCGCGCTCGCCGCAGTACCAGGGATGTTCAGCAGAATGGATGGGTATGACCCGCCATAGATTGCCCCAACATAAGCCCCAAGCAAGGCGATCAGCGAATAGTCCAACGGGATTTTGTTGCCGAAAAACCCAGTCAGGATCGTAACGGCCAGCGTTGCCGTCAATCCTGGCAGCGCCCCGAAAGTTATGCCCAGAAACACTGACGCAATCAGATACAGATAGGTCAGCGGGTCTGCGGTCAAACTCACAAGAGCGGATCCAAATCCAGCCAGCTGCGAAAAGATGAAATCCATTCAGTCAATCTTTCCACAACGGACGAAGTGTCACGTAATAGTGGTATTCGATTTGCTTGAAGATCAGACCACCACGCGCGGGAACGTTCTGGCGAAACCCAAACGCCATGGCACACACAAGGATAAGCGGCGCCAGAATCGCTATAGACGGAACATACCTTAAAACACGTTCGGACCCGGCCTTGATGAGAACCAACAAAGTCAGGATAATCCACAAAATCAAAGTGACCCAATCGTCGCCATGCGCATTCCAGTCTGCCTGAGCCGGAAAGCGGACAAATGCGAATAGCCCGGCGGCTGCGACTGCGAGGCAGGCGATCAAGGCGCGCTGAGCGTGCCCGCCATAGAATCCAAAGGTCAGCGCAGTGATCATCAGGCCCGAGGACAGGATGAAATCCACTCTGGGCACCAGCCCAACTACATAAGCCAATAGCATAAGCCCTATTGTCGAGCTGCGAAACACCTCGGCCCTGTCCCAGCCGATCCCGACTCCGCTGAGTGCATTTTGCGCACCGCCGGATCGGATCGAAATGACCAGCAGCACCAGCGACAAAACCAGCAATCCGCCAAAAATGAACAGCGGAACAATCGCGGCTGAATTGTACCAATCCGTGCCGCTGACCCCTGCCCGGTTTCCACCCCAAAGGGGAATTTCTGAGGTTTTCCACAAAAAGAATAGCGACACGGCGATTATCACAACCGATGCCCAGAAATCGCGCGCCCGCATGACCTGTGTTTCGTCGATTTTGTCCATGTCCGGCCTCCTGAAGAAAAGGGCGCGATCGCGCGCGCCCCTTCCAAAAGTGCTGTCTTAGGGCTTTTCAATACCCAGAGAGGCGGGATCGACGGTGGCAGCCCCCAGATCCTGCAGGGTATAGGCAAACGTGGCCTCAAGATTGGCGAACAATTCTTGCGCTTCGGCCCCGTGCTGACCGCCAACATCATAGTTGTTTGCAGCCGCCCATTCCGCAACGGTGTCCGAGGCAATCGCCTGTTCGAACGCCTCACCCAAAGCGGCCTTCACATCATCCCCGGCCGAGCTGTGTACAGCAAATCCGATCGCCTGTTTCAGCGGCAGATACTGGTCCAGACCGTCATAGACACCAAATGCCGACGGTACGGTTGCTCCACCGATCTGCGCATCTTCAGGTGTCAACATTGCCAGTGGTTTTAGCTGCCCACCCTCAATCAGGGGCGCTTGTTCTGCAAGGGATGTCACGACCAGCGCGACCTCGCCCGCGATGGCAGCTTCCTGCCCGGGGGCAGACCCCTTGTAAGGTACGAATTTGAATTCAGCGCCCGAGCCTTTTTCTATCGCCAGCAAGTTCAGGTGGTGAATGGATCCGGCCCCAGACGCGGCTGCGGGAATGGTGCCGGGCGCGGCTTTTGCGGCATCAACAAGTTCCTCAAGCGAATTGTAGGGGCTGTCGGCGGGCACCGAGATCAGATCGGGTGATCCGCCAACGATGAACGGGTACCAGAAGTCGAATTTCTTGTCCCAACCACCTTGCACTGCCGCTGTAACGTTGGATTCTGACAGGCCGACCAGAGTGTAACCGTCATCCGGCTGGTTCATCACATAGACCATCCCATTCGATCCTGCGACACCGCCGGTTTGGTTGATCACGTTGATCGAGACCGGCAGATGCTTTTCCATCTCTGCCATGATCATGCGGTTTATCGTGTCGGTGCCACCACCGGCCCCCCAGACCACCGCTGTAGTGATGTCACGATAGGGATAGTCCTGCGCGCTGGCAGTCGCTGCAATGCCCGTCGCCATCACGGCTGCGGCCGCAAGCCGCCCAAGTCTCAATCTCATTTCCAAGTCCTCCCAAAACAACTGTGCGTTTATTATTGCATTTATTTGCGTATACGTTAAACAATGCATTGTCAACGGACTGTGGTAAACGCTGCGATCGCGCTATGAATGCGAAACATGAAGGAAACGGGTTCAGATGAACAAAGGTTACGAAGTTGCGGTTTTCCACGGAGATGGAATTGGCCCGGAAATCATGGCACCCACGCTTGAAATCCTGCGCTCGCTTTCAGAGCGAAATGCCGGTTACAGCCTGACTTTCACCGATGCGCCCGCCGGGGCTGCCCATTACGCGGCCACCGGCGACTCCTTCCCGACAACATCGCTGGACATTGCACGCGGCGCCGATGCGATTCTGCTGTCGGCAATGGGATTGCCAGATGTGCGCTATCCCGACGGAACCGAGATTTCGCCCCAAATTGATCTGAGAAAACGGCTAGGTCTGTTTGCGGGAGTGCGCCCGGTGAAAGTGAGCCCCGGACAAGCCACGCCCTTGGCCTTGCCAGACAAAAGAGAGATCGACTTTGTTCTGATCCGCGAGAGCACCGAAGGCCTGTTCTATTCGCAAGGCACCGGCGAGGTTTGCGAAAACGAGGCTCGCGAGACGTTGCTGATCACCCGCGACGTGTCAGAAAAGCTGTTCCGCTTTGCGTTTCAACTGGCCCAGAGCCGAAAGGCGTCCGGCCGTGGTCCCGGTCGGGTCACCTGTGTCGACAAAGCTAATGTCTTTCGCGCCTTCGCCTTCTTTCGGTCGATCTTTGACGCCGAGGCGGCGCACCACCCCCACCTTACCGCGGACCACTCTTATGTTGATGCGACCGCTCTTTGGATGGTGCAAAAGCCTTGGGAGTTCGATGTTCTGGTGACCGAGAATATGTTTGGCGATATCCTGTCTGATCTGGGCGCGGGTCTCATGGGCGGATTAGGACTGGCACCGTCTGCAGATATCGGTCTGAATCACGCTGTGTTCCAACCTTGCCACGGGTCCGCTCCGGACATCGCCGGGCAAGGCACAGCCAACCCTTTTGCGATGATTCTATCGGCCGCAATGATGCTGGAGTGGCTGGGTATGACCCATGACAATCCAGCGCTGTCCAGCGATGGTGAACGCCTGCGCGAAGCGGTTGAGACGGTAACGGCGGATGGCGACAACCTGACCCGAGACCTTGGCGGCACCGCGGGAACGCAGGAGGCCGCCAAAGCTGTCATGGACACGCTGCCGACATGAGTAGCAAACAAGACATAAAGGTTGCCTGTGTCGGTGCTGGTTACTTTAGCCAGTTCCATTATGAAGGCTGGTCGCGCATGCCCCGTGCGGTCCCTGTGGCCTCTTGCAACCGCGACATCGATAAGGCCAGGGCCACCGGCCTGCCCGCCTATCAGGATCTCGCCCGGATGCTGAAGACCGAGAGACCGGATTTGCTGGACATTATCTTGCCGCCGATAGCCCAGGCCGACGCGATCCGTACAGCGCTGCGCTGTGGCCTCAAATGGATTATATGCCAAAAACCCTTTTGCCGGTCTCTCGATGAGGCAGAAGACGTCATCGCTCAGGCTGATGCTGCTAACGCAACCATCGTCATTCATGAGAACTTTCGCTTTCAACCCTGGTACCGCGCCATCAAGACCGCCATGGCGCAAGGCCAAATCGGCACCCCATTGCAGGCCACATTCCGGCTACGGCCTGGTGACGGGCAGGGACCGCGGGCCTATCTGGACCGGCAACCCTATTTTCAGGAGTTGCCGCGCTTTCTGGTGCACGAAACCGCCGTTCATTTTGTCGACACTTTCAGGTTTTTGTTTGGCTCACCAAGCGCGGTCTATGCGGATCTGCGCAAGGTTAATCCTGTGCTTGCAGGTGAAGACGCTGGCTACATTCTGCTGGACCATCCCAATGGGGTTAAAGCCATGTTCGATGGCAACAGATGCCTGGACCACAGCGCAGAAAATCTGCGCCAAACCATGGGCGAGGCGCTGATCGAGGGGACCGAGGGGGTCTTGACCCTTTACGGTGATGGGTCGGTCGAACGGCGCGGCTTTGGAAAACAGGAAAAGCAGCAAATTCTACCACCAAGCACGCATGATGGATTTGGTGGTGATTGCGTCCATGCCTTGCAAAGTCATGTCATTT
>NZ_CANLDZ010000011.1:0-163732 GCF_947489545.1 uncultured Ruegeria sp. | reverse complement strand
CAAAGAAGTGCTGTGCGGAATACTTGAAAAACACAGGCTGAACAGTCTGTGAGTTCTCGCTTGTCTCGGCCATGACGTAGGCCTGCAACGCCCCGATCACCATCGCGGTTTGAATGGCACCAGTGCCGCCAGAAATCAGCAACCCACCGACAACCAAAGCCAGCGCAGCGCCCCAGAACACGATGTGCGGACGCGCCTTGGGACCTTCGTCGCCTGCAGCGTTGATCGTGTTGACGATCAAAACGGCCGAGACAGCTGACGTTACCAGGAAGGTCATGAGCAAAACGACGCCTGTCTTAGCCCGCTAAAGTGATCCAAATCTATCCCAGGTCGACCTGCGAGAGTGGGTGCAACGAGCGCTTCAGTGGCGCATTGCGCGGGGAAGTTCTTGATGCCGAGTGGTTCCACACAACCGCCGCGCGCGCAGCAACCGTCATCTATTGGTTGTGAATCCTGATCCTAGAGAGGCTGGCCTCGGGCCAGTTGTTTGCAAGTTTTACTACTGGTCAGGTAGCCTCCTCAGATCACTGCTGAGCATATCAATGAAGCGGCGAACCTTTGGCTCTAGAAGACGTTTGTGCGGGTAAAGTGCAACGATGGGAATGCGACCAGAAGAAACGTGAGGTAACACCTGTTGTAAACGTCTTTCTGAGAAGTCTGGGCCGATCAGTAGTCTCGGCAAAAGGACGATCCCAAGCCCCTGAATGGCCGCCTCACGTAGCGCTTCCGCGCTGTCGAGCCGCAGGCGTACACGCCCCTGAGCACGAACCCAGGCGCCATCCTCATCTTGCAAATGCCAACCCTGCCTTGCGCTGCGAGTTGCGAATTGGAGAAGGTCGTGACGGCTAAGCTGTTCGATATTCAGGGGCGTAGCTCGCGTCTCAAAGTAGGAAGGAGCAGCGCACAGCATGGTCTCGTCGCGCAGGAGTGTTCTTGTGACAAAGCTTTGGTCAGGCGAGTTCACTCCGATCCGTATGGCGAGATCAAAGCCTTTTTCAATGATGTTATCCACCCGATCTGACAGCGACAGCTCGATCTGAGTTTCAGGCCAGGTCTCAAGGTATTTTTGAACGGTTGGCAGAAGCAATCTGCGCCCTAAGGCGTCAGGTGCGGTGACCCGAAGTGTCCCGCGCGGCACACCCTGATCGCTTTTGATGCTGCTATCAGCCGCCTCAATTGCGTCCCTGATAGCCAGACCATGCTCGTAAAGGCTGCGGCCTTCTTCGGTCAGGTCGAGTGCACGGGTGGTGCGGTTCAGAAGGCGAGCGCCGTAAGCCTCCTCCAATCTCGCCACAGCCTTTCCCGCGGTTGATCTCGACAACCCGAATGATTTGCCGGCGGCGACAAAACTTCCGGTTTCGACAACCGATAAGAAGACGAGGATGTCGATCACTTTTGATCCGATCATAGATCGAGATTGTAGCACTATGATCGTGAGTGAAGCGATCCCCATTCGCCTCACTCAAGCATTAAGTCTCTCGACATGAAAGTATAACAAAGGAGACACACATGTCCGCTGCTATTGACCGGATCAATCCATCGGCTTTGCCGGACGCTGGCAAGATCGGATACTCGCAGATTTCCATCGCTCCGCCAGGCCCTTTGGCATTCGTGTCGGGTCAGGTGGCATGGCGCCCGGATGGGGCGGCCACACCGGCCTCGTTGGCGGATCAAACGGCTATCGTGGTCGACAATCTGCAAGGCGCGTTGGATACAATCCTCGCGACAACCGACGATATTGTCCAGATGCGCATTTACATGACGGAGCTTACGGATGAGACGCAGGGCATCGCCATGAGCGAGATCCTGAAATTTCTTGATGGGGCACAGCCAAGTCTGACCGGGATCGGTGTGGCCGCTCTTGCAGCGCCCGATCTACAGATCGAAGTAGAGATGGTCGTTAAGGTCTCAGGCTAAACAGGCTTGCTGACGGGATCAGTTGCAATGATGACATTCAGCCAGTGGCAGCTTTCATTCTACTCTCAAAGCTAAGCTGTCACACCAGAACGCAGCCGGTACGCGTTTGGCGTCATACCGGTGAGCCTTTTGACCACCTTTCGGAATGCAGATGCTGCCAACTGGATTATCGCGGGCAAACGTCTTTGGAGCCTCGACACTCCGGACTGAGGCAACTGGGAAAATTCCGACGAGGGCCTGAGCCTGCCGCCCCACTACATGTCAGGCATGAATGGGATCGAACCAGGTTCCGGAATAGGATACGTTTCGGGCTGGATATCTCGGTGTGGGTCGAGGGTCACGGCGATTGTCGTTTCCATCGTACAATTGGCCACCGCACGTGAGTTGGCCGCAGAGCACCGTGCAGACATCACCTTCATCGAGGGCAACGCCGAAGCGACAGGCCTACCGGATGTCTCGTTCGACTTCGCGATATCGGAATATGGGGCATCGATCTGGTGTCCGCCAGATAGATGGCTGCCAGAGGATTGGCGATTGCTGCGCACGGGCGGATGGCTGGTGTTCCTCGGAAATCACGCGCTTTCCCTGATCTGCTCACCCCTCGATGTATCGCCTACTGAATGGATGATGCATCGCCCACACCGAGGCATGCGGGGCGCCGATCGGACAGAAATCGAATGACCCTCTTAGCGACAGACCTTCATCGGCAGTATCAGGCCCCACCGGGTATCCATAGGTGCGCTGAACTCTTTGAAACCCGATTTTTTGTATGCAGCGATGGCGCGTGCGTTTTCCGGGTGCGGGTCCGTCGCAACGACGGGGGCTCCTTCCTCGAACAACGCACTCAGCCGCTGTGTGATGAACGCTGAACCGTGTCCTCGCGCGATCATGTCCGGTTCGCCGATGAATTGGTCGAAGCCCCGAGAGCCTTTCGGAAGTTGATAGAAATGGTGCCCATCCCAGCCATGAACAGTGTAGTCTTGCATGTATGCGAAGGGGCGCCCGGCCGTCGAAACAATCCAACGGGCCACACGAAGGTCTTCGAATTCCTCCGCATCATGGGGTTCATCTGAATCCCACCATTCACGGACATGTGGTCTCGATCGCCATCCCGCTAACAGATCGAGATCAGCTATCGTCGCCTTTCGAAATGTATAATTGTTGTTGGTTGTCATACCATCACTGTAGCACATCAGCGCCGGGCGGTATGGCTTGAAGCCGCCTTGCAGAGTTGCATCGCTTGGATCGGCATCGCATCGAATTGCAGGGATTGGGGCGATGAAAGCAGGCAGTCTTTAGCAGGCCATAATTGCCAAGCTTGCAGTATCCGAGATGCAGGGCTTTGATGCCATTCGCACTAACGCCGTATTAGAAGGCCGGAACCAAAGCGGTTATTTTTCGGCAATGGCATCGACTTCCAAAAGCCAACCGTCTTCAAACATCCCGGCCAATACTACGGTAAGCGCAAAAGTATGACCGCCCAACATTGCCATCCGAATGTCCCTGTTTGCTTCGCGGTGTCTGCGATCAACCAGAAAAGTAGTCGCCTTCACGATGTTCTTGGCGGTCATATCTGCGGCTTTTAGTTGTGCCAGGATGTTCGTCCACACAGCCTTTGCCTGTTCTTCAAAGGTCTCTGGCAAAGTGCCGTCTGCCGTAATCGGTGCCTGACCACTCACGTACAGACGTCGTGTTGTGCCTGTTACCTCAACTGCTTGTGCATAGGCGCCGACGGCTCCAGGTCCATCTTCCGCATTTATTTGTCTGATTGGCATGTTTTGTCTCTCTTCTGGCTTTCTGAACGTTGATAAGAGGACCATCCAAGTATGGCGGCGGACGCAACAGCGAACGCCGATCCTGTGAATATGACGGATTGGAAGTCCGATACCTGCGCAATTAGGCCTGCTGCGGGCCCGGCGATGACGAGGGCAACCATCATTGTATTCCAGTACATCGCTGTTGCGTGGGCTGGCCGGTTCTTTGACAGAGACTGCACAAAGCTGATCGCGAGTGTTGAGAACAGGCCGAAGTAGACCCCTTCCGCGGCAGCACCAAAAAACATGTGTGGGAAGGAGCGAACCGTCGCGAGAACCAGAATTGCGACGATGGCGAGTTGCGCTGTGCCCATCAACGCTGTGCGTAGCCCAAAACGGGCAATCAGATATGGTGTGGTGAAAATCGCGAAAAGCTCGGCGAACGTCTTAATGCTGAATGCCAGGCCCGGCGCATAAGCTGGCAGCCCGACTTCCCGAACAAAAAAGATCGGAAGGGCCGAAAACGTCAAAGAATGAGCGAGCGCGAGGCAAAATACGAACAGGATAGCCGCCCAAAGCTCCGGATGTCTGTCCCCCTTAATTACTTTTTCCTGAGCGGCGGAGACCGGTATTCTGGCCGCATCACGCGGAGCCGTTCGCCACCACAAAGCAAGCCAGATAAGGCCAATCGCGAAAGCAGCCTGAAAGACGACTTCAGGGCCGAATTGGTCGGCTACAATGAAGCTTAACGCCGGTCCAATCATCCATGATGTTGACGTGGTCGCGCGCATATATGCGTTAAACGTGCTGCGCTTTATGCTGTTGCGTTCGGCAATGTCACCGCCAAGCGAGAACATGGTCGACATGGCACTGGAGCCGAGGCCGAAGCCGATCACACCTGCGGTCGCGACAGTCAGAAAGCTGGGCGACATGGACAGTGCAAATGCGGCCATGCAATAGCCAAGCGCAGCCAAGCCTATCATTGGGAACGGGTTGGCTCCCTGGTCCATCTGTTTGGCGAAAATGCGATTGGAGAGGATGACAACGAGTGCGAAGACACCTGTGTAGACGCTTATGTTCCAAGGTGCTCGTTGAAGGCTCTCGACGATGTAGAAGCCCATGAACGAGACCGCCATTGAATTGCAGACGGTTCCGACAAACAGGAGAGACAGAAATGCGACGGGAATGGATTTGGTCATGCGCTCTAAGGCTAGCCAGCATCATTCAGTTGCAAAACAACTCGATTTGAAGCCATCATTTCATACATGAACGAATATCCGAAACCTCGTGACCACATCCGCTGGGACGACCTTGCGGCGTTCTTGGCGGTTGCGCGCGCCGGCGGTCTTGCTGCCGCTGCCAAGGATGTAACATCCAGCGCCCCAACCCTAGGCAGGCGGATGCGAGAGCTAGAGCGTGCCATGGGTCGTGAATTGTTCGTCCGTCGCAGCCATGGCTATGACCTGACGGACGCGGGCATTGAATTGATGCGTGAGTTGGAAGACGTGGCCTTAAACATCTCGCGGGTGACAACAAAGGCTAACGATGGCCAGCTACCGTTGATCAAGGTGTCAGCGGGGACGTGGACATCGCTTGCGCTGACGCGACAGTGGCGCGACATCACTGGCGATCCCGCCGATGTCAGGCTGCGCTTCATGACTTCCGAGGCAGTCCTCAGCATTGCACGGCGCGAAGCGTCGATTGCGATACGTAACAGTCGCCCGACTGAGCATGGGCTCGCAGGGCGCAAGCTGGCCCGCAATGAATTTGCAGTCTTTTCGGTGCGCGACGCGCGAGAAAGCTGGATCATCCACGATGTCGATACGCCGTCCTCCCATTGGGCTAGGGCGCGTGCTGGTCAGAATGTCAGTCTGGAAGTCAGCCATCCAAGACTGGCTCTTGATCTTGCGTTGGAAGGCGCCGGGCAGATCGTCCTACCCACATTCATAGGCGACAGGGATGCGAGACTCGAACGGCGCTCCGACGCAATCCCTGAACTGTCGCACGACGCCTGGCTGGTTGCGCATGACGATGACAGACATCTGCCGGAAATACGCCGGGTTATCAACCGCATAACCAGACTCCGATCATGAATTGGTGCCAACGCGCCTAACTACGAAACCAGACGTCTGTCGCAGCTTGACGAAGGCTTAGGTTGGGTACTGAGCAGCTGTTCAACGCCAATCGCATAAGTGACCAGTTGCAGCCCTGTACGGCCTTTTTGATGCCCCGTTATCCCTTACAACAGGCAAACTTCCATAGTTTGATTTGGATTCTGCGTGCCTTGAAACCACTACCGCCTTGAATTTCCGCTAGAGCAAGCCTTAATGAAACATGTTAAAGATATTTACATAGGGGATCTTTCTGATGCTCGATATGTCAAGTTGGAGAGCCGTATTCGCTATCAGCCTTTTCGTTTGCGCCACAAGCGCCACCGCGCAGTCGGACCAACCGAGTTCTGGACAAGTTGTCGAGCTCAGGGTTCCGGCCCCATCACTTGAGGAAAACCTACTAGGAACATCTGGTATTCAAGATGTCGCGATTTACCTGCCACCCGACTACGAACAACACCCGAACCGCCGCTTCCCCGTTTTATATCTGTTGCATGGTATTTTCGATGATTACGGGGTGTGGATCGAAAACTACAACGTCCCTTCGATTTTGGATCGAATGATCCAGGAAGAAGCTATACCGGAAGTCATCGCTGTAATGCCAAATGCTGGTAATCGATATGGCGGGGGATACTATCGGAATTCTCCCGTAAGCGGAAACTGGGCAGACTATATCACCAATGACCTTGTCAGCTACGTAGATGCCAACTACAGCACCCTGCCGAATCCAGAGAGCCGCGCTGTGATTGGGCATTCCATGGGGGGCTATGGCGCACTTCACCTAGCCATGCACCATCCCGGAGTGTTCTCGGTTGTTTGGGCCATCAGCCCGTGCTGCCTTGCGCCGACGGAAGATCTGGGTTTCGGAAATGACGCTTGGAAGCGTGCGTCGCAAATCGAAGATTTTAACGATGCCGATGCTCTTTTAGAGAGCCGAGACTTTTATCCGATTGCCATTCTTGGCATCATTGCCGCATTCAATCCTGATCCGGACAATGAGCCGATCTATGGAGATTTCCCATTCGAGATCGTGAAAGGGGAGGTCGTTCTCGATGACCAAGCATTCGATAGCTATTCGGACGCGTTTCCGATCAGGCAGGTGCGCGCTTCTCGCGAGAATCTGCGTGAATTGAAAGGCCTCGGGATGGGTGTAGGGCTTGGTGACCAATTCCTTCATATTCCAGCGGGCACACTTGCACTGTCTCAGCAGCTCGGCGATGAACGTATTCCTCACAGCCTGGATGTTTACGCAGGCGATCATCGGCAACGCGTTGGTGAGCGATTGGAAGAGACTGTCATTCCCTGGGTGGTTAGAAGATTGGACTTCGGCGAGTAATTGTAGGGTGAAACCATGGATTGGTAGCCGGCGTCTTTTTGCTCTGGTTGGACACTAGCCTGCAAGTTTTCATCAGAGATAGCCATGTCAATGGCACGTTGTAGGCTGGCACCCTCCACAATTGAACTCAGTTCGAATGCCAAACCAAGGGACCGTTATGTGACTTCTGGTGCATCGGGGTTTGCATTCTCTATTACTTCGAAAACCTCGGGCGCGTTATGTTGGAGCATCGAGACATGCAAGCTAAGGATAACAGCCTTTGGAAATGTCGGGCGCGTCATCATGTGGATCGAACGAGTTCACAGTACAGGTTGAACTCAGCATTCGTCGGGGAACATCCCAAAACCGATGCTGGTCTACCGACTGAGTAGCGTATTTCGGTTCGAGTAGTCCGCGCAGAAGCGATGAATGCAATCATGCAATCGCTGAGCTTCATTATACCAGTTGATTAATTAACTAACTGGTGTAATATTGCGCTATGACAGGTGATCAACAACTTGACGCAGCTTTTTCCGCACTGGCCCACCCAACGAGGCGCGCAATTCTGGCCCGATTGGCCAAAGGCACGGCGACGGTGAATGAGCTTGCAGAGCCCTTCGACGCGACCTTGCCAGCGATTTCCAAACATATCCGGGTGCTAGAGGCCGCTGGCTTGGTCTCCCGTGGCAGGGACGCCCAGTTCCGCCCTTGTGCACTAGACACAAAACCGTTGGAGGCCGTTGCAAGCTGGACCGACCAATACCGTTTCATCTGGGAAGCTCGGTTCGACGCCATGGACAGAATTTTGAATGGAATGAAGGAAACGCCAGATGAATGAAGAGAAGAAATGGGTAAAGATCGAGCGAGAATTTGATGCCCCGATTGGCACCATCTGGGACATGTGGACTGACCCGGCCTTGTTTAGTGCGTG
The DNA here is from genome assembly GCF_947489545.1 of uncultured Ruegeria sp. Taxonomy (NCBI): domain Bacteria; kingdom Pseudomonadati; phylum Pseudomonadota; class Alphaproteobacteria; order Rhodobacterales; family Roseobacteraceae; genus Ruegeria; species uncultured Ruegeria sp. The sequence goes on along the minus strand of NZ_CANLDZ010000011.1, from coordinate 155,704 downwards.
GTACGGACCCCGTGGTATGTCTGTGCCGGTAGCAGAAATGGACGTGGTTGTTGGCGGCACGCGTAAGGTTTGTATGGAAATGACTTCACCCGAGCGACCAATGAAAATGTGGTTCACCGGAGTGTATAAGGAAGTCACCCGACCACGCCGCCTCGTCTATACGGAGAGTATGTGTGATGAGGATGGCACTCTTATCACACCTCAGGCGATGGGCATGCCTGATGACTTTCCTGACATCACCGAGATCATTGTTGAACTCTCTGAAGTGAATGGCAAAACCTTAATGACCATGGTCCACATCGGTGTTGAGGCGGGCACAGCTGGTGCCGGTGGCTGGAATCAGGCCTTTGACAAGCTCGCTGAGTACCTTTCTGCAAGAGAAGTTAGCTGACAGGTCGGACACATGCGACAGCTTGCCATTCTGACATTCGTGACGCTCGATGGCGTGATGCAATCCCCGAGTATGCCAGAAGAAGACCCGTCTGATGGATTTGCAAATGGAGGCTGGGCCACGCCATATTGGGACGGCGTGATGGATCAGGTCGAGCGTCACGCCATGTCCGAGCCATATGACATGGTTTTTGGTCGTAAGACCTACGACATCTTCGCGGGTCACTGGCCGAACGCACCAAAGTCCGCTTTGTCAAACCGAATGAATAGCGCGAGGAAATACGTAGTAACTTCGCAACCTGAAGGTTTGCGTTGGGAAAACTCGCGCCCGATCAACGATGACGTTGCTGGCGGAATCTTGACTTTGAAGGCACAAGATGGGCCTCTTTTGCAGGTGCACGGCAGCGCCCGGCTGATACAAACCCTTCTTTCCCACAGTCTTATCGACGAGTTCCGCCTGTGGATTTTTCCAGTGGTTGTCGGCGGCGGCAAGCGTCTTTTTGAGAATGGCAGCTCGCCATGCCAACTGAAGCTGACCAGATTTGAGCACTGTGGAAATGGTGCAACGATGCAATTCTATAGGCCCGAACACGACCATTCTATCGGGGAGCAATACATGTGATCCTGAGTCTCATACCAGAGTAGAAATCTATTCGGAACGACGGGTTGCTCGCAGCGCATTCCAGACATTCGAGCAAAGCAGGATTTGGGATGGCTACTTCCGCGGAGCTGGCCTCCGTACATTGCCTAACACCGGACGGTTAGTTTGTCGATCAGCCGGATCTTACAGACATTGACCGCTTATCTCTCAGATGGATTTCCGAATTGGAAGTTCAACTGGCGGTTTGTCCTTAGATAAGACAACGGCGTCCCTAAAGCCTCCTCTGCTTTTAAGATCACAGACGCCGAAGCACGAGCGTCTTCACCTGCATCATGGTGATGAAACTCAAGGCCCAGATGTTTCTTAAGATTTGCCAGCCCATGCCCACCGGCGCCCTTCAACGATGGCCATGCTCGACGGGCAATCGACACGCTATTCGTCCAATGCGACGAGATCATTGGCAGGTCATACCGGGCGCAAGCAGCCGTTATCGCCTTTTCATCAAACGTACTGTGTTGCACAAGACTGTGCGTGTTCAGGACTTCAAACAAGGACGCGTAGACCGTTGGGAATGTTCCAGCCCCAATTACGGTTTCGGCGGAAATCCCGTGAAGCTCGGTATTAAAAACCTCAAATGGTCCCTCGGGGTCAATCAGGACAGAATAGGTCTGCATAGAACCTGCGTCGTTAACAAAGCAAAGTCCGATCTGGCAGATGCTACTGATAGATTTGCCGGCCGTTTCGACGTCCAACGCAATAAATCGAAAAGGTCCGGCAGGCGGCGTACTAAGATGTCCAAATCTGTTCAACGTATCCACCGTTTGGGCGCTCTGCATTTGTCGGATTCCCTCAGCCCTCGCTACCAGATCTACAACTGCGCATCCTAATTTTGCGGGCCGAATGGGTCTTGGCAAGCAATTCTTGCTCTGGAGGAGCGCAGTTTGCTCATACGACACTTCACTCACGGCCCAATCCGATCGTTGACCATTGTCGCCGACGCCGCGGTGCCGCCTTCCCAAAGTAGGTTTTGGGAAAGAGCGTTGCATCAGGCGCCCAAGCGTTTGCGCATTACCTGAGGTAGAACAAAAGGGATCGAGGATTTCGGAACTTTGCTGATTGGCAAGTCGATGCCATAGACTTGCTGCATCAGGTCGATATTCAGCACTTCCGATGGCGTGCCAGAGCCCCAGACGTAGCCCTGTGATAGAACATAAACACAGTCAGCAAATAGCGCAGTAAGGTTCAGATCGTGCATCACTACCACGACACCGCCTCCGGCGGCGGCGAAATCACCGGCAATATGAAGAACCGCAAACTGATGCGCTATGTCGAGGCTGGCAACAGGTTCGTCCAGCAATAGCCACCTGGGTTGATCAGTATGTTGGGTCCCCCATACCTGAGTCAGAACGCGGGCAAGCTGAACGCGCTGTTGCTCGCCCCCAGACAGGGTTTGGTAGGATCGATCTTCGAACCCGGCAAGATCAACATGCGCCAAGGCTTTGGCCGTCAGTTCGTCATCGATTGCCGCCAGCCCATTTGCCAGGCCCAGCCTGACAATCTCGTACACCTTGAAAGGAAAGGCCACGCTTGTGGATTGTGGCAATACACCCCGCATCGCAGCCAACTGCCAAGGTTTCAACGCTGAAATGTCGTGGCCGTTCAGGGTTACGGTTCCCGAGGTGCCGATTTCTCCGGCCAATGTCTTAAGCAAGGTCGACTTGCCCGATCCGTTGGGTCCGATGATTGCAGTGACCTGTCCAGATTCCGCCTTGAAATTCACGTCGTGCAGAATGTCCTTTCGGCTGAGGTTGACGCAGATGCTCTTACCTTGCATGACCTACATCCCCATTGTGCCGTGCCGGCGCAGCAAGATCCAAAGAAAGACCGGCGCGCCGAGAATTGCCGTAACGATCCCGATTGGCAGCTCTGCCGGGGCCACCACGACCCGGCTGATCATGTCGGCGCAAAGCAGCAGACTGGCACCCAACAAGGCGGAATTCATCAAAAGCCTATTGTGGTCCGGACCCGTCGCGAGACGTAACAAGTGTGGAACCACAATTCCAATGAACCCGATACCACCAGACACGGCGACGGCGGCCCCGGTGGCACCGGCGACCGCCAGAATGGCAATGTTCTTGCTGCGCTGAACCGGAATGCCCATGTGGTGGGCCACCGCCTCTCCCATCGCCAGACCGTTGAGCGCTCGCGCAAGGAACTGAGTGCTGGCCAGTGCAATCAAAATGATTGGCGCGGCGGTGACGATCTTTCCCCAAGTTGCGCCCGCCAATGATCCCATTCCCCAGAATGTCAGGTCTCGTAATTGCTGATCGTCGGCCATATAGACTAAAAGGCCCGATGCCGCGCCGGACAAGGCACCCAATGCTATGCCGGCCAACAGCATGGTCGCCACGGATGTCTGTCCCAGTCTTGTCGAGACACGGTACAGGATCAGAACAGACACCCAGCTACCCAGAAAGGCCGCGATGGCCACCAATCCGTTTCCAGTCCAGACCAATATCTGCGCGGGCAGGTAGGTACCAAGTATAATGGCCGAGATTGCGCCCAGTCCCGCGCCAGCGCTAACGCCGACAATCCCGGGATCCGCCAACGGGTTTCGGAAAAGTCCCTGCATGACAACCCCAGACACAGCCAGCGCGGCGCCAACCAGAATCCCCATAGCAAGCCGGGGCAAGCGTATGTCCCAAAGAACAATCCGGTTCAGGTCTGACATGGACTGCCCATTGATCAGGTCTATCATAGCGGTGTTTAGCGACGCGTCTGACGCGCCTACAGAGACGCTGACGCCGCTGGTCAGGCCAAGCAGAACCGCTAAGGTCAGCGTGACCCGCCGTGCTGTTGCCCGCCGGTCGCGTTTGGGTGCTTCTGCGCCTAAATGATCCAATGCCAGCGTCATGAGTCACCGACATCCTGAAGGGCCGCTGACAGATCAGAAATGGCACTGGCAGTTCGAGGACCAAACCCGAGCAGGAAAGCACCTTGCATGCGGATAAGCCTCTTGTTCCGGCCCGCCGGGGTCAGTTTTATAGAGGGCAGCGAAAACAATGCGTGGTCCTCAGTGTCGTGATTGCCTTGCCGATCCATCATGAGGATGACATCCGGCGCGGCCGACGCCATCGCTTCGGGGGTCAATGGCTTGTAGCCCGTCACGCTGTCGGCGGCATTCACCCCACCTGCCAGTCGAATGATGCTATCCGCCTGGGTATCCACGCCGCCAACCGTGATCCGATTGTCCTGCGTCGACAGGATAAACAAGACCCGCTTCGGATCGGACGCGGCCGCATTATGCGCCGCTGTTTGAGCCTGACTTAGCTGGCGCTTAGTTTGCGTTACCAAATCTTCGGCAGCGTCGTCGACACCCAGCACAGCACCAACTGTTTGGATCTTTTCGATCACGCCATCCAGAGAGAACTCGTCCTTGATCGTGATATATTGCACGCCGGCCTGTTGCAGAACCGCAATCGCGTCTGGCGGGCCCGAGCCTTCAAGCGCCAGAATCAAGTCCGGTTCGACCGACAAAACGCCCTCGGGCGACAGCGAGCGTCGATATCCGATATCGGGCAACTCTAACACCTCTGTCGGGTAGGTCGATGTCCGGTCACGGCCGACAAGCCTGTCTTGCTGACCCAGCGCGTACACGATTTCGGTGATTGAACTGCCGATCGCGATAATACGCTTTGGACTGTCGTTTTCGGCCAACACGGCCTGCGTGCTCAGCAGGGCGGCGAGAACAGACCAGATCAATCGTATTTTGTTCATATCAAAGCTGCCTCGGGTTTGGGTTCAAGCCCGGCGACCAGTTCATCCCAAACCGGGCGATGGTCAATTTCACCGGAGCGGCGACCAAATATCTGGAAGATCAGCCTACCTTCGGCATCGAACGCCTCGACCGAGACGGCGGGGCCGCGCTGCGTCGGTTTGGTGACGGCCCAAACCTCTGCAATATGGTCGGTGCGCAGATGCAGGTTGAAACGCGGATCGAGAACGTTGAACCAGGGTCCCATCTGCTTGAGCGATTTAATGCGACCACCGTGAATTTCGATACATCCGCTGTTACCAACAAAGATCATGACCTCGATTTCCTTATCGCGCGCCTGTTCGAACATCGCGGTTATGGCGGCTGGCGTCAGTTCCTTGACGAGCGGCTCACCGGCGATGCGATAAGCCCCCAGACGGTTCATCTTGAGCTTTGAAGTCAATCGCATGAACTGGTGTGTATCCGTCATTTTGGCCCACTCCACGCGCAAAATGTCGGCCTTGTCAGCGTTGGCCTTGGGCGCTTCGGTCGGCTTGCGGGGCGCAACGTCGAGAGTTTGCGACTGATCATCCGATGCCAGAGCGCTGACAAGCTGCGTCCATTGGGTCAGATCCGACCCCTCGCGCAAAAAGATCTTGTGCACGGCGTCACCGGCGGCATCAAAAATCTGCAGGGATCTTTTTGCCCCGCTGTCGGTGTTGCGTTCTATGGCAAAGGCATGAACCCAGTGACTGGGAAACATGCGCAGATCGATATCCTCCGTCAGCACCATCGAGGCATGCGCTCCCGAATGGTAATTGTCGTACTGTCCGACCTTTTCGATCACGCAGGACGTATTGCGCGTCAAAGCCATGACCTCCCCCAGCGCGTTGAGCCTTGGGAAGAGGTCATCAAGGTTTGCCGACAGCCGTGTAACGTCGTGTCCGGCAAAGGCTGCGACCAGCTGCCCTTCTGCAATGCCAAGCGATTCTGCCAGATCGCGGTCACGCTTACCGCTGTTTTGCGCATGGGCAGCACGAATTTGATCCGGGGCTGTAAACACCTGTTCCGTCATGGGTTTTCCCATCTTCGAGTTGATTTTTCTGAGGTGCTGGCCGGGCCACCAAATTGCTCGGCTACCCGCTGGCGGATGTTGTCTAAATGATCAACATTTATTGTTGACTATTTTAGTAACCTTTATTAACGAGCACAAGTCGCAACGAAAAGCGATTCCAAAAAAACGACAAAACAGACAGACCAAAGCCAGCGCGGCGCAAGCATTTCCGGTCCTCTTAACTGTTTCGAAGGGACAGAAATGCGTGTGCAAATACGAAAGATTGCATTGCTGGGAACGGCTTCGTGCCTCAGCATGATTGCGGCTAACGCTTGGGCGCAGGAACAGGATGACGGTTTCCTTGGCACCCTTGTTCTTGGGGAAAGCAAGCGGGAAATCCAGACAGATACCGCTGTACCCGTCACAAATATCGATCAGGAAGAGATCAATGACCGGCAGGCAAACACGGTCGCCGAACTGATCGATTCGGTTCCGGGCGTTAGCCTGGTGAACGGCTCGACCCCTCAAGGATCAGGCATCAACATTCGCGGCTTTGGCGCCAACGGCACGTTTGGGACAGACCAGAAGGTGTTGACCCTGGTCGATGGGGCAACAACCGGCGCAGAAGAGCTATACCGAATTGGCAACCAGCTGTTCACAGATCCACAACTCTATAAGAGCGTTTCGGTAATCCGTGGCACGGTTGGGTCTTTTGAGTACGGTTCCGGTGTCGTTGGCGGCGTGGTGCAACTGGAAACCAAAGACGCCTCGGATTTCACCGGCGGTGAACCAGGCTTCCGTCTCCGTCAGACGTTCGAGGGTTACTCAAATGGCAATGGCTTTGCGTCGTCATCGATCCTCGCGTGGCAACCTAATCGTCAGACCGAGTTTCTGTTCAACTACACCTATCGTGATCAGAGCGATCAAGAGGACGGCAACGGCGACACAATCGGCAACAGCGCGTTCACGCTGCCGTCGCTACTGGTCAAAGGGAAGTACAGATTCGGCAACGACCTCGAGCACTCGATCACTGCCTCATACAACCAGTCCACGTCTGAAGAGCGTGACGTGCCATATGACTCGTTTGGTACGACGACGGATTCATTTGGCAATGTAGATCGCGATATTGAAACGAAGATAGCGGTTCTGCGGTATCAATATCGCCCTGCAGGCAATGATTTGATCGATCTGGATGTCAACCTCAGCTATTCGGACCAAAAAATTGACAGCAACTATGTTGCGGGCAGTGCATCTTGCGACATTAACGGGTTTCAATCGAATGCCCCATCTTGTCTCCGTGGTCGCCCAGTGCCGCCAGGTACACCGTTTGATAGCTCACTTCAGGATGCCGATCATCGCTACGAGACGACAAAGCTGACGATCAAAAACACCTCTTACTTCCAAACCGGAGCTGCCACGCATGACCTGCGCGCCGGAATTGAGTTCATCAATCGTGAGCGATTGGATGCATTTGCCGCGCCGGGTGGCACCGATAAACGGATCGCCTTGTTTGCGGTCGATGACATTCAGATTGGCGATGGTTTGACGCTGACTCCAGCGATCCGCTATGAAACGCAGGATCTCCAAGGCGACAGCGATGCGTCGGCTCCGGAAAATGCGAGCTACGACAACAACGCACTGATGGGCGGTTTGTCCGCGCGCTATGAGTTCTCCAGCGGCTTTGCCGTTTTTGGGAGTGGCGCATACACCGAGAATCTTCCGATCCTCGACGATCTGGGTACTCCGGCATTCCAGACCCAATCCGAGAAATCGCGCACGTGGGAAGCGGGCTTTTCGTATAATCGAGGTGACATCTTTGCTGCGGGTGATGTGGTTCGCGCAAAAGTCAACTTCTACAAGACAGATCTTTGGGACATTACGTCTTATGGATCGGGTCGCCCGTTTCTTCCGCTGAGCGAAGTTGAAACACGCGGCGTGGAAATCGAGGCGTCCTACGCAAACGCGGCCGGCTACTATGTCGATTTCAACGCGAACATTGTGAAAGGGACCGAGACGAACGCTGCCGGTGAGGCCTCGCCCTGGCGCAATGAGCCGACAGACTCGGCCCGTGTAACAGTTGGTAAACGTTTCGGCGAAACGCTGGACGTCAGCTGGGAGCTGTTCGGCGCCAGGTCCGGCATCGACTCGAGCGGCGATCCGGTTGCCGGCTACGGCGTGAATACCTTGCGCGCGACTTACTTGCCACAAGAGGGTGCGTTCCAGGGTTTCGAGGTCCGCGCAGGCGTCGAGAACATCTTTGACAAGAACTATCTGCCGAACCTTTCTACCCGCAACTCGCCGGGTCGGAACTTCAAGCTGACCTTGGCAAAAACATTCTGATCCAACCGAAAGGACCAGTCATGCGAAAATCGATAACAAGAAATACCAGCGTGGTCCTGCTGACCCTGTCCCTAAATTTGGGGGCAGGGGATGTCAGTGCAGAAGAAACCAGCCAACCAGGTGGTGTGTCCATCGAACTGAGCACCGCAGAGGCAAAGGGGCAAAACTGTCTGCTGAGTTTTGTCGTCGAAAACACACACGACGCCGATATCAGCGGGGTTGTTTATGAAACTGTCTTGTTCGGCAACACAGGTGAGGTGGCGCTGCTCACCTTGCTGGATTTCGAAGAGTTGCCCGCAGGTCGCACAAGGGTCAGACAGTTTCAGTTCAATGACTTGGCCTGTGATCAGATCAGCCGGATCCTGATCAACGGCGTGCAGGAATGTGAAATTGAAACCGACACCAAAGACGCCTGCATGACCGGTCTCAAACTGAAAAGCCGTCTTGAAACCGATTTAATTGGATAGAGTCATGTCCGAAATGCAGAAAAAACTGATGGAGATACTGCAATTGGGGGGCCCGGTTGTTGCCATCCTGATCGCCGCCTCGATAGCTACCCTTGCTTTGGTCATCTACAAACTCTGGCAATACAAAGCGGCGGGGGTCGGGCGTCACATCGAGTTGTCTAAGGCCATCGATGCGTGGGACCGACAAGACCACATGGCTGCCAGAACCCATCTGAACAAAAGCCGCAGTTATCTGGTGCCTGTGATTGTGATGGCGCTGTCGGGTGGCGAGCGCGCGTTGTCCGAGAGGGTCGACGCCGAAGCCGAGGCGCGTTTTGCGCGGTTGGAACAAGGTCTCAACGTGTTGGATATCGTCTCACAACTTGCGCCCTTGCTTGGGTTGTTCGGCACGGTGTTGGGCATGATTGAAGCCTTCCAGACACTGCAAGATGCTGGCAACGCGGTTGATCCGTCGCTACTCGCCGGGGGAATCTGGGTGGCGCTGATGACGACGGCGGCGGGGCTTGCCGTAGCGATGCCGACCTCACTGATCCTGACCTGGTTTGAGGCCCGCATGAACCGCGAGCGTACCTTTGCCAACCGTGCGCTCAGAACAATCTTTGCGCCGGGCCATGCTGATGACACGGCACAAACGGTTGGGGCGTCAACTACCGCACTCGTCCATGGCGCTTGACGTTCAGAGAAAGCGGCGCAAACGCCTGTCGATGACATCGCTCATAGATGTCATCTTTTTGCTGCTGCTGTTTTTCATGCTCACATCCACATTCTCGAAATTCGGCGAGATAGAGTTTTCGAAGACATCCATTGGTGGCGCTGAAACAGATCAAGTCATCCGTTTTATCAAACTGGATGCCGACCGAATTCTGGTCGATGGCTCGCCGGTGTCATTGGCGCAGGTGGCGCAGAAGCTTGGCACCGCCAAATCCCAGACCGCGCTCATCAGCCTAAGTCCGCACGCCACCTCTCAGCAATTGATCGATCTGCTCGCGGCGCTCGCCTCTGTCGAACAATTGCGCACTCAGGTTTTGGGCTGATGCAGCTTAAATCCGAAACCAGACCAAGCAGGGAACCGACAATCGCGCTGATCAATGTCGTGTTCCTGATGCTCATTTTCTTCATGATAGCAGGCTCACTTGCACCGCCGCTCAGCAAATCGGTTCAGCTTGTTGAAACGCGGGATCTGGAAGGGCGCGAACCACCTGATGCGTTAGTTATTCACGCTGATGGCACACTTGAATATCGCGGGTCAAAACTGACCAATGCCGAGGCCTATGTCGAACGGGCTTCTATTGATCTGCCGCTTGATGCGGTTCGGATCGTGCCGGATCAATCCTTGCCTGCGGTTGCGCTCAAACAAGTCAGTGATGCCTTGCGTGGGCTGGGTGCAAGCAAGGTCTATGTAGTGACGGAAAGGGGTTTACGGTGATACCAAAATCCCGCAGCGTGGTTGCCATCGCCGTCGCAATCGCTGTGGCGACACATAGTCTGGCGCTTGTAGATTATTCGCCCGAAGAAACAGCGGAAGTCGAGGGTGGCAGAGTGGTAACAGCCGCTGCGCTGGGATCCACATTCAAAGACTTTGTTGCGGGAACCAATGCACCTGCGCCCGCCAAAACCCGCCAAAAATCAGCCGTGCCGCACCAGTTTCAGCCCCAGGCCAGCCCTACCTTGCAGCAGCGAGCGACGACGCCGCCGACGCTCAACCCGATCCCAGCCGGAACTACAGCCGCATTCACGAGAACAGCTGTTCAAACACCACGGAAGCCTGCAGAAACTGAAACTGCAAAAACGCAAGTTGATGTTGCATCGAGTCCGCCGATCATTGATGCCCAACGGCCTCGGCCGGAGAAACAGACAACCAATCAAACTGCGACACCAAAAGGAAACGCCAAGCAAAGCGAAAGAAAGGGTGAGGCGACCGGGAAAACTCCCGAAGGTGCGGCGAAGGCAAAGACGTCCAAACAAGCCGTCACCGGATCCGGAAACGCCGAGGCCAGTAATTACGCCGGACGGATAAAACGCAAAATATTCCGCGCTCGGAGAAAGAGTACCAATATCCGAGGTGCCGCCCTGGTGGCTTTTCGAATAGCCGATAACGGGACGTTGCAGACAGTCAGCATCGTGCGTAGTTCGGGATCAAAAAGACTGGACCAGATCGCTCTTGCCCAAGTAAAAGCTGCAGCCCCGTTCCCACCACCACCGGCAGCGGTGAGACGGGACTATACTTTCGAAATCATGGGACAGCGATAGCTGTTGTGTCCAAGTCAAAAAGTAGCGGTTACCGGGTCCAAACTCAGGCTGGAAGGTTTGCTCGCCTGGCAACGCCTCTTCGCCAGATCTACGCCGACAAGACCCAAGTCGGCCATTTTGCTACCCCCTTGATGGCCTCCATCTCCAAGACCTATCAGACGAAAGTTCAGGGGATGTTCGCGCCATCAGAACCAGCAACCAGTTTAGCTGTCTGCCAGCATACAACAGACTATTACGGTCACCGGCTCGGTCGATATGTGGATCAGCGCTAGCAACGCGATGTCGCCGGGCAGGGCTTACGCCCTCATAGTAGCTGCCAAGGCGCTTTCTGGCATCAGACACCTGAAATCACCGCGCCGGTGGCAAACCCAGTTGGAAGGATGTCGGAGTGGCTGAGTCAAAGTTGTTCGAAACTGAAAACAAGAGTGGGAAGAAGTCATGGGAGAGCATAAAGGACCATTAAATATACATCGCGCCCTGGCACGAGGATTTGGGTCATTGGTTTGATCCAAAGCAAGGCTTAGGATTCGGCAGCAAGATAAACTCCATAGTCGAAGCGAACCATCTGGTGGCTGACTATGAAGAAGAATTTGCGTGTATTTCTTGCTCTAGTGGCGCTCGTGATTGCGGGCGCTCTGGGGTATTCAGTGATCTCCAAAAATGGCGATCAATTGCCCGACGGGTTTGTGCAGGGCAATGGTCGGATTGAGGCGGAACAGGTCGAGATCGCGCCCACCTTAGCCGGTCGCGTAGACAGGGTCGTGGCCGTTGAGGGAGGTATGGTCTCCGCCGGCGATACCCTGGCCGCAATGGATATTGATGAGCTGTCGGCGGCACTGGATCGTGCCACCGCCGAAGTGGCACTGGCGCATCAGACCAAGGCAGAGGCAGAAGCGTTGGTTTTGCAACGCCAGAGCGAACTGCGCCGGGCCGGGCAGGAGCTTGAACGCGCAACAGCGCTCTTAACCGGCCAGAACATCTCTGAAACGGTGTTCGAGGAACGCGAAACCATTCATCAGGTCGCAGTTGCAGTACTAGGTGCTGCAAAAGCCCGGGTAGCAACAGCGGAAAGTCGGATTGCCGCCGCCGAGGCTGAAGCGCGCCGTATTGAAGCGCAGATCGAAGATAGCATTTTGTTGGCTCCGATGCCCGGACGGGTGCTTTACCGGCTGGCAGAACCCGGCGAAGTTGTTGGTGCGGGTGACCCGATCCTGACCCTGCTGAGTCTTGAGAATGTGTATATGGAGGTTTTCCTCCCTGCGCGCGAAGCCGGGCTTTTGCCGATCGGTGCCGAGGCCCGCATCGTGCTCGACGCGTTACCAGATTATTCAGTTCCCGCCTACGTGAGCTTTGTCTCTCCCGAAGCGCAGTTCACACCTAAACAGGTTGAGACACTGGAAGAGCGCGAACAGCTGGTGTTCCGCGTCCGCGTTCGCATCCCTGAGGACTTGGTTCAGAGCCGAATTGAGCATGTAAAGACAGGGCTTCGCGGTATCGCCGTAATCCAGATCGACCCCAACAGCGCATGGCCAGAGGCTTTGAAGCAGGGCATCCCACCCGAGCTGTTCGAATGATCCCCGAAGCTGCCTCTGAGTTTCACGTAGCGGGTGTCACACACCTGTATCGAAGACATGTTGCTCTGGATTCGGTATTGCTGGACCTGCCATCCGGCCAGCTTGTCGGTTTCATCGGGCCGGATGGGGTGGGAAAATCAACGTTACTTGGCCTGATCACGGGTGCAAAGAAACTGCAGACCGGCACGATCAACGTCCTAGGTGGCTCGATAGATCATCCAGCCCATAGACGTCGCATCTGTCCCGCCATCGCCTTCATGCCTCAGGGTCTGGGTCGAAATCTTTATTCAGAATTGTCGGTGCGAGAGAACCTCGAGTTTTTCTCGGGTCTTTTTGGGCAGAGGCACGATGAGCGTGACACCCGGATCGATGCATTGTTGTCAGCGACGGGGCTGGCGCCGTTTGAAGACCGCCTGATGGGAAAGCTTTCGGGCGGGATGAAGCAAAAACTCGGACTTTGTTGTGCGCTGATACATGATCCGAAACTGCTAGTTCTTGATGAACCGACAACCGGGGTCGACCCATTGTCGCGTCGTCAGTTTTGGGCATTGATCGACGCGATACGATGCGAGCATCCCAAGCTTTCGGTTCTGGTATCGACAGCTTACATGGAGGAGGCAGAAAGCTTCGACTGGATAGTTGCCATGGATGCGGGTCGCGTCATCTTTCAGGGCAAGCCCGCGGAACTGAAGGGACAGTACCGAGACCTCGAGACCGCCTACCGCCAATTGCGGACGCGTGATGCACCCGGATCAGCACCGGGTCAGGCATCGGTTCGACAGATCGAGCCGGACCCGGTGATCATTGCGCGGGGGCTGACGCGGCGCTTTGGCGATTTCACTGCGGTTGACAGTGTCGACTTCTCGATCAACCGCGGAGAGATATTTGGCTTCCTCGGGTCAAACGGGTGCGGCAAATCCACGACGATGAAGATGCTGACCGGCTTGCTCCCTGCTAGCTCGGGCGAGGCATTGTTATTCGGAAAGCCGGTTGACGCTCGTGATCGCAAAATGCGCCTCGAGATTGGGTATATGAGTCAGGCCTTCTCGCTGTATGGCGAATTGTCTGTTCATCAGAACCTTCAGCTTCATGCCCGCGTCTTTGCGATTCCTGATCGAGAGGCTCGCATCGCGGAACTGATGGAACGCTTCGGATTGAACGCACATCACGAGGCGCTGGCAGCCGCGCTGCCTCTTGGGATCAAGCAGCGATTGTCCCTGGCTGTGGCGGTGATCCATCGCCCCAGAGTTCTTATTCTTGACGAACCCACCTCGGGTGTGGACCCAGAAGCGCGCGATACGTTTTGGGCTTTGCTGGTTGAGCTGTCGCGCGAAGAATCCGTGACTATCTTCGTTTCGACCCACTTCATGGCCGAAGCAGAGCGTTGTGACAGGGTGTCCTTCATGCATGCGGGCCGCGTTCTGGCCGAGGGGACACCAGCCGAACTGATTGCTTCTGAGGAGGCCGAAAGCCTTGAGGATGCGTTCATTTCGGTTCTCGAAACCGCAGAACAACCCGCACCCGTCGTCGCGCCAAAAGTTGATGTTGGGACCAAAACCAAAGCGACCGGCGGCGGCATTGGGCGCGCGTTGACCTATACACGGCGCGAGACGATTGAGGTGGCGCGCGATCCCGTGCGTCTGGCCTTTGCGTTTCTTGGATCAGCCATTCTGATGCTGGTCTTCTGTTTTGGGATTACGCTCGACATTGATGAACTGGATTTTGCGGTTTTGGACCTATCTCAGAGCCCGGAAAGCCGGGCCTATATAGACGAAATTGGCGGATCAACCTATTTCAGGCCGACACCACCGCTGAACAGTGCTGCTGAAGGTCGCAACCGATTGCGGGCAGGCGACGTTTCGATGGTAGTCGAATTGCCGCCTGACTTCGGCCGCAAGCTGAGGACGGCTGAACCAACGGAAGTGCTTGCCACGGTGGACGGCGCTATTCCGTTCAAGGGTGAAACGGTCGAAGGTTACATCGCGGGGCTGCACCAGACTTTTCTTGACGCACAGGCCCGTGAAAACGGTGAGCACGAAATCGAGATCGCTCGCATCGAGCCACGCTTTCGCTACAACCAGAGTTTTGAAAGTATAGCTGCAATGGCTCCGGCGATGCCTGCCATTCTGCTGATCATGCTGCCGGCCATATTGACCGCAGTCAGCGTCGCACGCGAGCGCGAGCTGGGGTCGGTCGTCAATTTCTACGTGACCCCGACCACGCGTCTAGAGTTCCTGATCGGCAAGCAAATTCCCTATATCGTGATCGCATTCTTGAATTTCCTGTTGCTGGCCACGATGATTGTCTTTGTCTTCGATGTGCCGCTCAAAGGGGATCCTCTTCCCTTGGCGTTGGGCGTGTTTTTCTATGTCTGGGCGACAACATCTTATGGGTTGCTGATTGCGACCATGACGTCCAGTCAGGTGGCCGCGACCTTTGCAACGGCCATCGCCTCCGTGGTTCCCACGATCCAGTTTTCAGGCCTGTTGCAACCCGTTTCGACGCTTGAGCCTGGTGCCCAGATGATCGGATCGCTCTGGCCTTCATCCTATTTTTTGCATCTCAATGTTGGTGCTTTCACCAAAGGGCTGGGGTGGGAAGCCCTTGCGCCGGACATTCTGGCGCTGGCCTGCTTCGGGCCAGTGCTGACCCTGATCGCCGCGCTTTGTCTTCGCGCGCAGGAGAAGTGAATGCAGCGACTGTACAGCATATTCTGGCTGGGTCTGAAAGAAGTGATGAGCCTGCGCCGCGACTGGGTAATGATGGCATTGCTGGTCTGGTCATTCACTCTGTCGCCGGTCATGGAGGCGACGGGTGTAGCAAACTCGGTAAACAACGCCTCGATTGCGTTTGCGGATGAAGACAACTCCCCGCTGTCCCGGGCGCTTGCCACGGCTTTTTTTCCGCCTGAGTTCCAACCAGTGGTGCAGATCGAGCCGGGAAGCGGACCAACGCTGATGGACGCGGGCGAGTTCATATTTGTAGTGGCCGTACCGCCGGGCTTCGAGAAAGACCTTAGAGCAAGGCGCAAACCTGAAATACAGGTTCTGGTTGATGCCACGGCGATGGAACAGGCCGGGATCGGTGCCAATTACATCACCAACATTCTGGGAGCCGAAATTCGCCGCTTTGCAATCGGGATCGATCTTGTGGCGCCGCCGGCGGTGGATGTCATCCTTAGAAGCGCTTTCAATCCAAACCGCGATACTGTGCGATTTGCTGGGATCGTCGCGCTGATCGGCCAGATCATGTGGTTGACGACCATTCTGACCGGCGCTGCGATGATCCGCGAGCGAGAACACGGGACGATCGAGCATTTGTTGGCAATGCCGCTGACCCCCTTTGACATAGCAGCGGCCAAAATCTGGGCCAACGCAGCGGTTGTGCTGGTCGCCGCCAGCCTGTCGCTGACCTTTGTCATGCAAGGCTCACTACAAATAGAAATCGCTGGTTCAAAAGGGTTGTTTCTGCTTGGTACTGCTCTGTTTCTGTTCACAGCGACGGCACTGGGGGTTTTTCTGGCGACAATCGCGCGCTCAATGGCACAGTTTGCGCTTTTGGTCATGCTGGTTGTCCTGCCCATGCTGATGCTCTCCGGAGGCGAGACGCCGATTGAGGGTCAGCCCGACTGGTTGCAGGTTGGCACGCTGCTTTTGCCGTCCCGCCACTACATGGCGGCCAGCCAGGCGATTGTGTTCAAGGGGGCCGGGCTTGAAACTGTCTGGCCTGAATTCGCCTGGATGGCTTTGCTGGGCGCTGCCCTGTTGGCGACAAGTCTGGTTCTCTTCCGGCGGTCTGTGGCGCAATTGAGCTAAGCTGACCTCCGATATAGCCCCGACAGAGCCGCGTGTGAGATCGTCGGAGTCAGCATTGATCTCGGTTAATGTGATTGCCTGCACCTATGGTAGAATCGTCTCACCGTCATCTTTTTAGGGAGAGTCCGTTATGCCCAATACCTCCGCAAAACCCGAAACGCAGGAAACCTTTACTGAGGTTTTGAAATCCATGCAGGGAATGATGTCTTTGAACCCGACGATCATGCCACAGGTCGAACAGTTCTGGAGGGCGCAGGACCGTCTGCTGAATGAAGCCGAGGAGTATTCCCGTCTCTGGTTCCAACGTCGACACGAGGCGGCACGCACGGCGATCGAAACCGCGCGGGAAACCACGTCCGGCGACAAGATAGAGCCCACCAAAGCGGTGCGTCAGATGGCTGAATGGCAGCGCCATTCAATCGAGCGCATGGTCGAGGATGCCCGTGAATGGTTCGAAATGGTATCGCGCTGCTCAAAGCACGTCATCGAAACGGAAGCCGAAGCCATTGGTGAAAGCATGGAAGCGACATCAAAAGTCTCGGGTAGGTCCAAAAAATAAAGGAACCCAATTCGTTTTGGACCGTCTCACTCAGGTTTGATGGACATAGCTGCCGGGTGCTCTGGGCAGCTTATCGACCCCTCTACGCTTGCCGCCCATGGGCGGGGGCGTAGTTTCGTCTGTTGAGTGATCCTTTAGCCAATCCGCCATGGCTGGCCACCATGATCCCTGTTGTACTTCGCTGGTTTCAAGCCATTCATCCGGAGGGGTATAGAGCGCGTCTGCAGCCCTGTGACCCTGTCGGTAGTGGCGGTGCTTATGTCCTGGCTCGCTCAGGATGCCGCCGTTATGGCCACCATTGGTGAGCACGAAGCTCAGTTCGCCATCAGTAAACAATCTGATCTTGTAAACCGAGCGCCATGGCGCGATGTGATCGGACTCGGTTCCCACTACAAACATCGGGACTCGGATATCTTTCAGCGCAACAACACGGCCCTCAACTGCAAACCGCCCAGCACTCAGCCGGTTTTCAAGGAACAGGCCCCGCAGATACTCGGAATGCATGCGCGCGGGCATGCGTGTTGTGTCGTTATTCCACACGGTCAGGTCGGTCGGTAGGTCGTCTTCGCCCAGGAAGTAACGCCGTACCGCCCGCGCATAGATCAGATCTTCGGCGCGGATGGTGGTAAAGGTGCGCGTCATTTGCGGTCGGTCCAGACAGCCCTGCAACCACATCAGATCCTCGACAAAAGCCACCTGACTGTCGTCGATGAAAAGCAACAGCTCGCCCGCCTCGGCAAAATCAACCTGCGCGGCCATCAGTGTAACGCTGGCCAAGCGGTCGTCACCATCGCGCTGCATCACTGCGGCGGCAATCGCCAGAAGTGTGCCACCAAGACAATAGCCATTGGCATGGATTTTCTGACCCTGGACAATTTTTTCAACGGCATCGATCGCGGCCATGATGCCCTTGAGGCGATAATCCTCGAGGCTGAGATCGGCCTGATCCGCCGTGGGATTGATCCAAGAGACCATGAAAACGGTAAACCCCTGGTCAACCAGATAGCGCACCATGGAGTTTTCCGGTGAAAGATCCAGCACATAGTACTTCATGATCCAGGCAGGCACAAAAAGGATCGGTTCTGCGTGTACTTTTTTACTGGTGGGCGTGTATTGTATCAATTCGAACAGCGTGTTGCGAAACACAACCCGACCGGGCGTTGCCGCCAGATCCTTGCCAACTTGGTAGCCTTCGGGAGCTGGCTCACGTCCCTGTGTTGCGGTGTGGGCAACATCCTCAAGAAAATGCGCGCTTCCTTCGACTAGGTTCTTACCTCTTGCCTGGATGGTGCGGCTGATAATCTCGGGGTTTGACCATGGAAAATTCGAAGGAGAGATGAGATCAAGGGCCTGACGGATCTGAAACTGGGCGCGTTCAGCATCGCGCGGCGCGATACCCGGCATCTGGTCGGTAGCTGCCTGCCACCAGTCCTGCGTGCTCAGAAAAGCTTGCTGCCAAAACGAGAATGGGGCCTTTTGCCAACCCGGTGCGCTGAAACGGTGATCCTGAGCGCGGGTTTCAAAGGGCGGTATTGCCTCGGTTCCCGCAGCCAGCTCGCTGGCATAGATCCACAGCTTAACAGCATCGCGCGCCGCACGTTCTGACAGCTCAATCTGGCGTCCGGGCGAGCGGCTGAGATGCAAGGCCCAATCCAACCATGTGGCCATGATCGAATGCGGCGAAACCCCTGCCGTGGCCCGGGCCAGTGCGGCACGCATGGCGCGGTCAAGTTTCTCATATGGATGCCCGGGGGCTTGCTGCCGGGGTTCCGAGGCAGAGGCTTGATCATCGGACGTTAGTTTGTCCGGAGACAGTTCCGTCATTTGGTTTCTCCGTTCTGGGCCCCTCGCGGGTTAGTGGCTTATGCGTCATGCCCGATGATGTGATCTCGGGCCGAACCCTTTGAGTTTTGCCCTCTCTTCACAAAACGTCCTGTTCCGTTCGCGATGAGATATCTTTGGTAGTCTTAGGCGCATCCCAGCGGCACTGGACTAGGGTTTGCGGCTGGAGTTTGTCACCAAATACACGCCGGCGATCTGACCCATATCAAATACACGCGAAAGAGGGGCGCTTAGACATGGCGTGGCCAGGCCCCCGATCGTAAGAGGGTCAGCGCCTGGGACAGTCTCATCGAAAACAGTCAGTGCAGCGTTGATTAAGAAACTCAAACGTATATCGAACCAGTGCTTCAGCACATTGATCGTCGCTCTCAGACTTGCCTGAAACGGAGTGTAACATGCCGGATGATCCCGGATTTCCACCCGAAGCGCTGGAACCCCTACCGCATACGCAAGACAGTGCGGATACTCTAACTGCGCTCAACACAACTGCAAACGGGCTCTCATCGGATCAAGCGGCGCGCCGCCTTGTGAAGTACGGGCGCAACGCGCCACCGCCACCCCGTCGGCAAAATGTGATCCTCAGGTTTCTTGCACATTTCAACAATGTTCTGATCTACGTGCTGATCGGCTCTTCTGTGGTGACGTTTCTCCTGGGGCATATGGTGGATACAGTCGTCATTTTGGCAGTTGTTCTGGCCAATGCCTGCATCGGGTTTGTGCAGGAGGGTCGCGCCGAAAAGGCGATGGAAGCGATTCACCAGATGCTAGCGCCAAAGGCCTCGGTCTTGCGCGATGGGCGACGGGTCTCAATCGACGGTTCCGAGGTTGTCCCGGGCGACATCGTTCTGCTCGAAGCAGGCGACAAGCCACCTGCCGACATACGCCTGATCGAAGCACATGGCCTGCAGGCGCAAGAGGCTATTCTGACGGGCGAGTCGGTTGCGGTAGACAAGGACG
The DNA here is from genome assembly GCF_947489545.1 of uncultured Ruegeria sp. Lineage (NCBI taxonomy): Bacteria > Pseudomonadati > Pseudomonadota > Alphaproteobacteria > Rhodobacterales > Roseobacteraceae > Ruegeria > uncultured Ruegeria sp. The sequence goes on along the minus strand of NZ_CANLDZ010000011.1, from coordinate 136,101 downwards.
ACGTGCCCTCAGCCGCAGACGCACCGCTGGGCGACCGGCGCAGCATGTTGTTTGGTGGCACCCTGATCACCGCTGGACAGGGGCGTGGTGTCGTGACTTCCACCGGAACACGGACAGAAATCGGGCGTATCAGCCGGATGCTTTCCGACGTTGAGAAGCTGACGACGCCGCTGGTGCGTCAAATGAATACTTTCGCACGTTGGTTGACACTTCTAATTCTTGCTGTGGCTGCAATTATTCTGGCTTTCGGTTACTTCGTTGCCGAATACAGTTTCATCGATCTGTTCATGGCGGTCATTGGTTTGTCAGTCGCAGCGATTCCCGAAGGGCTTCCTGCGGTGCTGACTATTACGCTTGCAATCGGTGTTCAGTCGATGGCGAGACGAGATGCCATTGTGCGGCGCCTTCCAGCGATCGAAACTATCGGTTCGGTTTCGGTCATATGCACCGACAAGACAGGAACGCTGACCCGCAACGAAATGGTTGTTACCGATGTTGCCGCTGGCGGAAGTTACTACCGCGTTGAGGGCACGGGGTATGATCCCGTCGGGACTGTTGTCGCCGAAGGCAATGATGTAGAAGAAGTGGCATCACCTGCGCTGCAAGAACTGGCGGTGGTTGCGGCGCGCTGCAATGACGCGACGCTTGAAGAACAATCCGGGGTTTGGGGTGTCAACGGCGACCCGATGGAAGGAGCACTGTTGTGCTTCGCTGCAAAGGTTGCTGGCAGACTCGGCGCGGCAGCCGAGGGTTGGAACCGCCAATTTGTTCTGCCATTCGACTCGCAACGCCGCTTTATGGCAACGCTGGACGAGAATGAGGCCGGTGCTCGTATGGTCTTTGTCAAAGGTGCGCCTGAAACTTTGTTGTCACTGTGTAAAACCCAGTCTGACGCAAATGGGAACCCGATGCCAATCGACCCGAAGACGTGGCGTTTGGCCGAAGATCGTTTTACCTCAGAGGGATGTCGTGTGCTGGCCTTCGCCTCCCGCCCGGCCCGCGACGATGAGATGAACCTGACGCCGCCCGAGATATCGGGAGATCTGGTTTTTCTTGGTCTTGTCGGCCTCATGGATCCACCGCGAGAGAAGGTGAAACTGGCAATAGCTGACTGCCAGAATGCAGGCATAACGGTCAAAATGATCACCGGGGATCATGCCGGCACAGCCGCAGCAATCGGCAGTGACATCGGGCTTGCCCATACCAGCGGGGTTCTTACGGGTGTACAGATCGACCAGATGGATGATGCGGCGTTGTCGGTCGCCGTCCTGCAAACGGATATCTTCGCGCGCACCAACCCCGAGCATAAGTTGCGGCTTGTGAATGCACTGCAAGCCCGTGACCTGACCGTTGCCATGACGGGTGATGGTGTCAACGATGCCCCGGCGTTGAAACGTGCCGATGTTGGCATTGCCATGGGCAGAAAAGGGTCCGAAGCGGCAAAAGAAGCCGCCGATATCGTTCTTGCTGATGACAACTTTGCCACCATAGCGGCGGCGGTGCGCGAAGGGCGCACGGTGTTTGACAACATCAAAAAAGTGATTAGCTGGCTCCTTCCCACAAGCGGGGGAGAAGCGCTGGTCGTCATCGTCGCGCTTCTTTTGGGACTAACGCTTCCGGTGTCGCCGATTCAGATACTTTGGATCAATCTCATTACTGCTATCACCCTTGGCATTGCGCTCGCGTTTGAGCCGACCGAAGAAAGCACCATGCAACGCCCGCCCCGACCGCGTGATGCGCCAATCCTTGGGGGCGAACTGGTCTGGCATATTGTGCTGGTCTCAGGCCTGTTTCTGGCCGGTGTGTTCAGCATCTTCACCTACGCTTTAAAACAGGGTTATCCCCTGGAACTGGCCCAAACCCTCGCTTTGAACACATTGGTGGTGATGGAGATTTTTCATTTGTTCTTTGTGCGCAACATTTATGGCACCTCGCTGACGTGGAAAGCGATCCGGGGCACGCCGATGGTCTGGTTCTGCGTGATTTCTGTCTCTGCTGCACAACTCGCGGCAACATATGTGCCGGGCCTTCAGAATATCCTCGGAACCGCCGCGGTCGGTTTCAAAGATGGGGTCTATATAATTGTCTTGGGAATTGCGCTGTTTGTTCTGCTTGAGCTGGAAAAACAACTCGCACTGACTTTAGGGGCGCGGAGCTCAGCAGAGGTCTAACATGGACCGAGTTTGCCTTTTTGATGAGCCGGTGATCCTGTTCGGCGAAATTATTTAGGTATTCCCGCCTCACCAACTTCATCGAGCCCATTGGCCAAGGGATCCTCTTCACAGCAAACGGGCGTACATCAATGCCCTGAAAAACATGGTGATCCGGCCCAATAGTTGGGCGACGGAGGATCAAAATGAGCAGCAAGCGACATAAGTCGGTCATCCGCTGTTGCTCTGATTCAACCTCTTTGATGGCGCGGTCAGAAACACGCAGATTTAGATGACGGTGGTTGATCCGTGTCAAAGGCAAGAGGTCGCCGGCCTGCTAGTTTGGGCGTACTTCTTACACTTTGGCTCGTTTCGAGCTTTTGCGTTCAAGCAGGTCCAAAGCGGTTGACTCCGACCATTCACAACCCGTGCGAGGCATATAAAATGTCTGACGAAACCAAACACCAAGCAGCGTCGGATCAGCGCTTTTCCTCAAAATTCCCAAGCGCCTATACGATTCTGTTCCTGCTCATCGTTCTGGTCGCGGCGCTGACCTGGGTCATCCCCGCCGGACAATATGAACGCATCATGAGTGAAACAGTCGGGCGCGAGATCGCGGTCGCCGGGACCTACCGAACGGTTGAGCCAAACCCTCAGGGTTTTGTCGATATCATGCTCGCGCCGATCGCCGGGTTCTACAATCCTGACAGTTATCAGGCTGGGGCTATCGACGTTGCTTTGTTCGTTTTGCTGCTGGGTGGTTTTCTGGGCGTTGTCAACGCCACCGGAGCCATCGATACTGGCATTCGTGCAGCCATGCGCAAGCTGCAGGGGCGTGAGATCTGGATGATCCCGATCCTGATGGCGCTTTTTGCCGCGGGCGGCACCACCTATGGTATGGCCGAGGAAACCCTCGCGTTCTATGCCATTCTGATCCCGGTCGTGATCGCCGCGGGCTATGACGCGGTTACTGGCGTGGCAATCATACTTATCGGTGCCGGGGTAGGGGTATTGGGTTCGACCATCAACCCATTTGCCACTGTCATTGCCTCGAATGCTGCCGGTGTTCCCTTCACCGAAGGGATCGTTCTACGCTTCGTTCTGTTACTCGGCGGGCTGGCGATTTGTACGGCTTATGTCATGCGTTACGCCCGGCGGGTCAAGGCGGACCCAGGCGCGTCTATCGTGGCAAAACAACTTGACGAGCATCGCCGGATCTTCCTGCAAGATCGATCGGATACCGGTAAAGCGGCCGATGTCCTGACAGGCAACCAAAAGATCGTGCTGCTCATTTTCGCGCTGTCTTTTCTGGTCATGATCTGGGGCGTGTCGTCTCAGGGCTGGTGGATGGCTCGCATGGGCGCGTTGTTTTTTGGATCTGCAATACTGGTCGGGATTGTTGCCCGCATGGGCGAAAAGGCTCTCACTGGCCATTTCGTCGACGGTGCGCGCGACTTGCTGGGAGTTGCGCTGATCATAGGGCTGGCGCGCGGCATCGTGGTCGTCATGGAACAGGGGCTGATCGCTGACACGATCCTGCACAGTGCCGAGCAGAGTCTGGGCGGGCTGCACAAACTGGCCTTCATCAATCTGATGATGTGGATCGAGGTTGGGATGAGCTTTTTAGTGCCTTCCACCTCTGGGCTTGCAGTGTTGTCGATGCCGATCCTCGCCCCGCTTTCGGACTTCGCCGGTGTATCGCGCGATCTGGTGGTCACTGCCTATCAGGCGGCCAGCGGGCTGGTAAACCTGATCACCCCGACCTCGGCAGTGGTGATTGGCGGGTTGGCAATCGGGCGCGTGTCTTATGACCGCTGGATCGCTTTCATCTGGCCTTTGCTGATCGTGCTTACGGTGTTTGTCATGGCCGTGCTCAGCATCGGCGCAGTTCTTTGATCTGCCGGAAAGGAGCTTTGGATATGGCCGACACGAATCTTGGCGTTCATTCGGAAACCGGACGCCTGCGGCAGGTCATCGTCTGCCGACCTGGCTTGGCGCATCGCCGTCTGACTCCCGCCAACTGTCAGGACTTGCTGTTCGACGACGTATTCTGGGTCAAGCGGGCGCAGAAAGACCACGATGACTTTTGCGAACTTATGCGTGGCGAAGGGGTAGAAGTGTTGGACGTGAACGATCTGCTGGCCGAGACGCTGGAGGATACGAAAGCGCGCGCCTGGGTGCTGGACCACCGGATCACCCCGCATCAGATCGGGGTCGGCATGCTGCCCGAACTGCGAGGCTGGATGAATGAGATCCCGGCAGAGGTGTTGGCCAGACACCTTATTGGCGGGCTGGCGGTTAACGAACTACCGTTCACGCCGACCGGCCTCTTCGGCGGATATCTGGGCCACAACGGTTTTGTTCTGCCGCCCCTGCCCAACGCACTGTTCACCCGCGACAACAGCGCCTGGATCTATGGTGGGGTCGTCGTGAACCCGATGTTCTGGCCCGCCCGGCGTCCTGAAACCCTGCTCAACGCGGCGATCTACAAATTCCACCTCAAGTTTGCTGGCCAGACGACGATCCATTGGGGCGATCCGACCCGCGATCACGGGCTTGCCACGCTTGAGGGCGGTGACATCATGCCCATTGGCAATGGCACGGTTCTTGTCGGCATGGGCGAGCGGTCGTCGCCGCAGGCCATCGGCCTGCTGGCCGAGGCGCTGTTCGACACCGGCGCGGCGCAACGGTTGCTAGCGTTCCAGATGCCGAAATCACGCGCCGCAATGCATCTCGACACGGTTTTTACCCTTTGCGGCGGCGATGTGGTGACCACCTTCAAGGAAGTGGCCGATGCGCTGATCTGCTATGACATCCGGCCCGGCGAAAGCAAGGCCCCGCTGGAATTCCGCCGGGACACGCGCCCGATCTTCGACATCGTGGCCGAGGTGCTGGGCTACAAGCGGCTGCAACTGGTCCCCACCGGCGGCGAGACCGAGGAGGAGCGCGCGCGCGAGCAGTGGAACGACGGCAACAACGTGATCGCCCTGCGCCCTGGCGTGGTGGTCGGTTATGACCGCAACGACGACACCAATGCCGCGCTCAAAGCCGCCGGGATCGAGGTGCTGGAGATGCCCGGCGCCGAGTTGGGCCGCGGTCGTGGCGGCGGTCACTGCATGACGTGCCCCACCATCCGCGACGCGGTTTGAGACCTAGAAAGGACACCGACATGGCTTATAACCTGCGCTACCGGCACTTCCTGACACTGCGTGACTTCGCGCCTGGCGAGATCGCCTTTCTGCTGAAACTGGCAGCCGATCTGAAGGCCGCAAAATACGCGGGCACCGAGGTGCCGGTGCTTAAAGGCAAGGACATCGCACTGATCTTTGAAAAGGATTCCACCCGCACCCGCGTGGGGTTCGAGGTCGCAGCTTATGATCAGGGCGCGCGCGTGACCTATCTGGGGCCCACCGGCACGCATATCGGTCACAAGGAATCGGTCAAGGATACCGCCAGGGTTCTGGGTCGGGTGTATGACGCGATCGAATATCGGGGCTTCGGCCAAACCATCGTCGAGGAACTCGCCGAACACGCGGGTGTACCCGTCTATAACGGGTTGACGGATGAGTTTCACCCGACTCAGATTCTGGCTGATTTCCTGACCATGCAAGAGCACGTGGAAAAGCCGCTGCGCGAGGTGTCCTTCGCTTTTCTGGGGTATGTTGGCAACAACATGGGCGACAGCCTGATGCTGGGCGGGGCCAAGATGGGCATGGATGTGCGGTTGTGCGGCCCGAAAGGCTGCTGGCCCCACCGCGTGGTCGAGGCCGAAGCGCGGACAATCGCCGAAACCACGGGCGCGCAGATCACGGTGACCGAGGATTTGGACGAGGCCGTGAAGGGTGTTGATTTCGTCTATACCGATGTTTGGCTGTCGATGGGTGAGCCCAAGGAAAAATGGCGCGAGCGCATTGATCAGATGCTGCCCTATCAGGTCAATGCCGACGTGATGGCCAAAACCGGCAATCCTCGGGTGCGTTTCTTACATTGCCTGCCAGCCTTTCACAACACCGAGACCGCGGTGGGAGCAGATATCAGCAAAGAGTTTGGGATCGACGCCATGGAAGTGACCGAAGAGGTGTTCGAAGGTCCGACCTCGATCGTCTTCGATCAGGCCGAGAACCGGATGCATACAATTAAGGCGGTTCTGGTCGCCACTTTGGGAGGTTGAGATGTTGGTTGTAGCGGCCTTGGGCGGCAATGCCCTGTTGAAACGTGGTGAGCCGTTGAACGCGGAGGTTCAACGTGACAACGTACGTTCCGCAATGCCGGCTTTGGCGGAAATCCTGAATGCCGGCCATCAGCTTGTCATCACCCATGGCAACGGCCCGCAGGTTGGCCTGTTGGCATTGCAGGGCGCCGCCTATGATCCAGCGACCGCCAGTCCACTTGACGTCCTCGGGGCCGAGACCGAGGGCATGATTGGCTACATGATCGAACAGGAACTGGAAAACGTGCTGGGTCACGACCGATCTGTTGCAACGTTGCTAACGCAGATCCTGGTGGACGGGCGTGATCCGGCATTCCAAAATCCAACGAAACTTGTTGGTCCGGTTTATGAGCGCGCCGAGGCCGAAGCGCGCGCCAAGGCGGCAGGTTGGAACATCGCACCCGATGGGGACAACTGGAGGCGTGTCGTTCCCTCGCCCAAGCCTCAAGAAATCCCTGATCTGCGAGTGTTGCAATTGCTGCTGGACCATAAAGTAGTCGTGATTTGTGCCGGCGGCGGAGGTATCCCAGTGATGCGACGTGATGATGGCAACCTGATCGGGATCGAGGCGGTGATCGACAAAGATGCCGCCAGTGCCATGCTTGCGCAACAGCTAGGCGCCGACGCACTGCTGCTTTTGACTGATGTGGATGCGGTTTATGAGGGGTTCGGCATGCCCGAAGCCCGCGTCATCAGAGACTTGACTCCAGACTCGGCCGGGGCTCTGAAACTGCCATCGGGGTCTATGGGTCCTAAGGTCGCGGCGGCCGCGACATTCGCCGCCAAAGGCGGTTTTTCTGGCATCGGGAAATTGACAGATGCATTTGCCATTCTCGAAAATCGGGCCGGCACTTGTATCTCGGGTGTGGGATGACGGTCGCAATGGTGCGACGTTCATTTGCCAAACCAATCCGAAGCATATCTGTCGCAAGCTTTGCGCTCAGATAGGTTGGATTGTGTACTCGATCTGGCGGAGCCCGCATTATTGTAGTGATGTTGGAAGGATTGTTCGCTTATCGTCAATGACACTAGTTTTCAGAAAGGCCCCTGAAAAGAAGCCGCTAGTAAAACCGTCCCCTGATGACTTCTTGGGTGATGTTCTGAGGGTATATCTTAGGTTACTGTACAAAGATCATTCGAGGCTCGCATTGACGAGTAACTCTGGGCACTAGCCACACCGCTTTCGATTTCCATGCTCGACAGACTGACAAATACATATTCTCGACACGCAGATATCGCTACCTCTCCGTACGTTAGGCCGTACGATTTCGGAAGACGCCGCGTTTTAGGTCGCTTGCTTCCCATATTTGATCCTCTGTTTCCTAGCCTTGGGGTCGGACCAATTCAGTGGGGGAGGATCGTTGCCATTCGGATCAAGGGCATCTGGCTAGCAACGTCAAATCTCAATCGCGACTATGACTAGCGGATCGAAGTGATGAGCACACACAATTGACTGGCGACAACACCCTCAGCAATGCTCTTGACCAATCTAATACTGTTGGCAGTTCTCAAATCCATAGGTTTTCATCTCAGAAAACTACCTGGAAACAAGCCTGACAAAAATCTGCGTATCAAATCCACCGAACGTTCACGTGAAAATCCAGCCATATCAGTCAGATAATTCACCCACATGCCCTCTAGAAGGGCCAACGTTCCGCTTGTTGCATCTTCCGCGTGATTTGGGGGATAGCACCCTACCTTTTCAAGCTCGTCAAATGCCTGGCGCAGTGTGGACACCAGTCTCTCGTCTTGAGTGCTGCTATAGCGGGCAATCCCAGGGTGTGAGCTTGAGACGCCCCGGAAGGCGTGCCAAATTTTCGTACTTCGCGGGTTGAGCAAGCTTTCAGATAAATCAGCCTCGATAACAGCCATCACCCGATCTTCTGGCGACGCATTCGGACCAAGATCGGTCATTCGATCCATTTCCGCATAGTACTGTTCACTGAACTGCTGGGCCGCAACTGTCAGCAAATTGTCCTTTCCGCCAAAGTGCAAATGGATCATTCCGCGGGACAGGCCCGCGCGCTCAATAATCCGACTTACCGAGGTATCGGTGATTCCAATTTCAGCGATTGTATCCAGTGTTGCCTTAATCAACGCCTGCTTTTTCGCCGCCGGATCTCGCTTTGCAGCGGGCTTTTCGCGAAGTCCCTCGGGGAGCTTATCTTTTATTGTCATGCACTTAAATTTTCGGTTCTCGATTATTCAAGAGGAAGATTGACACAAAAGCCCCCTTCGGTGCAACAATTAATGGACGATCGTCCATTAGTGATGATCGCGCGACCGGAAAGGGAGGGTCGGTGATTTTTAGAAGTGATGCTGCCAAAGGCTATAGCCTCAGCGCGCCCGCCACGATTTACGTGGGCTTTCTGGTGGCTGCACCTTTGGCGATATTGATTGCCTATTCTTTCTGGACGCAGACCTACGTCACGCTCGACAAAAGCATGACACTGAATAACTACCGCGAAGCCTTGACCGACCCCCTGGTTCAGCATCTCATGCTGCGTTCGATCTGGATCGCTGGGGCCGTCACCATTGTTACCGTCGCGCTCGCGTATCCTATTGCCTACTTCATCGCGATGAAGGCACACAAAAAGACCATCTGGCTTTTGCTGATCACCATTCCCTTCTGGTCCAGCTATCTCCTGCGCGTCTTTGCATGGAAGCTCATCCTTGGCTTCAATGGCGTGATGAACTCAGCCTTGCTGGGGCTCGGGCTAATCAATGAACCCCTGAGTTTCCTTCTCTACAACGAGTTCGCAGTGGTCTTGACTCTTGCTCATGCATGGGCGCCTTTCGCGATTTTGCCGATCTATGTGAGCTTGCAAAAGATCGACCCGAGCCTTTTGGAAGCTGCTACTGACCTTGGCAATAACGCTTTTCAACGCTTCATGCGGGTGACTTTGCCGCTGACGATCCCCGGGATCATCGCCGCCTGCCTGATCATCTTCATCCCAACTGTTGGCGATTATGTTACCCCCGCTTTGGTGGGCGGTAGTGACGGCAAGATGATCGCAAACCTCATTCAGGTACAGTTTGGCGCGGCCAATAACTGGCCACTTGGAGCAACGCTCTCGCTTTTAGCCATGCTCTCGGTTGGCTTTGTCGCCATCGTCTTCGTCATCACCGGAAACCGTTTGGGAAGGCGCATAAGATGAAACGCCCTTCAACCCTCACTGGGTATGCCCTCCTTTATCTGGCATTTCTCTATCTGCCCGTTCTCTTCCTGCCGCTGTTTTCCTTCAATTCTGGTACTATTGTTGCATTCCCGATCAAGGGTTGGACGCTGGACTGGTACCGAAAACTGGGTGAACAGGACACGCTTATTCAAGCGCTGTGGAATTCTATCGGCGTCGGCTTTGTTGCCGCGCTGCTCTCCACCGCCATAGGCCTATTCGCCGCTCGCGCATTCGTACGCTACCGTTTCAAAGGCCAGCGCGCAGCGGAGGGGTTGGTCATGCTGCCCCTCGTCATTCCCGGCATCATCGTCGCATCTTCAATGCTGGTTCTGTTCTTATTCCTGGGCCTCAAACCGTCTCTTGTAACAGTGGCGCTTGGCCACATTTTCCTGGCGTTGCCTTTCGCTGTCTCAATCCTAAAATCCGCCTTCGACGACTTCGACGCCTCACTGGAGGAAGCCTCATACGACCTAGGCGTTGGCGTTTTCGAAACCTTTCGGCGCGTGACGCTTCCGGTCGTCGCCCCAGGGATTATCGCCAGCATTCTTGTGACCTTCACTGTCAGCTTTGATGAGTTCGTCCTGGCCTTCTTCCTATCCGGCAACCAACCAACTCTGCCGGTCTATATTTGGAGCCAAATCCGCTTCCCGGCCAAACTCCCGAACGTTCTGGCGCTAGGTTCGATTCTCCTCTTCACATCGGTACTGCTTCTCGTTTTGGCCGAATATTTCCGCCGCCGCTCCTCCGGGAAAGGAACCTGATGATCGAAAAAAATATCATAGAACTTTCCGGGGTCGAGAAACGCTACGGCAGCTTTGCAGCAGCATCGGGTATCAATCTGGACCTGAAGGAAGGTGAATTCTTCTCACTCCTCGGGCCATCAGGCTGCGGTAAGACCACTGTACTTCGCATGATCGCCGGGTTTCAGGACCCAACCCAAGGCACAGTCACAATCGACGGACGAAACATGGAAGGGGTCCCCGCAAACAACCGCCCCACCAACATGGTCTTTCAAAGCTACGCTATCTTCCCGCATCTGAATGTTGGAAACAACGTAGCCTATGGTCTTCGCGGTCGCGCCCCGAAAGCCGAAATCGAAAACCGAGTGGCGGAAACGCTGGAGATGGTCGAACTTGGCGGGCTGCAGTTGCGTGGCGCGAATGAGCTTTCCGGAGGGCAACGGCAGCGCGTAGCGCTTGCGCGCGCGCTCATCATGCGGCCCAAGGTGCTCTTGCTCGACGAACCGCTTTCAGCGCTTGATAAAAAGCTGCGCGAACAAATGCAGTTTGAAATGCGCAACTTACAGCAGTCGCTCGGGATCACGTTCGTGATGGTCACTCACGACCAATACGAAGCAATGACAATGTCCGACCGCATCGGTGTCATGTTCAGCGGGCGCTTGGCGCAGGTCGACACCCCCGCTTCACTTTATGCACGCCCATGTGACGAAGAGGTGGCGAGTTTTATTGGTGAAATGAACATCCTTCCCGCTTCAGTCGCCGGCGAATCAGACAATGCTCTCTCAGTCAATGTTGCTGCATTTGGAAACATGCAGATCGACCGCAATCCCAACGCCACGAACCCGGGCAAAGACATTATCATCGGTATCCGACCTGAGCAGCTGGAGATCAAATCCGAAAAGCCCGCGGATTACCCCGCGACAGTACAAGGCAAGGTCATCAACGTCGCCTTCTATGGCGAGAACATTCACTATCACGTCACGGTCGATGGCCATGACAAACCAATCGCTGTTTCTGTTCCCAACTACTTTCACACCGTCGATTTCAATCGTGGTGACGCGGTTTGGCTGGGCTTGCAAGCTGCTAGCGCAATCGACCTTGGCCGCGGCAAATGAATACAACCAACAGGAGGAAAAAATGAAACTTCAGAGAATTGCGGCGTTTGCGTTTGCAACCGTCACCAGTGCTGGCAGTGTTAGCGCTGGTGGCGCTGATCTAAGCGTATTTGACTGGTCGGGTTATGAAGACCCGGGTTTTTTCGCCAACTACATGGCCAAACATGGAAATGAAGCGCCAAGCTATTCCTACTTTGGCAGCCAGGAAGAGGCATTCACCAAACTGATGTCCGGCTTCACAGCCGACCTGGCACACCCTTGCTCGGACGCCGTGCGCAAATGGGTGGCAGCGGACCTGATCCAGCCCTTGGACGAAAGCAGGCTGACCAACTGGGCGGACATGTTGCCCGAAATCAAGGAGGTCGACGGCATTGTCATCGACGGCAACCTGTACATGTTGCCTTTTGAATGGGGTAACACCGGATTGATCTATCGCACCGATAAAATCTCAGGCGATGATATCTCGCTGCAGCTTTTGTCGGACCCGGCCTATGCAGGAAAAATTTCGATCCCAGACGCGGCCTCTTCCGCCTATGCTTTAGCCTCGCTCGCAACCGGCAACGCTGACAACTATACCAACCTGACCGATGCACAGTTCAAGGAAGCCTCCGACTTCCTGCGTGCAATCCACCCCAACATGCGCTTCTACTGGTCCGATGCAGGTCAGTTGGACCAGGCAATGACCAGTGGTGAGATTGAGATGGGCTGGGCCTGGAACCAATCGGAACTGAACCTGATCTGGAACGAAGTGCCCGCTGCCATGATGCGTGATGTAGACAAAGGCATTGCTACGTGGGTTTGCGGGTATGTGCATCTGAAGTCCTCGACCACAGATGAAGAACAGATTTATGACCTGTTGAACGCCCTGACCGAACCAGGTTCTGGTCAGTACATCATCGAGAATTGGGGTTATCCCCATGCCAATGCAAGAGCGTTTGAAATTGCCGATCAAGCCAGCATTGAGGCCTACGGTTTTGCCGATCCAAAAAGCTTCTTTAAAGGCAGCTTGTTCTTTGATGCTGTGAACCCTGAACTGGAAGCCAAGATGTTGGCCGAGTTCGAGCGGATCAAAGCAGGTTTCTAGACAGCAAATCGGCCGGGGCTACGGCCCGGGCCCTTAAACCACAGGAAACGCGCGAAATGTCGGACGCGAACCCATACGCCTTGCTATTTGAACCGGTACAGATCGGTCCAGTTAAGGCCAAGAACCGCTTCTACCAAGTGCCCCATTGCACCGGCTTAGGGCACATGCGCCCGCGCGCAGATGCGGCGGTTCGGGGAATGAAGGCGGAAGGCGGATGGGCGGTGGTTGCGAACCAGGAAACTGAAATCCACCCCAGTTCTGACCTGTCTCCATTTCCAGAAGGGCGTCTTTGGGACGAGCGCGATATTCCTGCCCTGCGCCTGATGACCGATGCCGTTCATAAACACGGCGCATTGGCAGCCATTCAATTGGTGCACAATGGCAATCATGCGCCCAATCATCTTAGCCGCGCGCCCCTGATCGCGCCCTCCGAAATGAGCTCCGATTCCGCCATGCCCAAACAGGCCCGCGCCATGGACAAAGAAGACATTCGCGTGTTTCGTCGCTGGCATCGGGACGCCGCGCTGCGAGCGAAGGCTGCGGGCGCCGATATCATCTATGTCTATGCTGGTCACTCAATGTCCATTGCCCAGCATTTCATGCTGCCACACATGAATAGCCGGACCGATGAATATGGCGGTTCTCTGGAAAACCGCGTGCGTTTGGCGCGTGAGTTGTTGGAAGATACGCGCGAGGCTGTCGGAGATACCTGCGCCGTCGCCCTCCGGTTTGCCATTGACGAAATGCAAGGCCCAGATGGGATGCAGGCGGCAGAGGAAGGCCGAGCGGTTGTGGAGTTGTTGTCAGACCTGCCGGACCTTTGGGACGTGAACGTTTCAGGTTGGGAAAACGACAGCGCCACAACACGCTTTCAGCCCCAAGACGGGTATCAAAATGACTATCTGTCTTTCGTCAAAAAAGTCACCGGAAAACCGGTGGTTGGTGTGGGCCGCCTGACGTCGCCCGATATGATGTTGTCGATGGTGAAGAAAGGCATTGTCGATCTTATCGGAGCCGCCCGCCCTTCCATAGCCGACCCTTTCATTCCGAAGAAAATCGAAGAAGGTCGCATCGACGAAATCCGTGAATGCATTGGCTGCAACATTTGCGTGGCCTCAGACAACATCGGTATCCCGATCCGCTGCACCCAAAACCCCACAATGGGTGAAGAATGGCGGCGCGGCTGGCACCCGGAGATTATTCAGAAGCGAGGGTCCGAGGAGCAAGCCTTGGTCATTGGTAGTGGTCCAGCAGGCCTTGAATGCGCCATGCAGCTAGCCCGTCGCGGCTATGGTGTAACCTTGGCAGAGGGCGCCAGCGAATTTGGCGGGCGGGTTGCGAAAGAAAGTAAGTTGCCCGGACTTTCCGCCTGGGGCCGCGTGATGGATTACCGGCTTAACGATCTAGCACAACGTAGCAATGTTGAGATGTTCACCGAGAGTGCATTGGGCGCAGAGCAAGTCATGGAGTTGGGCATTCGGAATGTCTTTTTGGCCACGGGATCAAAGTGGCGACGTGACGGTGTAGGACGCAACACCATGCGCAATGCGCCTGAGATCGACAGTAGCGCCAACATTCTGACGCCAGACGAGATATTGTCCGGCAAAATTCCCCCCAATGGTCCGGTACTGATCTATGACGATGATCATATTTACATCGCTGGCGTACTCGCTGAAAAACTGGCGAGGGCAGGCCACGACGTTGTTTTTGCCACACCTGAGAGCCTGATCTCCAGCTTTACGACTTACACGCTTGAGCAACACCGAATTCAAGCGCGGCTCATTGAATTGGGTGTGGACATTCGATGCAATCAATCCTTGGGAGCTCTCTCTGGTGAAACGGCGACGCTTACCTGCATGTTTTCAGGTCGCGAAACTGAAATCGTCTGCTCATCGGTTGTTTTGATCACCGAGCGTACGCGCGAAACTGCGCTATACGACGCTTTGAAACCCCTGGAACTCAAAACTCTGGAACTCAAAACTCTGGAACTGATCGGCGACGCCGCCCAACCCGGTCTAATCGTCGACGCCGTTTTCTCAGGGCACCGCGCGGCGCGGAATTTCGAACGCCCCAAGAATGAGGCCGAAAAAGATTGGTTCCGTCGTGAAATCATCGATCTGGAGGAGGCGTAATGCCCAACCGTACACTTGACTTGGATGATCTGATCGCCTCGCATAGGCTCGGCCATGCCATGCCCCGTGGGTTCTATACGTCGCAAGATATCTATGACTATGACATAGCTCAGGTCTGGAATCGCAATTGGCTGTGGGTCGGGCATGAAAGCCAAATTCCCAATCCGGGCGACTATTTCCTGTTTGACTATGGCCCAGAATCAATAATCGTCGTTCGCGACCTTGATGGAGAAATCCGCGCCCATCAAAACGTCTGCCGACATCGGGGATCACGGGTCTGCACCAAAGCGGAGGGCCGCGCGCGCGTTTTCGTTTGTCCCTATCACGCCTGGACGTTTGAGCTTTCTGGAAAGCTGCGTGCAGGTCAGAACATGGGAGCCGATTTCGATCCATCGAAATACGGATTGTTCCCGGTACAGATCTCCGTTTTTCAAGGGTTGATTTTTGCCTGTGCTGACGCCGCAACACCAGCCCTAGACACTGTCTTAGCGCAGCTTGCTCCGCTCACGGCGCCTTATGGTTTGAATGATCTTAAAATCGCTCACACAGCATCGTTCCCTGTGCCTGCCAACTGGAAACTAGCGGTTGAAAACTATCTTGAATGCTATCACTGCGGCCCGGCACACAAGGAATACTCCCGCTCACACAGCCTGAAATCACCGCAGGAAATGAAGGGTTTGGTCGGGCCATTGAGGGAACGCGCGAAAGACGCGGGTCTTTCGGCAGATGAATTGGAGCTGATTGGGGCAGCGGCCACAACCCCCTTCACCAGTGCCTATTACCGCCGCTATCCCCTTTACGAAGGTTACAAAACCGGCAGCAAAACGGGTGAAGCCCTTGCACCGCTTTTGGGATCGCTGATGTCGTTCGACGGCGGCGCAACCGATCTCGGCATCGGCCCGCTCAACTGGTTCCTCATCTACTCCGATCACATGGTCGGTTATCGTTTCATTCCCCGCAAGCTGCAGGAAACAGATATTCAGGTGGTTTGGTTCGTGCGCAGCGATGCTGAAGATGGCGCTGACTATGACAAGGATGTTCTGGCCTGGCTGTGGCATGTCACATCGCTGGACGACGAACGCATCATTCGCCACAACCAATCGGGCGTAAACTCTCACCACTTCCAACCTGGGCCATTGGGCGAAATGGAAACCTCGCTACAGGCTTTTTACGATTTCTATTTCGCCATGATCGGATCGGAACAAGAACAAAGGATCGCGATCCATGGCTGAAGCTAGAACACGACGCCGGGGCGGCGGCGGGCGCGCGGCGCGCATCAAGGTGCAAGAGGCGACAACCGGCAACGAAGCCGTTGGTGGCGGCTTGAGCGGAGGGCGCTATCGGCCTTTGATGCAGGTTGATATTGAAAACATCCACAATGCTGCCCTGACAGTTTTGGAGAGAACCGGTGTCTCCGATCATTTCCCGGAACTCCTCGACCTCGTCTTGCCCAAAGGCGCGGTGATGAATGAACATAACCGCCTGTGTTTCCCGCGCGCCCTGATTGAAGACATCCTCGCCGGAGCTGGCAACGAGTTCTATGTTTATGCCCGTGGTGAGCGAGAAGGCAAAGACGATATGCATTGCACGGCGGAAAGCGTTTATTTCGCCAACTCTGGTACAGCCGTGACCACGTTTGATTCTGAGACCAAAAGCTATCGCCCTTCTGTATTGCGTGATGTTTATGATTTCACCCGGCTGGTGGACCGCCTGGAAAACATTCATATGCTGGGTGACACGGTGCTGGCGACCGATGTAACTGACGACCTTTCGCACGATATGAACACCATCTATGCGATGCTGGCCGGCAGTCAGAAACCCGCCTGTCTGACCTTTCGCGACCGCAGCCATATCCCCCATGCCATCCGTATGTTTGATCTCGCCCAGGGTGGTGAAGGCAGTTTCATGAAAAAGCCCAGCGTCATCTTTGGCGGCTGCCCCATGGTCTCGCCGCTAAGGATCGGCAAAGAAAACATGGAGATAATGATCGACACCGCTAAACTGGGCTTGACCGTCGATCTGGCCGTTCCACCTCAGGCGGGTGCTACTGCGCCCGCAACCCTTGCCGGGACGCTGGTGCAAACCGTCGCCGAAACGCTCGCCTGCGTGGCCATCGTCAACCTGATCACACCTGGCTGTCCAATCTGCTTTGCTGCATGGCCCTTTATAACCGACCTGCGCAGCGGGTCGTTCACCGGCGGCAGCGGCGAACAGGCCTTGATCGCAGCGGCAGCCGTTCAAATGGGCAATTTCTATAACCTGCCCACTTCTGTGGGCGCGGGTATGACCGACGCCAAAATTCCGGACGCCCAATACGGGTTGGAAAAGGCGTTGACCTTTACCCTGGCCGCCCATGCCGGTGCCAATCGCCTTTGTGAATTCGGCGGCATGATCGGTTCACTCATGGGCTGCAGTTTTGAAAGCATGGTGATCGACGATGAGGCGGGTGGAATGATTTTGCGTTCCTTGCGTGGCATCGAAGTGACCGACGAGACCATGGCGGTTGACATCATCCACAAATGCGCCATCGACCCGGGCCATTTTTTAGGGAACCCTCACACTTTGAACTATATGACGAGCGAATTCATCTACCCCGAGCTGATGGATCGAGAACGCACAGATACTTGGGAAAATGAAGGTAAAACTGACCTGCTGGATCGCGCCCGAGATAAGGCCAATTCCATCCTCGACACTCACTTCCCCAACTACTTCGGAGCTGCCGACGCGCAGGTGCGTGAAGAGTTTTCGATCGTCATGAGCACTGAGGATATGGCTCGCCGTGGATAACTCCGACGCCAAACAATGGGACAATGACCATTTCCTCCACCCGTGGGAGGGGATGCAAACGCTTCGTCAGAACGATCGCACGTTTATGGAAGGGGCCAGCGGCATTCATGTGGTGAACGACAAGGGTGAACGGCTGATCGATGGGCCTGGCGGCATGTGGTGTACTCAGATCGGCTATGGGCGTGAGGAGATGGCCGAAGCAATGGCCGAGCAAGCTCGTAAACTTGCTTATTTCTCGCCATTCAATGCCACCAATTCTACTGCCAGCCACTTTGCCCGTGAGATCGCCAAACGCGCGCCGGGGGATCTGAACAACGTCTTCTTCACTACCGGCGGATCAACAGCGGTGGATACCGCCATTCGGTTCACCCACTTCCGCAACAACCTGCTGAACAAACCAAAGAAGAAAATCATCATCTCACGCCAAAAAGCCTATCACGGCAGCACGTATCTGGCTGCCAGCGTCAGCGGCAAAGAACGGGACCGTCTTTGGCTGGATAAGGCCGATCACCTGGCGCATTTTCTGCCCGATGTGAACCCCTTGCACCGGGGCGAAGGTCAAAGCATCGATGCATTTCTCGATGAAAAAATTGCGGACTTGGAAGAAGCAATTCAATCACTCGGCGCGGACAAAGTAGCAGCCTTTATCGCCGAACCGATCCTCGCCTCAGGCGGCGTTATCGTGCCCCCCGAAGGCTATCACAAACGCTGCCTTGAGGTCTGCCACAAGCACGATGTTCTCTATATCTCTGACGAAGTGGTCACCGCTTTCGGCCGTCTCGGTCATTGGTTCGCCTCTAAAGACGTCTTTGGCATTGAGCCGGACATCATCACCTGCGCCAAGGGCCTCACCTCGGGCTATGCGCCTATGGGAGCCGCGATCATCTCAGATCGGTTGATTGATGATGTGGCGGGCGGGGACGCTGCTTTTTCAAATGGTTACACATACTCAGGCCACCCCGTTAGCGCTGCTGCTGGTTTGAAGAGCATGGAGATAATAGAACATGACGGAATTCTGGAACATGTGCGCCGCGTGACACCCATTTTTCAGGGCCGATTAGAGGAGTTGCGCAACATCGACATCGTTGCTGATGTGCGCGGAATGGGATTGATGGGATGTGTGCAATGTTCGGAAAAAGGCAAGGCCCGCGGCGACCTGGGACGAGACTATGAGATCGGCGCATTGATCGATCAAGAATGTCAAAAGCGCGGCCTGATCCTTCGTCCGATCATCAATATGTGTGTTTTCTCGCCACCTTTGATAATAACGGAAGCCGAGATCCATCAGATGTTTGACATATTGAAAGAAGGGATCGAGGCAGCAACGAGCCTGGCTAAGAACCCTTAGCAAGGTTTTGAGCAGGCCAAGCTTCTTCGACAAGCGGATTCCGTCAATTTGCAGAGCTCACTGTATAATGACGTGCAGTCAAAGCCGTAGCTTTCAGCACACCAAAGTTCGCGACAAACCATTCGTAAGGTCAACTGTCACGTTAGGTGGTCGTCAACAGAAAAAAACCCGCCGAATAGGCGGGTTCTTCAGTTTTCAAGCCCCGATCAATGTACGACGGCATCGTCCGGACGCGGTCGTTCGGATGTGCCCAACCGATCACCGATGATCAAACCCTCGGGTCCGGCTGAGACCGGCACCGTCTCGCTATCCTTGATCTCACCAGCGAGCAGCGCTTCGGCCAGCGGGTTCTGCAGGGCGCGCTGGATCACGCGTTTCAGCGGGCGAGCCCCAAAGACCGGGTCATAGCCCTCGTCGGCCAGCCATTCCTTGGCGGCGCCGTCCAAGACCAGCTCAATCTTGCGGGCGGCCAAGCGTTTCTGCAAACGCGCCATCTGGATATCAACTATGCCATCCATGTCGGCCCGCTTGAGCCGGTCAAAGATGATGGTTTCGTCCAATCGGTTCAGGAATTCGGGCCGGAAATGCGCCCGGACCGCATCCATCACATCCCGCCGCGCCTGCGCGCTGTCTGCGCCTTCGAGCAGCTGGCTGAGCGCCTGAGACCCAAGGTTCGACGTCAGGATGATCAGCGTCTGTTTGAAGTCCACGGTGCGACCCTGGCCATCGGTCAGCACGCCATCGTCCAGAACCTGCAACAGCACGTTGAACACATCCGGGTGCGCCTTTTCAACCTCGTCAAACAGCACCACCTGGTAGGGTCGGCGCCGCACGGCTTCGGTCAGCACACCGCCTTCGTCGTAGCCGACATAGCCCGGAGGGGCGCCGATCAGACGGGCAACCGCGTGTTTCTCCATGAACTCGGACATATCGATACGCACCATCGCGTTGTCGTCGTCGAACAGGAAGTTCGCCACAGCTTTGGTCAGCTCGGTCTTACCTACACCCGTGGGCCCGAGGAACAGGAACGAGCCCAGCGGGCGGCCTTCGTCGTTCAGGCCCGCACGCGCACGACGTACAGCATTGGCCACAGCAGTGACCGCCGCATCCTGACCGATCACGCGGGAATGCAGATCGTCTTCCATCCGCAGCAGCTTCTCGCGCTCGCCTTCCAGCATCTTCGAGGTCGGGATACCAGTCCAGCGTTCAACCACTGAAGCGATCTGTTCCGGACGCACCGTTTCCTCTGCCATCATCTGGCTGCTTTCGGCATTTTCGGCCTCGGTCAACTTTTTCTCAAGCTCTGGGATGACGCCGTAAGACAGCTCCCCCGCTTTGGCGAGGTTGCCTTCACGCTTGGCAATCTCGAGATCAGCGCGCGCCTTGTCGAGCTGTTCTTTTAGATCCCGTGCGCCAGCCAGCTTGTCGCGTTCTGCCTGCCACTGGGCAGTCATCTCGGCAGATTGCTCCTGCAGATCGGCCAGATCCTTTTGCAAGGTTTCCAGACGATCTTTGGAGGCTGCATCGTCTTCCAGCTTCAGCGCCTGTTCCTCGATCTGCATCTGCAGAATCTGGCGATCCAGTTGATCGAGTTCCTCTGGCTTGCTGTCCACTTCCATCCGCAAGCGAGCCGACGCTTCATCGACTAAGTCGATGGCCTTGTCGGGCAGGAAGCGGTCGGTGATGTAGCGATGCGACAGGGTCGCTGCCGACACCAAAGCCGAGTCTGAGATACGCACACCGTGGTGTAGCTCGTACTTTTCCTTGATGCCGCGCAGGATGCTGATCGTGTCCTCGACGGTCGGTTCTTGCACCACAACGGGCTGGAATCGTCGTGCAAGGGCCGCGTCTTTTTCCACGTACTTGCGATACTCATCCAGCGTGGTCGCGCCGATACAGTGCAGCTCCCCCCGGGCAAGCGCGGGCTTGATCAGGTTGGCAGCATCCATTGCGCCGTCGGATTTACCGGCACCCACAAGCGTGTGCATCTCGTCGATGAACAGGATGATTTCACCGGCGGCTTCGGTCACCTCGGTTAGAACAGCCTTGAGGCGCTCTTCGAACTCACCGCGATATTTCGCACCCGCGATCAGTGCACCCATGTCGAGCGCGAGCAGCTTCTTGTCCTTCAGCGATTCCGGCACGTCACCGTTGATGATGCGCAGGGCCATACCCTCGGCAATCGCGGTTTTACCGACGCCGGGTTCCCCGATCAGGACCGGGTTGTTCTTGGTGCGGCGTGACAGAACCTGCATCGAGCGGCGGATTTCCTCATCCCGTCCGATGATCGGGTCGATCTTGCCCTCAGCTGCGGCCTCGGTCAGGTCGCGCGCGTATTTCTTGAGCGCGTCATAGCCTTCTTCCGCCGATGCGGTGTCAGCAGTGCGGCCCTTGCGGATATCGTTGATCGCCTCGTTCAGTTTCTGGGCGGACACGGCACCGGCATCCAACGCCTCTTTGGCCTTGGATTTCACCATGCACAGCGCCATCAACACGCGCTCGACCGGCACAAAGCTGTCGCCCGCCTTGGTGGCGATCTTTGCGGCCTCGTCCAGAACCTTTGCGGTCTGGCCGTCCATGTAGATCTGGCTCGCATCACCGCTGACCTTCGGAATCTTGGCCATCGCGGCATCCAACGCTTCGACCACGCGGCCGGGCGCGCCGCCGGCGCGTGTGATCAGGTTGCTCGCCAGCCCCTGATCATCATCCATCAATGCTTTCAAAATATGCTCGGGTGCCAGCCTCTGGTGCCCTTCACGCAGCGCAATTGTCTGCGCTGCTTGCACGAATCCCCGTGCCCGCTCGGTGAACTTGTTTAAGTCCATTGCTATTCTCCTTTTCCAAGCGCCCTAAATGCGAAGCGCCCGCTTGGCAGCACGCTCCTGTCTGGGCCTCACATTCAATCTGGGAGATATCTTTGCCGGTTCAAGAGGCTAGGGCACAGAATCAGACCTTATTCGCGCTGTATTGTATATACCGTGTAACCACCGGTTTCAGCCACCTGTGCCGCACCCTGATCGTCCACTAGTGTCTGCGCCGCGTTGCTGCCTGTAGGGCAAGATACTAGGTCTGCAGTGTGATCTAGAAAATTGCCTGTAAAGGCGGTTTCACCCGTGAGCTGGCACCAATCATCTTCGGACCGATATCCCCCCACAAGACGCAGGTCATCATTTGTGGGTGCAGGCGCCGCACCTGTGTCCGACGGATCGGTCGGGGTTTCGTTGCACGCGGCCAATGCAAGTACTGTCCCCAGCAAAACCAGTTTTTTCATATCCTGTCCCTTTTTGTGAGTTTTTACTTTGAATTTGCGCCACCATAGCACAGATCCAAATCCGCTGCGGCAGCCAACCTGCATGGACACATCTGCCTGAACCGGCTAGGACGCAGGCGTTTGCCAAAAGGAGCCTGCCCCATGTCCGATGACCGTCTGATCGTTGCCCTTGATGTTCCCAACGCGCTGCAGGGGCTGGCCATGGCCGAGCGGCTGGGTGACAGCGTCTCGTTCTACAAGATCGGGCTGGGCATGCTAACCGGTGGTGGCTTGGCGCTGGCCAATGAACTGAAACAAGACCACGGCAAGCGCATCTTCTTAGACATGAAACTGTTCGACATTGGCAACACCGTCGAAAACGCGGTGCGCGGGTTGACGCAGTTTGATCTGGATTTTCTGACAGTCCATGGTGATCCGCATGTGGTGCGCGCGGCGAAAGAAGGGGCCTCAGGCAAAGACTTGAGAATTCTAGCGGTGACGATCCTGACTTCTCTGAACCGCGACGATCTGGATGCCAGCCTGTTGAAATCAGGCGACGTGCAGGACCTGGTTGTCGAGCGCGCCGCCAAAGCGTTGGAGGCAGGTGCGGACGGCGTCATTGCCAGCCCGCAAGAGGCTGCACTGATCCGCGCCCTGCCACAATCCGAAGGGCGCTTGATCGTCACCCCCGGCGTGCGACCGACAGGTGCTGCATTGGGCGATCAGAAGCGTGTGGCGACCCCCGCCAGTGCCATCAGCGACGGGGCAGACCACATCGTTGTCGGACGCCCAATCTATCAGGCGGACGACCCGAAGGCGGCGGCACAGGCGGTTCTTAATGAGTTAAATTCTTTGACACGGCACTGAGCGCCTTTGGGAATCGCAGGCCGGCAAGCCGGGAAATATCCACGAAATCTTGACCTTACGTCAATCTCAGGGGATTCACGCCGGATTTCCCCTGTGCCCCAAAATACACATGAGAAACCCAACTTTTAGGGTCACAAAGCTTAAACCTATCTAAATATTGAGAATTACGGGAGTCTGGGTTTGAGACACTCCCCAACGAACCGTTTCTTCCTGAGGTTCGTTACTTTCCCCCCGCACACTTGCGGGGGGTTTCTTTATGAGCAGATTTACAGGACCTTTGATCGCTGGAAATCGATGGTATAAAGGGCTGCCCGAACTATCCGCGGAACGTGTGGGAACGCAGATGCCCGGTCTTTGCCGAGATTGCCTGACCTCTCTGACAGACGAACGGCGCTGCCCGTCCTGCGGTAGCCCCCGCGTAACGTTGCATGCCGAATTGTTTGATCTGTCTATCGCGCATATGGATTGCGATGCCTTCTACGCCTCGGTCGAAAAGCGCGACAATCCTGAACTGGCGGATAAACCGGTCATCATCGGGGGCGGCAAACGGGGTGTCGTGTCGACGGCCTGTTACGTGGCGCGGATTCGGGGCGTGCGATCGGCCATGCCGATGTTCAAGGCCTTGCAGCTTTGCCCCGAGGCCGTGGTGATCAAACCGCGCATGTCGGTCTATGCCGAAGTGTCCCGCGATATCCGGGCGATGATGGATGAGCTGACCCCGGATGTGGAACCACTGTCGTTGGACGAGGCTTTCATGGATTTGTCCGGCACCAAACGTCTGCATGGCGCACCGCCTGCGATTATGCTGGCGCGTTTGGTCAAGCGGATGAAGGGCGAGTTGGGGCTTACCGGCTCAATAGGGCTGAGTCACAACAAGTTTCTGGCCAAGGTTGCGTCCGACCTCGACAAGCCGCGCGGATTTTCAGTGATCGGCAAAGCCGAAACGGCAGAGTTCTTGCATGACAAGCCGGTGCGGCTGATCTGGGGGATTGGCCCGGCGGCGCAGGAATCGCTTGAGCGAGCCGGTATTCGGGCGTTTTCTGATTTGCTGCGCTGGGATCAAGAGGCGCTGACCGCCCGCTTCGGATCCATGGGATACCGGCTGTGGCATCTGGCGCGTGGGCAAGACAAACGCCGCGTTTCGGCGCATGAGCCGATGAAATCGATCAGCAACGAGACGACATTCTTCGAGGACACAGCAAGTCTGGACATTCTGGATGGTCACATCTGGCGCATGGCTTTGAAAGTGTCCGACCGGGCCAAGGCCAAAGGGTTGGCGGGCCGGGTTGTCACGCTGAAACTGAAGAAGGCCAATCACAAAACTCTGACGCGTCGCTTGTCTTTGCGGGACCCAACTCAGATAGCGGACCGGATTTATCGAACCGCACGCGGCTTGTTTGATCAGGTCGGCGATCAAGGGCCTTACCGTCTATTGGGATGTGGCCTGTCAGATTTGTGTTCTGCGGATCAGGCCGATATCTCAGGTGATTTGCTTGACCCTGATGCCGTGCGCAGATCACAGGCCGAACGGGCCACAGATGAAATCCGTCAGAAGTTTGGGACAGATGCCATTGTTAAAGGGCGCGCGCTGCGGTGAAGTTACTCGGCTGCCAGTCGCATCGGTCGCGCGCCGATGCTGGCGATTTCAGCGATCACTTGCCTAAGAACGTCCGAAAACTCTTCGAAATTGGCGTTCGGTGTGATTTTTTCCTCATCCATGTATAGCGCCCTGTCGATCTCGATCTGGACCGCATGTTGATGCCGTGCGGGCCGGCCGTAAGTTTGCGTAACATAGGCACCCGCAAATGGCGCATTGCGTGCCACGTTAAGCCCCGCCGAGGCAAAGGCAGCTTCGACCCGATCGACAATCTCGCCCGAGGCTGAGGCCCCAAACCGATCACCAAGTACAATATCGGGTCGCTTGCTGCGCGCGGTGCTGGCCATCGCGACGGCCTCATGCGGCATCGAGTGGCAATCGACCAGAATGGCCTGACCAAACTTGCTGTGCGATTCGGCTAGCAGAGATTTGAGACGCGCATGGTAAGGTCGCCAGTACGTGTCGATCCGCAACCGCGCCTCATCCATGGTCAGCTTGCCACGGTAAATGGCACGCCCGTTCGCCACAACACGCGGGATCACACCCAGCCCCGATGCAACACGCGGGTTATGCCCATGTCTGCGGGCTCCGCTGATCAAAGCGGGGTCGAGCTCATCTGCACTGCGGTTCAGGTCAAGATAGGCCCGCGGCATGGCGGCTTGAATGAATGGCGCGCCTTGATCGGCGGCTGATGCGAACAACAAATCGACAAACGCGTCTTCTGAGGATCGAATCACATTGCGATTCAAAACAGAACGCGTCAGAAGCGCTTCGGGATAGTCCCGCCCGCTATGTGGCGAAGAAAAAACCGCACAAGAGCTGCGGATTTCGGGCATATCCAATACAAAGGCCGCGTTCTGCATGATCCCTCCATGTTCACATTGAACATAGACCGGAAAATAGTTCTACCAAACCCCTTGAACCCATTTGCGACTCCTTTTATAGACCCCGCTACCGGCGCGGGTATCCGCGCCCCATTTCGTTGTGGGGCAAGGTTCGCAAAGGGTTCATGGGCGGTTAGCTCAGCGGTAGAGCACTTCGTTGACATCGAAGGGGTCACAAGTTCGATCCTTGTACCGCCCACCATGATTTCACTGTTCCGGGTTTCCGGGACACCCGACTAACCCAGGCGCTGGCCACGTCCTTGATGAAGGCGCCGCAGATTGGAGACAGACCATGAAGGTCAAGAACTCGCTCCGCTCGCTCAAGAACCGGCACCGTGATTGCCGGGTTGTGCGTCGCAAAGGCCGCGTCTACGTGATCAACAAGACGCAGCGCAAGTTCAAAGCTCGCCAGGGCTAAGAACTGCATACTTCAAGTCGAGAGAACCGCGCTGCAGAGCGCGGTTTTTTTGTTTGCAGCAACTAGGCAATGTTGGCTTTGCGGAGAAAGCAGCCGATAGCTGCACCGTGACAGATTTGTTTCGCGTGAACGAATGCGGTGCGGACACATTGGAGTTTCACTGCAGGCGAATTGCCGTAGACGTCTTCATTGCATACGCACATTTATTTGACGATAGCAGTAAAGAGTCAAAACGCCAAAGCACTGGACGCCTCTCCACTGCATATTGCGTATGATTAAACATGCAGGAATTAACTAGGTTAAAAAAGATGGCAATCGGCTAGGCTCAGGACTCATACCCAACAGATGACGAGAGCGGCAATCGCGATTGCTGACAGGAAGACCTTCGGGCATCAGTCGTAGCGGGTCGCAACCCTCCGCCAATCCTTGAGCCTGCCGAACATGATCTCGATCCGGTTGCGTCGTTCATAGCGCCGCTTGTCGTGCCGGATAGTCGATTTGCGTTGTTTCCGACCGGGGATACCGGCACGTATCCCTTTGTCTTTCAGCGCTTCTTGAACCATTCGGCGTCGTAACCGCGGTCCCCAAGACGCCATTCGACCTTCGGCAGGCTGCCAAACAGCATCTCGGCGAATACCCCTTTGTTGCTCCACCGCTTCCAGCGGTTGCAGAGCGTCATATGCGGGCCGTATTCTCTCCGCGCATCGCGCCAGCGTAACCCATTGCGACTGATGAAGATAATGCCACTCAGGACGCGCCTGTCATCAACGCGAGGCATTTGGTGGGGTTTAGGAATGAAGGGTTCCAGACGCGACATCTGCTCGTCGCTCAACCAGAAAAGATCAGACATGTTCACCGCTTGTTTTCGCGGCGCTGAACCATGCAGAACAACGGAAATCAATCGGTCATGAGTCTAACACGTGAAGAATGACCGCGACGAGCCCAGAGCCGACTATTTCGACCCGTACTAAACGGGATGCTGCTTAACTACTTTTAACTTTCTGGAGTGGCCCTTCCAAAGCTCGACACGGTAGTGGTCGTTTCCATCAAGGCCATCATCTGAAAGCTTGTCCAAGTTGGCATACAGCACACGTACTTCATAGCAGCCGCTTTCTATAGCTAGCCGTTCCGCATCCGGATAGTAATCTGTGCAGCCAGCGAAAACTAACCGACCTGAAGGCACGCCAATCGAAAACTCAACGACATGATTCCACAAAGATAAATCTAAGTCGGGTGAACGGTCAGAAACGACGATTCTCACCGGAACTTCCATGTTTCGAGCTGTGCTAACGGCAAAGGCGTTAGCCTCTAGAGCAAGTCGTGAGTTGATTGCTACGTCCGTCCATGAGTCACCGTCGATTCCATCCGACTGCTCATCTTGAACGTAAAATTGGAAATAGTCGGCGAATAGCTCAAACTGTACATCGGTCATTTGATGAAGCCTATACAATCAATGAACGCGGTCAAACGGCAACTAGGTCCCGCTTGTGCGGACATAGCAGGAGTTCATGAAACGGATGGGCGGCAGGTATTTGTAATTCGTTTTGTCGACGAGATAATGAGCGGGTTTTACTCCTCACCAGCCTTGGCTTCTGGAGAAATTGCGTTTGCATAGGCCTCAGCAATGGCGCGCATGACGTCCAGGCAGATTGGGGCACGCAGGAGCTGTACTGCCTCCGGTCGGATATCCCCCAGGAAACGTCATCAAACGTTTTGCGCCGCGCCGCTGTGGCTTGGGCGTCAAATATGTCGCTGTTCTCAAGAAGGATCTGCCAAACGTCTTCTTCGAGCAAAGTAGGAGTGCCCATCATCGGAGATCTTCGAACAGATGGCTGCCTGAACTAAGGGAGGGTCTGACTGGCAAGCATGTTCAACTGGCCGGTGATCCAGTTAATGATACCAGTTTAATCCTTTGTATCTTACCGGAAGGGCCTTTGGGTAAGTCGTCGAGCACATGAATGACATCGGGTGTTTTGAATGAGCCGAGTTTTTCGCGGCAAATCGCTATTAGATGTTCAGGTGCCACCCTCGTATCGTCCTTCAGCTTCACGGCAGCCTCGACCCGTTCACCATAGGTTTTGCAGGGGCGTGCGAATGCGGCAGCTTCGATGACATCTGGGTGCGAATAGAGGGCTTCATCTATCTCACGCGGCGCGATGTTTTCACCGCCCTTAATGATCAGTTCTTTGAGCCGCCCTGTTACAAAGACGTAGCCATCGTTATCCAAATGTCCCAAATCGCCCGTACGCAACCAACCATCTGAAGTGAACGTTTCTTGCGTTGCATCGGGGTTCTTAAAATACTCACGCATCACATTGGGCCCGCGCACTGCAATCTCACCCTGGGTGTTGGGCCCGCGTGGTTCCAACGCGGCAGACAAAATACAAACGTCATTGCCAATAGCCTTGCCGGGTGAACCAATCTTGCGAATCCCAGGCGGTAACGGATTCGACAGGATTTGAGCGGCGGTTTCGGTTAGGCCCATCGTCTCAACAATTGGGACGTCAAAACGTTTCTCGAAGTTGTTCTGAACATCAGGCGCAAGGGCCGCCGAAGCTGAACGCCCAAACCGCAGTCGTTCTCGCACGTTTGGCGAGGGCCCGGTCTCTGAATGCAACAGATGCGAAATGATCGTCGGAACCACCGAGAACCAAGTCGCCTGTGCGCTTTCACATTGGTCCCAGAACCTACTGGCCGAGAATTTTTCGGCCACAGCCAGCGCGCCCCCGCAAATGAGCGTGCCCAGCACGGTAACGCACAGCCCGTTAATGTGGTTGATCGGCAAAACACACAGGCCGATGTCTTTCGATGTGAGGTCATGTGCAATCGTGGGCGTCCAGCCCCCGGCGAGTAGGCTTGAATTGCTATGTACCACGCCTTTGGGCTGCCCCGTTGTGCCAGAGGTATACATCAACAGGGCATCATCATCCGGTAACAGATCATACAGATCGACGGGGTTCGTGCCGTCTGCCTGGGGTAGTTGTCGAAGCACATCCGTTCGAACCCGGTTAAACAGATCTTGCTGGGCTGCACCCACCAGCGCGATGCGGGCCTCGCAATGATCCAGCGCATAGCGGATGGCATCATCACCCGCTGCAAGGTTGATCACGGTGGCCCGAAACCCTCCGTACAAGACACCGTAGAGACACTCGATCGCCTCGCGCCCGTTTGGTTGCATGATCGCGACACTGGCGCTTTTCTCAAGGCCCTGCGCGGTAAGCCGAGCAGCCAGATTCCGCGCGCGGTTCCGCAATTGGTTCCAAGTGAGCGGCGCACCCCCGTCAAAGAAGAGATAGCCGCTGCGCTCGCCGGACATGACCGCGCGGTGGTCGAGCCAGTCGCGGACCGTGCCCTGCGGGGGGGCGGTTGGGCTTACTTTCATTTTCCCACATCCGCCCAGTAGTCGGCAAAGATATCCTCAACCGCGGGCTCATTCGGAGCAATTTCGCGGATGATTCTGGTAGTTTGCAGGAAGTGCCGCCAATGCAGATTGTCATCTATTGAGTTTCCGCCCCAGCTGCCACACCCCATCGACAGCGAAAACGGCATGCCGTTGGTGAAAGAGCCACCGGTCGCAAAGGTGTGGGCTTGGTTTACGATAACCCGGCAGGTCGGCAAAGACTGTCCCAGTTCAACAGCGCGGCTGTCCCTTGACGTGTGAATTCCGATCGAATGCCCTGCGCCCTGATAATCCAGAATGCGAGCGGCGATCTTACGTGCGTCGTCGTAATCACGCGCGCGGTAAAGCGCGGCTACGCGGCTGAGTTTTTCGCCAGACAGCGGATGGTCCGGGCCGATGCCATCAGTTTCGACCACGAGGAACCTCGACCCCGCCGGAACCTGATCCGCCAGCCCCAGGGCCTCGAACGTCTGGTCGGCATCCTGCGCGATTACGGATCGGTTGAGATGACCATCAGGCCAAAGCCGGGTCACTATGGCGGCTTCATCTTTTGACAGTGCGCCGCCCTCCTCGGCGAGGGCCGCAACAAAACCATCGTAGACTGCATCAACCACGATCATCGAGTTCTCGGACGAACATGACGTGGCATTGTCAAAGGTCTTTGATGCGGTGATCTTCTGCGCAGCAGCTTTCAGATCGGCTGTTTCATCCACGATCACTGTCACGTTTCCGGGGCCCACGGCCACGGCGGGGGTTCCACAGGTCTGGGCGCGGTGGACGTTATTCTGGCTGCCGGTACAGACCACAAGGTCGGACTGCTCCATCATGGCCTGTGTCTTGGCTTTGGACCCTGGGGCCGGGATCATCTGCACCAGATCATGATCCAGGCCGAGCCTGTCGAACTCGGTATGAATGAACTCCAGCAACAACTCGCAGCTCGCGACGCCTTTCGGGGACGGTGCCACCACAACGGAATTGCCGCATTTCAGCGCATTGATGATGTTGTTCGCCGGCGTCGCCGCGGGGTTGGTTGACGGGACCACAGCCCCAACCACACCCATCGGGCGCGCGATTTCCGTGATGCCCGTCTCGGCATTGTCATCGATAACGCCTTGCGTCTTCAGGCCTTTGAGGTCGCGCATCAAGCCTAGTGTCTTGCGATGGTTCTTTGTGATCTTGTCCGGCACGTTGCCTAGACCGGTTGTTTTCACTGCCAGTTCGGCCAGCGCCGTATTGCGGGATGGCTCCATGATGGCCCAGGCGGCGGCTTCGGCGGCCCGGTCATAGCGCTGTTGATCCGCGCCGGTTTCATAGGCCTTTTGCGCGCTGCGCGCGCGGGCCATGATCGCGTGGACCTGAGCAATGTCATCATGTGCATTCATGTTGGTCATCCTTGTAAAGTGAACAGGGCGAGGGCCGCCCTGTTCACAAAGGTGCTGATATCAGAGTCCGGCCAGCAGGGCCTTGAGGGTTTCTTCCCGCGCGGCCCACATGGCCTGGACTTCTTCGCGGTCCATGATGTGCATGGGCGAGCCGCCAGCCGCCATTTTCTTGGCCACACGGTCATTATTGAACATTTCGGGAACCGTTGCCGCCAGCGTTTCGATGACCTCGGGCGGGGTTCCTTTGGGCACCATGATGCCACGGAAGTTTACGCTGGCATTGTCGATGTCATATCCCTGCTCCTTAAGGGTCGGGACATCCGGCAGAAAGTCATTGCGCTCTAGGTCAAAGACCCCAAGGATTTTGACATTTCCCGCCTCTTGTGCGCGGAAGGCATCGGACAGATTGTTCACCCCGCCCATAACATCGCCTGCGATCACCGCTTTCATCGCAGCGGCCCCGCCACCCTTTGTGGGGATATAGGCCATTTTCACACCTGCCGCCTTTTCCAGCTGCAGCGCGGCGATGTGGTGCCCGACAAACAGGCCGGCCCCTGAGAATGTCAGCTTGCCGGGGTTGTCCTTGGCGAAGGTTACCAGGTCGTCCATCGAATTCATCGGGCTGTCAGCCGCCACGACAAATACCGCCGGGTCCGCACCCCAATTGGCGATGGGTTCAAAGCTGTCCGTCGAATACTCCACGCCACCCTTAATCGACTGGGCGATGAAATGCGGAACGTTGTAGGCGGCCAGCGTATACCCATCCGCGTCAGCCTGGGTGGCGAACCAGTTCCAGCCCACGCGCCCACCGGCACCGGGCTTGTTGATGATGGCGACCGGCATCCCCAGCGCATCCTCATTGCCGGCAGTCATGGTCACAATCCGCGCCTGAAAGTCCGTCGCCCCGCCAGCACCGTAGCTCACCATCATCATCACTGGGCGCTCGGGGTAGTCCTCGGCAAGCGCTGCGCCTCCGGCCAGTGTCGTTAGCGCCAGCGTGGCCGCTGTAAGTAGGTTCTTCATTGTATCGTCCTCCCTAGGATCGGTTGCCAGATGCGTTGATCGCACCTTGTTCAGAATAGAATTTCGCGGGGTGTGTAGACCTTGAGAAGCATGGCAAAGAGGCCATACATCACCGCCAGATAGACCGCTGTGATTATCGCGCGCCGGACCCATGTCCTGACCTCGCGATGGGGGGCCGGGTCATAGAGCGATAGCAATATGAAAAAGGCAATGGCACCTGCGGTGTAGAACCCCAACGCCTTGGCGGCCCAGAACACATAGACCAGCGCAATCACCAGACCCGGCAGTAGATTGGCCATGTCATCCGTGCCCAAGCCGTGTCCCACCTTGGTCCAACCGAGCAGTGCTTTGAAGAAAGTCCAGAGCGCCAGAACAACAAACACGGTCGAGATCAGCCGCGGGAACAAAAACGCCTCGGACGGTTGCTGCGTATAGCTGATCCACGCCACCCAAACCCCAACGGCGGCGACAAGCCCGGATGCACAAACATGTTGCAGACGCGGAAGGCTTGAGGTGCTCATCCCATGATCTCCTCTTTTGAGATGTACCGGCGGGTCCGCAACTCCATCCATACCGAGTAGAGGATCGAGGCGATCACCACGGCGATAAGGACAATATTCAGCGTGCCGGTCAGGAAGTAGGCTCCAAGCCCGTCAGTGGCACCGGCTATCATGCTGCCCTGAATGAAATTGGCCTCGGCAATGGGGCCAAGGATCAGCCCTAGCACCAGCGGTGCCGCGGAAAACCCGAACCGTTCCAGAAAATACATCATCACCCCTAGCGTCGCCATCACATAGACATCACCCATCGACGACTGGACCGAATAGCTGCCGAACACCGCAAGTCCCAGCACAACGGCGGCCATGACGCTTTGGGGCACCTGAGCGATCCGCGCGGCCAACCCCGCCACATAGAGGCCGAAGATGCACATCAGAACCTGCCCGATCAGCATCGAATTGATGAAGGTCCAGGCCACGTCTGGATGGTTGTCAAACAGATCGGTGCCCGGGAAAATTCCATGGATCAGAAGGCCGCCCAAAAGCACCGCCGCCGTTGGCGAGCCCGGGATCGACAGAGTCAGCAGTGGAACCAGACTGGGACCGACCATGGCATTGTTGGCGGCTTCCGCAGCGATAACGCCTTCGGAATGGCCCTTGCCGAATTTCTCGCGCTCGGGGCTGAACTTCTTGGTCTGGTCATAGGCGACAAGACCCGCAATCTGCCCGCCCACACCTGGGATCAGACCGATGAACGAGCCGGTAACGGTGCCGATCGTCAGGGCGCGTGGCCGGCGAACCAGCTCGCGGATAGCGTCCTTGATCGAATGTTTCTCGACTTCGATCACCTCGGCCGCTGACGAAGTGCGTCCCTTGGCAAACATGGTCAGTACCTGCGGGATGGCAAACAAGCCTATTAGTGCTGCGATAATGTTGATGCCGCCACCAAGGGCTGGGTGAAAGATGAACCGCTGCGCTCCCATGATGTCGTCGAACCCGATCGTGGCCAGCCACAACCCGATACACCCCGACAACAGCCCCTTGACCACCGAAGCGCTATCCAGCGACCCAATCACGGTCACGCCCAGGATCGCGAGCCAGAACAGGTGGCTGGGACCAAACGCCAAAGCCCATTGCGACAGAACCGGTGTCAGGAAAATGAGTAACAGCACACCGATGACGCCGCCAACGGCTGAAGCCAGAAAGCTAAGCTGCAAAGCCCGCGCGCCTTTGCCCTGCTTTGCCATCGTGTGCCCGTCCAGCGTTGTCGCAATATTGGCCGGTGCCCCCGGGATCTTGAGTAGGATGGCGCTGACTGCACCGCCCGCGACAGTCGACGTGTAGGCGGCACCAAGAAGGATCAGGCCCTGCACCGGCTGAAGATGGAAGGTAAACGGAATAAGCAGCGCAACGGCCATGGTCGGTGACAGCCCTGGCGTGGCGCCAAGAAGCAACCCCCCAATTGTGCCCAAAAGCAAAAGCCCGAACGACACAGGCGAGAACACGTCTCCGAAGTAATACAGAAATTCCAAGTCGATATCCCGTCTCTCGTCACCGATTGACATAGAAGCCTAGGTGATGAAAATAGTTTTGCAAATGTTTTCATTTTTGTGCACATTTTATGGATTAAATGACTGATAAAAAACAAAATAAACCGGATATTGTAGATGTTGCACGTATTGCGCGCGTGTCGATTTCAACCGTGTCCCGCAGCTACAATCACCCCGAGCTGGTCAAGCCTGCGACTCGGAAAAAGATCGAGCGCGCGGTGCAGAAACTGGGCTATATCCGCAACCGGGCGGCACAGGTCATGCATGGTCGGCGAAGTGGGACGATCGGCCTTGTCGTGCCCACAATCGACAACGCGATTTTTGCCGAACTGATTCAGTCTTTTTCCGACAAACTAGACCAACACGGGTTTACCATGCTGATTGCGTCACACGGGTTCGATCTGGATCGTGAATATAAAATGCTGCGCAAGCTGTTGGAACATCGTGTGGATGGGCTGGCGGTGATCGGGCTGGAACACTCGGATCCCACCTATCAGTTGATCGAACAGCAGAATATCCCAACGGTTGCGATCTGGAACTACAACAAGTCCTCGGCCCTGTCCTGTATCGGCGTGGACAACGCAGAGGCCGGCAGGCTGGCCGCGCGCCATCTGATTTCGCTTGGACACCGCAAGATTGGTCTTGTATTTCCAGCCCCCTCGGGAAATGACCGTGCCTACGATCGACTGAACGGCGCTGTGTCTGAGTTTCGAACCGCAGGTATCGAAATCCCCGAAAGCTGGCGGCTGGAGGCCCCCTATAGCGTCCGGGAGGCAAAACGCGCCAGCATTCTGTTACTTGAACAGGGGCATAGACCAACTGCCATTCTCTGCGGCAATGACATTATCGCGCAGGGTGTCCTTTATGCCAGCAACCATTTGAGCCTGAAAGTGCCTGATGACTTATCGATTATGGGCATCGGGGACTTCAAGGGGTCGGCTGAGGTAGAGCCGTCTCTGTCTACAATCAGGATACCGGCCAAACGGATCGGGCTTATGGCGGCGGAATTGATTTCAGATACAATTGCAGGACAGCACCCTGATATCACAGCGATGAAGCTTGAGCTCCGCGTTATGGCTCGACACTCCACATCACGACTTTGAGAAGTTCAATGGCTGTGATTACTTATCTCCGAGCGACAGCTGCGTTCACGACGAATTTCAAATGTCCGCATTGACCAAGATGACATTGAAACTTTGCATCCGCAGCGAATGACTGCTTGCCGAAAAGCGGACCTTCGCCACCTAGCAGCGATGCGGAAAGGGGGGCTCTTTCTGAGGTAGTCTGCCCTTCGCGTCAGCGAACAGTCACAGCCCAAATCAGACCTTCAAAACCACGTTCTGCAATTTCAGCTTTGCGAGACAGAGTGTGAATTCGCTGCGGTGGTCAGAACATCTGTCTTCGGGTTTTGAACGGTCGCGGAACTATTGTTCACAGTCCAAAGCGTTCCGGATGTCATTCAAAAGCTGTAACTGTTTGTGTCTATTCTTTCAGAGTACGACGCCCGTTCACCCGTGTCTTGATCCGGCTCAATCCGACCGGTGTCACTCCCAGATACCGTGCAATATCGTTTTGCGTCACTTTGTCGAGAAGCGCAGGTGTATTTGCAAGCAGCCGCCTGTAGCGTTCCTCGGCTGAAAGGCATAGCAATTCGTACTCGCGCAATTCCTTGCGTATGCCAAAGCTTAAGAGGAAGTCGACCATCGCCTTAGATAGTTCGATATCTGCGCAGCTGGCCTCGTAAAGGTCTGAAAACTCCAGCGCGATAAGCTCGCTTTGCTCCACGCAAACCAGGCTGAAAGTACAGCTTTCCTTCTGATATCCCGCAGCGAGGCTGCCGATCTTTCCACCAGGCATGATGAATGATTTGATGTTCTCCTTGCCGTCCTCCGACAGGTAGTAGGCCTTCAACAGACCGCTTCTCACTATGTACAGCGACGAGTCCTGATCACCTTGACGGAACAGATGGTCACCTGCGTCCTTCTTGAGTGGCCGACCGCTGGCTGCGATAAAGTCAGAGATATTCATACGTTTTAACCCGCGTTTATTTCAGAAATCCGTCGTCCGCCTAGTGTGTGCTCAATTCACGAGTACACGGGATTATGACATGGAAATCCGAAACAAGCATATCATCACCACCGGTGGCGCATCGGGCCTCGGGCTCGAATTGTTGCGCAAGCTGGTGGCAGATAACCAGGTCTCGTCATCGCGAGGCGGTCCTGCAGCCTGATCGCCTTGCTGACGTCCTCACCGATGTGGCAATATATGAGGCCGATCTTGCAGATGTGAGCGCTGTGGAAAGAGCCACCGAGGCGCTCGTGAAAGCCGGCCCTCCCATCGATTTTCTGATCAATAATGCGGCGGTGCAGAACACGCGCCGTTTCACAGACGTCGATTTCCGTTATTAGATCATCCGGCGGGAAATCGACATCAATTTCACCTCGATATGCGCGCTCGTGCATCTCCTTTTGCCCAGCTTGATGCAGTCCGAGCCTTCTATCTGCGCAATCGTCGCGCTGAACGCTGTGTTGTGGACATCCTGGATGGTATTCAAACGGCGCGGAGGAGGACAGAACGCTGGAGCGCAGGAAATGAGATGTACGCCAGACCAACGCTAAGCGTCGCTCATGCATTGGACAGCATTCGATACGTTGGGCTCTTTGCAGACATCGGCAACGTATCAGCGGTTGAACTTGACCGCGATCATGCATGCGGCTAATGCCCGCGCTATGGAAAAACAAAAGAAACCCTCGCGTCAGCAAGTCTACACACTGTTGGTTCAGATTGGCCGCAAAGAGGGCGACGGCCTGCCCGAGGGTGCAACAGGGGCGGCTTTGATGTGTTTTGCCAGCGGTGTCGACGAGGCCGAGGCCGTGCGCGAAACTGTGGCTATTCTGAAGCAGGCCGATACTGCGCCGCTGGATGTCACCGGCTATGGAACACTGGCCGAGCGTGAGGAGCAGGGGCATGAGATCGATCCGGATGAGCGCGGCCTAATGCAGCGCGCATTGGATGAAAACTCAGTTATAGTCGCGCAGATGACACCGTTTTTCGGAGACGAGGCCAAGGCCTAGTTCCGGTTGCCGAACCACTTGCGGTAAATCTCGTCGTAGGTGCCGTCCTCGCGCAAGGCGAGCAGTGCCTGGTTCACATCTTCCACCAGGGGTGAGCCGCTTGGGAAGGCCATGCCGTAATTCTCTCTCAGGAAAACCCCGCCGGTCATCGTAGCCATCTGGCGGCCTTCATGGGCTGCAAAATAGGACAGGATCGGTGCATCAAAGACCACCGCGTCCAGGTCTTCGGCCTTGAACGCGTTCAACATTTCATCGAGCCCAGGATAGCCAGAGAATTCTATTTCGCGACGGTTCAGGAAGCTGGCAGCAGTTGATCCCGAAATTGTACCGACATTCTTGCCATATAGATCATTTACCGAGTTCACATTGCCTGTGATCGCATCGACCGTCATGACCGAGGTGATGCGCGCCGTAAACACCGATACGATAAACAGGGACGATACAACCAGTACAACGCCGAGCAGCCG
This sequence comes from uncultured Ruegeria sp., assembly GCF_947489545.1. Classification (NCBI taxonomy): domain Bacteria; kingdom Pseudomonadati; phylum Pseudomonadota; class Alphaproteobacteria; order Rhodobacterales; family Roseobacteraceae; genus Ruegeria; species uncultured Ruegeria sp. Next base: position 98,947 of record NZ_CANLDZ010000011.1, on the reverse strand, counting down.
GCCAAAGGGAGTGCGTGGCATCCGCTCTTCAAAACCACCATTCACAACCAGGTTGAGCGCCCACCAGAAAGATGGAAACCAGGCTTCGTTCAGATTGCGGTCGAAATAGGGTTGGGCGCGGCGTTCGAACCCCCACATCATCATGCCGCCGCCCAACAAGATCGCAAAGGCCAGGCCGATGGCGATGAACAACTCTCGAGACAGCAGCGCCTGCAGCAAGGATGGACGCCGCGCGGCATCCGATGGCACCATGATCTGCAGCCCGGCCTCAAAAATCGGCTGAGTGAAATCCATCTGTGTTTCACGTTTGGCCGTAATCGAGATATTGGCAATCGCCATATCCGCGGATCCATCCTGAACCGCGTTCAGCATCTCGGCAAAGGACCCCACGCGATTGACCGAGTAGTCCCAATTTAAGGACTCGGCGAGCGCGCTCAGCAGATCAATTGAGAAACCAGTATCTGCCCCGTCTTCAACATAGGAAAACGGGGGGCGGGACACAGTTGTAACCGTTAAGGACTGAGCCAGGCTTTGCTGTGCGAGAACGGCGAAAGTCAGGCAGATCAATCCGAAGAGTGAGCGCTTCATATTCATATGACCTGTTTCGCGGCGCTCTAGCGCGATTACGTGGCGACGGGCAAGGTCGCCGCCAAGTTAAGTTTCATGTTTTCTGGGCGTCTCAGGGCGAGACACCAGAAGAATGGCGATGTGAAATTTAGTGAATGGGGTTGGCAAATCGGCCAATTCGTTGAATCTGTGTGTGTTCCCGAGCGCTGATAACTTTGAGAGGACCTAAATGACCGACCCAGTTCAATTGACGGCGGACCTGATCCGTTGCCCATCGGTCACACCAGAAGAGGGTGGTGCTTTGGTCTTGCTTGCGTCGGTTTTGACCAATGCGGGCTTTGAATGCGCGCGCGTGGATCGTGGTGGCATCTGCAACCTGTTCGCACGTTGGGGACAAAAAGCCCATGCACGTAGCTTTGGGTTCAATGGCCACACAGATGTCGTGCCGGTGGGGGATAAGGCCGCATGGACGACGCCGCCGTTCGGGGCCGAAATCCGAAATGGCGTGATGTATGGCCGCGGGGCCACGGACATGAAATCGGGGGTCGCAGCGTTCGTTGCGGCTGCCGTGGATTTTGTCAGCGAAACACCACCGGACGGCGCCATCATCCTGACCATTACCGGAGACGAAGAAGCGGATGCGTTGGACGGAACAACGGCCCTGTTGGACTATATGGCCGATGCCGGGGAACGCATGTCTGTTTGCCTTGTGGGCGAGCCCACATGTCCGAACGAAATGGGAGAGATGATCAAAATCGGACGGCGCGGTTCGATGACCGCCTGGTTTACGATCACCGGGGTGCAGGGGCACTCGGCCTATCCACATCGCGCAAAAAACCCGCTGCCGGCTATGGCGCGACTGATGGATCGGCTGGCCAGCCACGAGTTGGATCAAGGAACTGCGCATTTTGATGCATCGACACTTGCCGTCGTGACGATTGACACCGGAAATACCGCGACCAATGTCATTCCGGCTCAGTGTACTGGCACGGTTAACATTCGCTTTAACGACATGCATTCCGGTGCCAGTCTCAGTGACTGGCTGCAGCACGAGGCCGATCAGGTGGCCGCCACTTACGGTGTCGAGGTTGAAGCCAGAATCAAAATCTCGGGCGAAAGCTTTCTGACCCCGCCGGGGCCATTGTCGGACCTGGTCGCGAAATCTGTAGAAGCGGAAACCGGTGTGAAGCCCGAGTTGTCGACAACAGGTGGAACATCGGATGCCCGTTTTGTGAAGAACCATTGCCCGGTAGTGGAATTTGGGTTGGTTGGCCGCACGATGCATCAAGTCGATGAATGCGTAGAGGTCGCGCAGATCGAGCAGTTAAAGGCCATCTATACACGGATTTTGACAGAATATTTTGCCTGAATCATGCAACGTACATTGATTATCATGATCAAAGAACCCCGTCCGGGCCGGGTCAAAACGCGGCTTGGGCGCGATATTGGCATGGTTGGTGCGGCGTGGTGGTTTCGGCATCAGACACGATCGTTGATCCGACGTTTGCGTGACCCTCGATGGCGGATTGTGCTGGCCGTATCACCAGATCGGGAAGGGCTGAACAGCCGGATCTGGCCAGCTGACCTGACACGAACGCCGCAGGGACGCGGCGATCTTGGCGCCAGAATGGGACGGTTGCTTTGGTCGACGCCGAAAGGGCCGGTTTGCCTGATTGGCGCGGACATTCCAGGTATCACACGCGGGCACGTGGCGCGGGCTTTTCACGTGTTGGGCAGATCTCAGATGGTGTTTGGCCCCGCGCCGGATGGCGGATATTGGCTGGTCGGTGCGCAGCGATATGGCGCGTTGTCGCCGGCGCTGTTCGAGGGTGTGAGGTGGTCGACCAAGCATGCGCTAGCAGACACGCTGGCTTCCGTTTCGGGATACCGAACTACACTGTTGGACAATCTGCGCGACGTTGATACCGTGGCCGATCTGCCAAGCTGACCCAAATCGCCGTTTTTTGGTCATGACGCGGTCGTACGCCCGTGTTAGGCCGAAGATATGACTCGCATCCCCACCAAGCAGGAGGTCCTGGACTGGATCTCGGCAAACCCCACCCTGACTTCAAAACGCGATATCGCTAAGGCTTTTGGCATCAAAGGCGCGGCTCGGATCGATTTGAAGCGTATCCTGCGCGAGCTGGAGGCCGAGGGGCATCTGGAAAAGCGCAATCGCAGCTACCGCGATCCTGATCGGTTGCCACCTGTCAGCGTTTTACAGGTGAAAGCGCCCAATTCGGACGGCGATCTGTTTGCCCGGCCGTTGGAATGGCATGGCGAAGGGGTGGAACCCATTGTCCTGATCATCCCGCGGGCCAGCGATCCAGCTTTGGGCGAAGGTGATCGCATTCTGGCCCGGCTAACCGTGGTGCATGAGGAAGACCATAATTACGAAGCCCGCCTGATCCGCCGCATTGGATCCAACCCGCGCCGCGTTGTGGGGATCTTCCGCAAAGGGGCCGAAGGTGGCCGGATCGTGCCCATCGACAAGGCGGGCCAGACCGAGTGGCTGGTGCAAGATGGCGCAGATCACGGTGCCAAAGACGGAGAGTTGGTCGAGGCTGAGCAGGCCGGACCGAAGACCCGTATGGGCCTGCCCCGCGCGCGCATTGTCGAGCGTCTGGGCGACCCGTCTGCACCCAAGGCGGTTTCGCTGATTGCCATTCATCAACACGGAATTCCTGATGACTTCCCGGACAAGGTGATCGAAGAGGCCGACAAGGCCAGACCTGTTGGACTGAAAGGGCGCGAAGATCTGCGCGACATGCCGTTGCTGACCATCGATCCGTCTGATGCGCGTGATCATGATGATGCGTGCTACGCACACGCAGATGACGACCCCAAAAACCCGGGCGGGCATGTGATCTGGGTCGCGATTGCAGATGTCGCCGCCTATGTTCAGCCCGGCACGGCGCTGGACCGCGAGGCGCGTAAACGCGGAAACTCCAGCTATTTCCCGGATCGAGTTGTGCCAATGCTGCCGGATCGGCTGTCCGGGGACCTGTGTTCACTGCACGAAGGCGTACCAAGGGCTTGTATCGCGGTGCGGATGCAAATCGATGCAGACGGGAATAAGATCGGCCATCGTTTTGTGCGCGGTCTAATGCGGTCTGCGGCGTCCTTGCACTATGCCGAAGTGCAAGAGGCCATCGATGGCTCGGTGAACGACAAGACAGGGCCGTTGTTAGAGCCGGTTCTGAAGCCGCTCTACGCCGCCTATGCAGCGCTAAAAAAGGCGCGGGCGGAACGTCAACCGCTGGATCTCGACCTGCCGGAACGCAAGATCATCCTCAGTGAACAAGGTGAGGTGCAAAGCGTTGCCTTTCGCGATCGGCTAGACGCACATCGGCTGATCGAAGAATTCATGATCCTGGCCAATGTCTCGGCGGCGGAAACCCTGATTGCCAAGCGTCGTCCACTGCTGTTCCGCGTGCACGAGGAACCTGCGCCTGAAAAACTGGAAAGCCTTCGTGAAACCGCGCAGGCCGCCGGTCTAAACCTGGCCAAGGGGCAGGTGCTGCAAACCCGTCATCTGAACGCACTGCTGAATGCTGCAGCTGGCACCGAGGATGCCGAGTTGATCAACCTGAGCACGCTGCGCTCGATGGCCCAGGCCTACTACAACCCTGCAAACTTCGGCCACTTTGGCTTGGCACTGCGGAACTATGCGCATTTTACCTCGCCCATTCGTCGTTACGCGGACCTGATCGTTCACCGCGCGCTGATTACTGCCCATAACTGGGGCAATGACGGGCTGACCGAGGAAGAGATTGACCGACTGGAAGAGACCGCCACCCATATCTCGGACACAGAACGCCGTTCTATGATGGCTGAACGGGATACCACAGATCGATACCTTGCCGCCTATCTCAGCGAACGTGTTGGCAACGAGTTCTCCGGACGGATCAGCGGCATTGCCCGGTTTGGGGCATTTGTGAAGATGGATGAAACTGGGGCGGATGGGCTGGTTCCCGTACGATCGCTGGGGCGCGAGTTTTTCCATTTCGACCAAGAGGCGGGCACGTTGATGGGCTCAGACACTGGCTTGATCATTGCGATCGGGCAGCGTGTCACCGTCCGCTTGACCGAGGCAACACCCGTGACAGGCGGCTTGGAACTGGAATTACTATCCATCGACGATCAGGCCCTGCCACGTGGGCGCGGGACGGGCAAAAAGCCCACGCGCCGGAAAGCAGTCAGCACGAAACGCAAGAAAGACAAGATCAAACGCAAGATCGAACGTAAGCGCCGTCAGAGGTGATAGGTCAAAGCCCGTGCGATCAACCATCCGTGGCGTGTTTCGTCGATCTGATCGGGTGAGCCGAACAGAACCGCCCGGTTGCCGTCGATCCGATCTTCGCCGGGAAAGGTCGTTGTGAAATCGCCCATCAATCGGCTTTGGCAGTGCACGAACAGTGCAAACTGGGCCGATTTGTGCCCACCCAGCCGAATTGTTGATCCTTTTGGCGCCAGGTACGCCGGTTGCCCCCACCGCAATGCCTCCTGCAGCGGCTGAGCGGTGGGCAAAGATGCCGCTGTTTCCAGTATCAGTTCCCGTAGTTTCAGGACACCGGTTCGCGTATCCTGCGGCAGCGCGCCAAACGCTGCCGCAACGGCTGGATCTTCTATCTGTCTCATGTCAGCGGCAATGCCTCTTCCACCCGATCCACGTAGCTGTTGAGTAGAGTATCCTGTTTGATGCGTTGCGTCAGCGGGGTATCGACGGGTGTTGCTCGCATTGCAGCCAACATCGGGCCAACGCTCATGTCGGCAGAGGTCGGCTGGTTGCCCATCAGGAAGGGCGATTGCCATAGATAGGCCGAGATCGCCTCAAGGTCGCGCTCTACCCGGTCCAGTCGTTCCGGCAGTGAAAACCGGCCGATCCCTTGCGAATTGATCCCTTTCAGTACCGCTTTTCTGATCGAACTGGATACTGGTTTGCGGATAAGCGCCGGAATTCCAGTAAAAAACGTCTCACGCAGGATTGGCCACACCTCGTCATTGCCCCAGCGGTCCAGCACGATGTGAAAATATAGGTGTTCTTCAGCCGTGCGAACCAAGGTTCGGGATTGCGCCTTTTGAATGTCCGTGAGGCCTTTATCAAAGTCCGCCCCCTGTTGTTCTAACCATGTACGGATCATGTCGCTGTCAGGGACCAGCCGTTCTGGGGTGCGCAGCACCGGCAATTTCTGATGCGGCATCTTGCGCGGATCAAGCATGTCAGACCGCCGCCAGGCTTGTCCTGACTGCCGCAGCATGAACGCGCTTTTGACGCAAAATGGGCTGGCACTGAACAGGCCGAAGGCAGAGGGGTAAGTGAGAAGGGTCAGCATGTTTCGCTCCATCTTTTGGGATGGCTGATAGGTATCTTGCGCTGATGACAATTCCTGTCATCAGAGTTAGGTTAGGATGTGTTATGTCCCGCACTGCTCGCCTGTTCCAATTGATGCAAGCCCTGCGCTCTGGTCCGTCGCCAAAAACGTCGATTCAGCTGGCACAGGATCTGGGTGTTTCTGCCCGCACGATCCATCGGGATGTCGATGCGCTGCGTGGCTTGGGGGCTGTCATTGACGGTGAAGCGGGGTTTGGATTTACCCTGATCGAAGACGCCACGCTGCCACCATTGGGATTTACAGATAATGAGCTGGAGGCATTGGTCCTGGGCCTGCGCGAGGTTCAGGTGATCGGTGATCCTGCCTTATCGGAAGCTGCCAGTGCAGCGCTGCATAAATTACAGGGGCGCCTTCCGCAGCGACAGTCCCATAGGTTGAGCCACGCGGTCTTGGCCGCTACGCGATTCAACAGACCGCCAGCCCCGACGATTGAAGTCGCTGCATTACGCCAAGCGACCTGGGATGAACGCACGATCGAGTTCTCGTATACGGACGCAAAAGGAAGCGACACGCGTCGGTGCGTGAACCCGTTGAGTATCGTTTACATGGATCGTTCGAACGTATTGCTAAGCTGGTGCCATCTCAGGCAGGATTTTCGTGTCTTTCGTCTGGACCGGATGCACGAGATGTTGGTTACAGATCAAAGCTTTCGACCAAACCGGGTGCCGATGTTGCGCGATGCGTTAGAGCGCATCCGCGCAAACCACACGGCGAAGGAAAACGATTCGCAACGTTGAGTGCTTTGTGATTTTCCGATTTTGCGCTATCCTACGGTTGAGCAGTAAACAGGAAAAATCCGGAATGCGTAAATGCGTAGGCGGCGTTATGACCGTGGCATTGTGGGCATCCATCGTACAGGCGGAAACCACAGACAATAGTCTGGGGCCCGAAACCGGGCCTTTGGACAAAACGATACAACTTGCATCTGCGGACGTTACCGTCTCGGTGCGACCGATACCCCGACCGACAGCTGAGGTGTTGCGCGTGTCGACAGAAGGCAATGCACGGTTTGAGGCCTGGTTGGGGTCTTTCCAAAAACGGGCAAGTCAGCAGGGCGTCTCGCAGACAACTCTGGTCAGGGCTTTGTCCAACGTAACCTATGACAAGGACGTCATAAAACGCGACCGCAATCAGGCCGAATTCTCAAAACCGATCTGGGAATATCTGGATTCAGCAGTCTCTGACACCCGGATTTCCAATGGACGTGAATCTCTGGACCGGTATCGTCAGATACTGGAACAGATAGAAGCCCAATATGGGGTCGAAAAAGAGGTTGTCACAGCTATTTGGGGGCTGGAAACTGCATTCGGATCATACCGGGGAAACAACCAAACCATCCGCTCTCTGGCGACATTGGCATTTGACGCACGGCGGGCGCAGTTCTTTGAAACCCAGCTGATCGCGGCATTGCAGATCATCCAGTCAGGTGATGTCAGCGCCGGAAACATGGTCGGCAGCTGGGCCGGAGCGATGGGGCATACGCAGTTTATGCCGACCTCGTATCTAGATCATGCCGTAGATTTCGATGGGGACGGTCGGCGGGATATCTGGTCCGATGATCCGACGGATGCGCTGGCTTCAGCAGCGGCGTATCTGGCGCGGCACGGGTGGACCAAAGGCCAGCCATGGGGTGTTGAAGTGAACCTGCCGGACGGGTTCGACTTTTCGTCAGCTAAGCGCGAATTCACTCTGATGCCGTCCGAATGGGCCGCGCAGGGCGTGGTGGCACCGGATGGCGCTCCGGTGCCAGACTATGGGCAGGCCGCAATTTTGCTTCCGGCAGGCGGGCAAGGTGTTGCATTGATGATTTTCGAAAATTTCAAGGTGATCGAGGCATACAATGGGGCGGATGCCTATGTTATCGGTATTGGCCATTTGTCTGACCGATTGGCCGGGCGCGGCGCGTTTCGATCTGATTGGCCGCGCGGTGATCGGGTATTGAGTTTCACCGAGCGTAAAGAGTTGCAGACACGCCTGACACAAGCTGGATTTGATACGCAATCAATTGACGGGCGCATTGGGCCAAACACAATTGACGCATTGCGCGCCTATCAAGTGGCGCAGGGTTTGCCACCAGATGGTTATGCCACCCTGCAGTTGTTGGAGCGTTTACGGTAAAAGATAAGGGGCAGTCTCGTTGACCGCCCCTTGTGTTTCGATGCCTCGGCCAGGAAGCTCAGGACGCAGCTTTCATCAGACCCTGCTTGATGATCTCTGCATGCGCTTCGTCCAGAGATTTGTGAATGCGTTCGAACATCTCGTCGATGTCTGCGGGGGTCAAGATCAGCGGCGGCGAGATGATCATCCGGTCACCCACATGGCGCATGATCAGGTTGCTGGCAAAGCAACGATCCCTGCAGATGTAACCAACGGTGCCAGGCTCTGATGCAAATTTCGCCCGGCTTGCTTTATCTGGCGTCAGGGCAATGGATGCCATCATGCCGACGATCTTGGCCTCACCCACCAGCGGATGATCTGCCAATGCTTCCCACTTTTTCTTCAGATATGGGGCAGCCACGTCGCGTACGTGATCGACGATCTTTTCTTCCTCAAGAATGCGCAGGTTCTCAAGCGCTACGGCTGCGGCCACAGGGTGGCCGGAATAGGTGTAGCCGTGGTTGAATTCGGTGCCCCCGATCACTTTGGCGATCTCATCATTGACGATCGATCCACCAATCGGCGCATAGCCAGAGCTGAGGCCCTTGGCGATGGTCATGATATGCGGCTTGATCCCAACGGTCTGTGATCCGAACCAATTGCCAGTGCGACCAAACCCGCAGATCACCTCGTCGGCAATCAGCAGGATTTGGTATTTGTCGCAGATACGCTGAATTTCGGGCCAATATGTATCGGGCGCCACAATGACGCCGCCTGCGCCTTGCACCGGTTCAGCAATAAACGCCGCGACGCGGTCTTCGCCCAATTCCAGAATGGCGTCTTCCAGCTCGCGCGCGCGGGCCAAGCCAAAATCTTCCGGCGACATCTCACCCCCTTCAGCCCACCAGTTAGGTTGGTTGATGTGGTGAATGTTCGGAATCGGGATACCGCCCTGTGCGTGCATACCCGCCATTCCACCCAAAGAAGCCGATCCCACTGACGATCCGTGATAGGCATTCTTGCGGCTGATGATGATGTTTTTGTCAGGCTGACCTTTCTCGGCCCAATAGGTGCGCACGAGGCGAATATTGGTGTCGTTTGCCTCGGACCCTCCGGCTGCGAAGAAAACGTGGTTCAGATCACCCGGCGCCAATTCAGCAATCTTGGCTGCCAGCGCGATAACCGGAATATGAGTCGTTTTGAAAAAGGTGTTGTAATAGGGAAGCTCTCGCATCTGACGCGCGGCGACGTCCGCAAGTTCGTCACGACCGTATCCGATATTGACGCACCAAAGACCGGCCATGGCGTCCAGAATTTCTTCGCCCTCGCTATCGGTCAAATATACGCCGTCCGCGCGGGTAATCACGCGCGCGCCTTCCTGACCCAACGCGCCATTGGCGGAAAACGGGTGGAGGTGATGCGCCGCATCCAGTGCCTGTAGTTCGGCGGTCGGCATATGATTGGTGATGGTGGACATCGGAGAATCTCCTGCAAGAGCGATTGGAGATCACAATATGATCAAATTCTGCGCTGTCAATCGAATCGCATGGAACTAGGCGGCTGTAAGCGCTTCTGCCATCAGCTCCATCCCTTGCTCGATGTCCTGAGCAGTTGCCTTGGCCACCTGATCTGCGTCCCCTTTGCGCAAAGCTGCAATAATATCTTTATGTCGATCCGGCAGGCTTTGCGTGCCGAAGCGACCGCAAACAACCCGCAGAGATGGGCCAAACCGAAGCCATAGTCTTTCCGCAAGATCACTGAGGATCGGAGCGTTCGCGTGGGAATACAGCGTCTCGTGAAAAGCTTGGTTTAAACGTAGATACCCGCTGACGTCGCCATCGGCGATAGTCTGGTCCAAATGCCGATCAATGCGCTCCAGATGATCAATATCTTCGACCTGCAGGTTTGCCGTTGCGCGTCTAGAAAGCTCTGATTCTATTGATATTCTGGCGAATATCATCTGTTCGATGTCAGCCGTGGATAGCAATGGAACACTCACCCGGCGATTGCCTTGAAAAACCAATGCACCGTCCGAAATAAGTCTGCGGATCGCTTCACGTACCGGAGTCATGCCGACGCCCAGCGAATCAGTCAAACCCTGGATCGTGACGGGCTGACCCGGGACCAGTTCGCCGAACAGGATTTGAGATCTGAGAGTTTGGTATACCTTCTCGTGGGCAGGGCGTTTCTCGCGCTCGGTTGGTGTGGCCAACGCCTTATTTTTGATCAAATCCAATTGGTTCATCCTATTTCGACTACCCCTGACTTGTCAGGTGGCGGACCTCGTGAAACCATACGCTGGATCGGGGGAAAACGCAAAACTTGATCAAATCCAAAAAAACGGGAAGATACTCGTACATTCGCAGGGAGAAGAATATGATAATCAAAACGCTGACGCTGACAGCGGTCATCGCATTGGGGACATCGGCGGCTTTTGCCGATGAGGTGCGTGTTTACAACTGGTCCGACTACATCGACGAGGATCTGCTGAGTAAATTCGAAGAAGAGTCAGGCCTGACCCTGATCTATGACGTATTTGACAGCAACGAGGTCCTTGAGACCAAAATGCTTGCCGGTGGCTCAGGCTATGACGTGGTGGTGCCGTCCGGGACGTTCTTGCAACGTCAGATTCAGGCAGGTGCCTTCCAAGAGTTGGATTCGTCGAAATTGTCGAATTCTGGCAACCTGTGGGACGTCATTCAGGAACGCACCGCAGGCTACGACCCGAACAACGCGTATTCCATTAACTACATGTGGGGAACGACCGGCCTCGGCATTAATGTCGGCAAAGTCAAAGAAGTGCTGGGCGATGATGTTGCTTTGAACAGCATGGACCTGGTCCTGAAGCCTGAGAACATGGAAAAGCTGGCCTCGTGCGGGGTGCATTTCCTGGATGCACCCTCGGAAATCATCCCGATGGTTCTGCAATACATTGGTGAGGATCCCGACAGCCACGACAAAGACGTGATTGGCAAAGCTGAAGAGGTTCTGACCAGCGTCCGGCCGCATATTCAAAAATTCCACAGCTCAGAATACATCAACGCGCTTGCAAACGGCGATATCTGTGTTGCCGTAGGCTGGTCTGGTGACATCCTTCAGGCGCGGGACCGTGCAGCCGAGGCGGACAATGGAGTTGAGATCGAATATCATGCCTTCGCCGAAGGATCGCTGATGTGGTTCGACCAGATGGCCATTCCGGCGGATGCACCAAATCCGGAAGGCGCGCATAAGTTCCTTGATTTCATTCTGGACGCCAACAACATGGCCGCCGCGTCGAACTATGTGTACTACGCGAACGGCAACCAAGCGTCTCAGGAATTTCTTGAGGAAGACGTGATCGGTGATCCGGCAATCTATCCGGATGATGCTACGATGCAGAATCTCTACATCACCACACCTTATCCCGCGAAGGTGCAGCGGGTCGTGACTCGTCTTTGGACCAAGGTCAAGTCTGGTACCTGATCCGACTATTCGACGCTGGGCGGTGTCGACACCGCCCAGCGTATTTTCTGTCCTGACCGACATGCGGGGGCCGCTTTGAACTCTGACGTTTTTGCGCCGTGGGAAGACCCACAGGCGAAACCATTGATCCAGTTCCAAAATGTGACCAAGCGTTTCGGGAGCTTCACGGCAATCGACAACCTGTCTCTGGACATTTTTGAGCGTGAATTCTTTGCTTTGCTGGGACCGTCCGGTTGTGGGAAAACCACGATGATGCGGATGCTGGCTGGGTTTGAAACCCCGACGGAAGGGCACATTCTGCTTGGGGGTCAGGACATTGATCCGATCCCGCCCAACAAACGCGCCGTAAACATGATGTTCCAGTCTTATGCCCTGTTTCCGCATCTGAGCATCTGGGACAACATTGCCTTTGGTTTGCGCAGGGACAACATGCCCAAATATGATCTGCAAGAACGCGTCGAAGAGATGTTACGCCTGACCCGACTGGAACAATTCGCCCGCCGCAAACCGCATCAGATCTCGGGCGGGCAACGTCAGCGCGTGGCATTGGCGCGATCGCTGGCCAAAGCGCCCAAACTGCTGTTGCTGGATGAACCGTTGGGCGCTTTGGACAAGAAGCTGCGGCAAGACACGCAATTCGAACTGATGGACATTCAGGAAAAGACCGGCACCACTTTCGTGATTGTGACCCACGATCAGGAAGAGGCGATGACCGTTGCCAGCCGTGTTGCTGTGATGGATCAGGGGCAATTGAAACAAGTTGCCACGCCCGATCGCATCTATGAAAACCCGAACTCGGTTTACGTGGCGGATTTTATTGGCGACGTGAATATTATCGAAGGTCGCGCAACGCCGGGCGGAGATGAGACTTATCAGGTCGATTGGGCCGAAGGGCAGACGCCACTGACTGCGACCTCAGCCACTGCATTGTCCAACGGCCAATCGTGCCATCTGGCGATCCGGCCCGAGAAGGTGACAATCTCCGCCGAGAGGCCAGAAGACGCCGTAAACGCCATCCAGGGCAAAGTGCATGACATCGCCTATCTGGGCAACTTATCCACCTACTATGTCGAGCTGGCGAATGGCACTGTTATCAAGGCGCAATCGGCCAATACCCGGCGAATCTCGCGTCGATCCTTCACTTGGGAAGACCCGGTCTGGCTGTCCTGGACAGCAACGGCTGCGGTTTTGCTGGCCAACTGATGCGCCGCGCCTTTTTGATCGCCGTTCCATATGTCTGGCTTTTGGCCCTGTTTATGGTGCCATTCTTCATCGTTCTGAAAATTTCGCTGTCTGACACGGCCCTTGCGATCCCGCCCTACACGCCGACGCTGGATCTGTCTCAGGGTTGGGCCGGTATCAGAGAGTTTTTCAGCCAATTAGATCTGGAGAATTTCGTTTGGCTGACAGAAGATGACCTGTACTGGAAAGCCTATCTGTCCAGCGTCAAGATCGCGCTGATCTCGACCGTGCTGACCCTGATTGTTGGTTACCCCATCGCATACGGCATGGCCAGAGCGCCGGAAGAATGGCGCCCAACCCTGATGATGCTGGTCATCCTGCCATTCTGGACCTCGTTCCTGATCCGTGTGTACGCGTGGATGGGTATTCTCAGCGAGGGCGGGTATCTGAACCAGTTGTTGCTGTGGACGGGTATCATCTCGACTCCGCTGACCATTCTGAACACGAATACCGCGGTCTATATCGGCATCGTCTACACTTATCTGCCTTTCATGATTCTCCCGATCTATTCGGCGCTTGAACGGATGGATGGATCTCTGATCGAGGCTGCCGAAGACTTGGGCTGTTCGCGCGTGCAGGCATTCTGGCTGGTCACAATCCCGTTGTCCCGTCCGGGCATCATTGCCGGGTGCTTCCTTGTGATGATCCCGGTGATAGGTGAATTCGTCATCCCGTCCCTGCTGGGTGGATCCGGTACGCTGATGATCGGCAAGGTGTTGTGGGAAGAGTTTTTCTCGAACCGGGACTGGCCAGTGGCAAGTGCCGTGGCGGTGGTTCTCCTGCTGATCCTGATCATCCCGATCGTACTGTTCCAACGCAACCAGCAAAAGCAGACGGAGGCCGAGCAATGAACAGGTTAAGCTGGTTCAACACGGTTTCCCTGACGCTGGGGTTTGCCTTCCTCTATATCCCGATGATCATCCTGATCATCTTCAGCTTTAACGAAAGCAAACTGGTCACTGTCTGGGCCGGGTTCTCGACCAAATGGTACGGTGAACTGGTTCAGAACGAAGCATTTCTGGATGCTGCATGGGTTACTGTACGCGTCGCAGTGTTCTCTTCGACTCTGGCAACTGTTCTGGGTACAGCGGCGGCTTATGTGCTGGTGCGCGGCGGGCGTTTCTTTGGCCGTACGCTGTTCTCGGGTATGATCTACGCCCCGCTGGTGATGCCCGAAGTGATCACAGGTTTGTCCCTGCTGTTATTGTTCATCGGCATCGGGCTTGATCGGGGTATTCTGACGATCGTTTTGGCGCATACGACGTTTTCGATGTGCTTTGTTTCCGTCGTTGTATCGTCGCGCCTCGTGACCTTTGATCGATCATTAGAAGAAGCGGCGCTGGATTTGGGATGTTCATCTGCTCAGGCCTTTCGCCTCGTGACCCTGCCAATCATTGCGCCGGCGGTGATCTCGGGGTGGTTGTTGGCCTTTACCTTGTCGCTGGATGATCTGGTGATCGCGTCCTTTACCTCGGGCCCGTCAGCCACGACCTTGCCGATCAAAATTTTCTCGGCGGTGCGCTTGGGTGTAAGTCCCGAAATCAACGCGCTTTCAACAATCATGATTGCGGTCGTCACTGTTGGCGTCGTCACCGCATCGCTGGTCACCAAACGCGCGATGATGCGTCAACGGCAGGACGAATTGGCGGCTGAACGCGCGGAATGAGGCGTATTTTCCCAGACTACACCTACGGCCCTGGACCGCGCGAGGGGTGTTGGTGGGATGAGACAATCGACGGCCCGGATTGGCCCGAGCATCAGGATGAAACCAGTGTGGATGTTGCGATCATCGGAGGTGGTTTCACCGGTGTTTCTGCCGCGTTGCATCTGGTCGAAAGCGCAGTTTCCGTCGCCGTGTTCGAAGCTGAAACGCCAGGATGGGGCGCATCAGGTCGCAATGGCGGATTTTGTTGTCTGGGCGGGTCAAAGCTTGATCACGCAAAAATTGCACGCCGGTTTGGGCAGTCGGCGGCACAAGCTTATGGCCAGGCTGAACTGGACGCTGTTCAGTTGGTATCGGATCTGCTGGCGGTTCATGAAATCGAAGCTGATACCCATTCGCAAGGCGAAACCCAGCTGGCTCACTCCCCTCGCGCGATGGAAAAGCTGCGCCGGACTGTGGATGCGTCGGGAGTTTTGCACGAGCAACATGAATTGACCGGGATAGGTATCGGAGGGTCGTTCCACGGAGGGCTCACTCTGCCGGTGGGATTTGGATTGAACCCACGGAAATATCTTTTCGGAATAGCAAAAGCCGCCGCGGCCCTTGGCGTTGAATTCTTCCAAAAAAGCGCGGTGTTAAACATACAGAATGTGGGATCAGGGTTTGTGCTGCAGACACCCAACAGTCGGGTCAACGCCAAAAAGGTTCTTGTCTGCACCAACGGATATTCCAGCGAGGATATACCAGCCTGGATGTCTGCCCGATACATGCCTGCGCAATCCACTGTTATGGTGACCCGGCCCCTAAGCCAAGCAGAGCGGTTGGCGCAGGGGTGGACGTCGGATCAGATGTGCTATGATACCCGAAACCTGCTGCACTATTTTCGACTGATGCCGGATGGGCGTTTTCTGTTCGGCATGCGGGGCGGGTTGCGATCCTCCCCGCGCAGCGAGGCCGCAATTCGGCAAAAGGTGCAACAGGATTTTCAGCGCATGTTTCCCGATTGGTCACGGGTCGAAGCGACTCATCTCTGGTCGGGTATGGTGTGCATGTCGCGTGGATTGCTGCCGTTTGTTGGGCCTGTGCAGGGGCAGGCGGGACTGCTTGCCGGCTTTGCCTATCACGGAAATGGTGTCGCCATGGGGACTTATTGTGGAAGGGCGTTGGCGCGACTGGCGTTGGGGCAAGACATTAACCTGCCTACGCCAATGACACAGACTCCGCGGCGGTTTCCTTTTGGTCGCTGGCGTCGCGCGATCATGCCGCCCGCTTACGCTGCTATGGCGTTTGCCGATCTCTGAGATCTCATCAACTCAGAGCGTCTCCATTTCCAACCGCAACCCCTCAGCATAGTCGGTGGCGCCATTCTCGACACGCCACAAGCAATATGCGGCCATACGCCATGCAAACCATGGACGAAGAACTTCGAAACGGGCGATGATCTCTGGGTGTTTGTAGGCTGACAGGAATCGGTCTACTTCCTTGGCGGTCAGGGGTGTGCCCCGATAAAGGCGTTGCATGGCCGGTGACAGAAACAAGGCAATGTCTTCGCAAGGGTCGCCCACAGCCGGGCATTGCCAGTCAATCAATGTCACCCCGCTTTCCGCCACAAGAATATTCCCGGCAACAGGGTCGCCATGGATCAGGCAGGTTTGGGTGGTCGCAGGTACCTTATGCGCTGGGCGCAATTTGATCAGTCTGCGGCGGGTTTCTGATGCGCACCCATCCAATATCTTTTGCCCGTGCGCCGTGAGATCAGCGCTGCCATTGCACCCATCCGGGGGGACGTCTAGGAAGGGATGCGAATGCAACTTGCGCAGCAATTCCGCGACAGGTTCAGGATTTTCCCGCCAAGGTGATCCAGGCGCGTGGTCGTAAAAAACCCAATGATCGTTCTGATGCTGGCCGGTCGCCCGCAATCGAGGCACGAAACCAGAAGCCTCCAAGGCCTTTAGGCAACGCGCCTCTAGTTCTGCATCGTTGCGGAACAGCGGATTTCTAAGGGATGTTTGGTACAGTTTCAGAACTTTGTCGCCATCGCCCCCAAGAACCTTCCACACTTGATTGGTGCGCCCACCATACAGCGTTTCAAATCGCGCACCCGAGCCGATCAACCCCTGATCTTGGAGCTGCCGAACTAGATCGGAAGGTGGTGAGGGCAAATCGGACAGCGGCATTACCAATTCTTCTGGCGAGTCGGAAGTTGCCAAGGTTTGGCCCGTCCAGTCCGTCAGATCAAGCGCCTGTTCGGATCGCCGTGACCTCTGTTGCTGATATCACCAGACCGCCTTCCAGCGTCAAGACAATCGCATCATCCCCGGCCTGCGCTTCGACAACACGGTGATAGGATGACGCCAATTGTTCGGACAGTAGTTTCCCGTTTTCATAACTTTCCAGCGTTGCTGAGTAGGTCCCCGATGCCAACGGGTTGCCAGCAGAATCCGTACCGGCCCATACATATTCCGTTTCGGTTACCGGCACTGTGATGCGATCGATGACATTACCCTCTTCATCGCGGATCACCAAAGTCGTCTCGTCTGCCGCAGGATCCGGTTGAGTAAACAGGGTGATCGGTTCATCATCAAAGTGAAAAGCCGATGCAGACCGAACGTCCATGCCAACCCAACTCGCTAATTCATCTAGATTTACGCTGCCCATCGCGGTCGCCAACGCGGCCAGCAGGTCATTGGTCTGCACCTGTTGTTCTACCATCGAAAACTGCGCCAGCTGCGACGCATAGTCCGACGAATCCATTGGTTCCAAAGGATCCTGATTTTGCGCTTGCGTAGTCATCATCAGCAAAAACGTTTCAAAATCCGAAGTCACTGCGGACGTTTTTGATGCCGATGTAGTCTGATTCTGCGCCGCGTGTTGTGTGGCTTGAGTTGGATTGATCATGCTTCAAAGCCTCATATCAATACCCCTGCCCGGGGCAGTACGCCGCGGAACGGGGTCAGTTCGAATCTCACTTTCGTTGGCGGCCGGTTCGAAAAGCGATCCTGCCTGCGAACCTGCGTTCTCGTGGTGTTGATCCGGCGAAGTTCCCAGATCGAAAGACATCTCGCCATATCCTAGTTTCTGGAACTCTGCCGTCAGCGTCGCCATGTGCCGTCGCATCAGGTCCAGCGTCTCGGGGCGCTCCGCTGCAATTGTCATATGCAGCCCGTCTTCTCGACCATTCAGCACGATGGAAACGCGCCCCAGTTCTTCCGGGTTCAGGGCGATTTCAATCGCCCCGGAACCGGGTCTTGACTGGATGGCAGCGGCCAGTTGGCCAGCAATCGCCCTAGCGATTTCGGCGCGCGTTGTCGCCGATGTTGAAATCAGTTGAGGCCCTGAATCGCGCGTGGTCTGAAGTGATGGCTCATCCCTTGCAGAAAGTAGCCCTTCTGCTTTTTCGATTTGCTGAACCTCATCTGAGCCGGCGGCCTTGGCCGCAGCGATCAATTGAAGCTGCGCGACGGTCGGAGCAGGCTTTGGCGCTTGCGCCCGGGCGCTTGTGTCAGCAGGGATAGGGGGCGACTGTGAATCAACCGCCAACCGCGAATCCTTTGTGGACGGGGTAACAAAGGGTTTGGAAACTGGTCCGGCGGAGTGCGCTGTTTGAGCGGTCGCCGGTTCGTCCGAGCGAATGATCTCAGATCCCCGTGTTGCAGAGGCCGGGTTTCCTGAATTTTTCCCCTCAGACAGCACAGGCGTCGCGCTTGTCGGTGTGCGCATTGGTTGGTCATCTCGTCTCAAAACCGGTCTCTGCACTTCGTCCACGAGATTGGCCTCAGGATTGGTGACCATGGATGTTTCATTTTGTGTTGGTGCAACCTCGGAGGCGTTATCATTCACCGGCTGAGTTGTGGTTATGTTTTCACCGACCCTTGTTGGCTGGGATACTTGATTTTCGACCAGCAGCTTGGGCGGTAAGGGAGGGGTTCCTTCAACGTCAGGGGTCCTAGCCTCTACCTCCGCTTCCGTGTCCTGAGCGTCTGCAATCATGGCCTCCGGTTCGGAGGGAATATCCTCTTCCTTCATGACGTCAAGGAAGCTTGTCGATCCTTTGGAATCGTGATTTTCCCTTTGGCCGGCGCCGGGTTTGTTAGGCGTGATTGGCGTCGAGGTTGCCAGTGTATGCGGGTTGGGCATTTTGCTCCGGCTCCGTTTGTCTCACCGGGAATTTGCCTGCAGGAAGTTACGTTTATTTTAACTGCTTTCACTTTTGATCGAGAAAGTTCGAAGCAATTTTCGGAGAAAGCAATGAAGGTTTCCCCACTGCCCCAGATGGCCACCCCGCCGTCAACCGCGAACAGGCTTCAGGCTGCGGCCGAAGACCTCGAAGCGGTGTTTTTGGCTGAAATGCTGAAATCCGCAGGCTTGGGCAAAACACGGCAATCCTTTGAGGGCGGCGCGGGCGAGGATCAGTTTTCTTCGTTTCTTGTACAGCATCAAGCTCAGCAACTGGCCCGATCTGGTGGCGTCGGATTGTCCGAAATTCTTCTGCAATCAATGATGGAGAAAACAAATGACACCTGACCCCAATACATCCCTCATCAAATCGCTCGAAGAAATTCTGGATCTGGAGCGCGCAGCGCTGGTGGAAGGGGATTTGGATCTGTTGACGCATATGGCGCCAGAAAAGGAAAAACTGATCGGTTCGATCAATGATCTTCATGTTCGCGACAGTAACGAGTTGAGTCGGGTACAAAACAAGGTCGAGCGAAATCAGGCATTACTGAACAGCGCAGCGGAAGGAATTCGCGCAGTCGCTGGTCGTATGGCCGAGCTAAGACGAATTCGGCAGGAGTTCAGCACTTATGGCGCAGACGGGCAGCGCAGCGGTTTTCCAGTTCGTGGTCATGCAAAACTGGAAAAGCGGGCATAGACGAAGGTTTGATTCAAATCCGAAATTTCCGGTTCGCGCGTTTTAGCACTCCGTTAGGGGATCGGCCTCAAAAGTGATCCTGCACCTGAAACAGCAGGTGGCGCGAACAGCCGCACGGCGCATCGCACAGGTCAGAAAGACACCAATTCCCGCAGATTCTGTGGGGTGAACAAGGGCTTAAAGGCCCGAACGGAAAAGGATGAAAACTATGTCCAGCATTCTGACAAATAATGGCGCAATGGTTGCGCTGCAGACCCTGAAGTCGGTCAACAAAAACCTGGAAATGACCCAGAACGCGATTTCGACCGGTAAGGACGTTGCCACTGCAAAAGATAACTCTGCTGTTTGGGCAATTTCCAAGGTCATGGAATCGGACGTCAAAGGATTCAAGGCAATCAAAGACAGTCTGGCCTTGGGTGAATCGACAGTTGCGGTTGCGCGAAACGCATCTGAAACAGTGACCGATCTTCTGACCCAGATGAAGGAAAAGATCGTTTCCGCTCAGGAAGACAACGTTGACCGAGATAAAATCAATGACGATGTCGGCGCGCTGCGGGATCAGATCGCCTCGGTCGTTGGAGCTGCGCAGTTTAACGGCCTGAATCTGGTGGATGGCTCGGCAGGGACTGCTTCGATCCTGTCCTCGCTGGACCGTGACAGTTCCGGCAACGTGAGCTCATCATCGATTTCGGTTGCAAGTCAGGATTTGTCGACCGGCGGTTACACCAGCAAAGGCGTCCTTGCGGGATCGGATAACGCAACAACTGATAACGATGCGGCCGGTTTCACCATGGACAAATCCGGTGGCAGCGGTGACATCGTGATCAACAGCGGGACCGACAACTTTGCAGCCGGTGACAAGATAGCGATTACCATTGGTGACAAAGTGGCGTCTTACACGGTTCAGGCCGGTGATCTCGACCCGTCTGGCACTTATGATGCCGCCTATACTGATGCCATTGTTGCCGTCGGGCTGAAGAATCAAATCGACGCGCTTGGTATCACTGGCGTTGCTATCGATTATGATTCCAGCGCGGCGGGTACGCTGTCTTTCGTAACGGGTACAGCAACCGCTGGCGCAGATGCTGATCGTGACGTTACTGTGTCGGCCCAGTTCACCAATGCAGGGTCCGGTGGGCTTGGTGCGCTAAGCTCGGTTGACGTGTCTTCTGACGCGGGAGCAGCCGCGGCACTTGGTACGATTGAGACACTGATCAACACATCAATCGACGCCGCCGCAGCCTTTGGTTCGGCACAAGGGCGGATTGAGACTCAGCAGAACTTCGTCTCTAACCTGACCGACTCGTTCAGATCGGGGATCGGCTCTCTGGTCGATGCGGATATGGAAGAGACATCGGCCCGTCTGCAGGCGCTGCAGGTTCAGCAACAGCTGGCGACGCAGTCGTTGTCGATTGCTAATCAGGCGCCGCAATCGATCCTATCGCTGTTTCGTTAAGCTCGGAATCTGGCTGGGGCGCGGCTTTCGCGCCCCAACCCTGATCGCCTAAAGACGGCACATTGGAAGGACTTCAAGTGACACCGCAAACGCTTGCTCAAAATGCATATGCGCAGACTGCCGCTCCGATACGCACGCCGCGTGACACGGAATACGAAGCAATTTCGAAAATCACGCGTCGGCTCAAAGCGGCCGCAGCCCAAAAAACGACGGATTTCTCTGCGTTTGTGCAAGCATTGCACGAGAACAGACGATTGTGGACGGTTCTGGCGACCGGTGTTTCAGATTCGGATAACGCTTTGCCAAACGATCTTAGAGCCCGGATCTTTTATCTGGCCGAATTCACTGAACATCACAGCAGCCAGATCCTGGGCAACAATGCTACTGTCGAACCTCTTCTTGAAATCAACACAGCTGTTCTGCGCGGGTTGCGCCAGATGAGGGCGACCTGATGGGCGGGTTGGTTTTGAAGCTCGCCCCAAAAGAGAGGGTTCTGATCAACGGGGTTGTGATCGAAAACGGGGGCCGCCGCAGCCGATTTTCGATCGTGACACCTGAGGCAAACGTTTTGCGGCTACGGGACGCGATTCATCCGAATGAGGCGAATACGCCGGTGCGCCGCGTGTGTTACGCAGCCCAACTTGTACTGTCGGGAGACATGGAGCCAGATCATGCCCGTCAGCAGTTGTTGCGCCGGGTCGAAGAACTGAGCCAGGTCTTTACCGACGCCGACAGTCGTCGCGTTTTGGCTGAAGCAACGGACGCGCTGGTTGCTGAGCACTACTACAAATGTCTCAAATCCTTGCGGTCTTTGTTGCCGCGGGAAGAGCGGTTGATGGCGTATCAACAATGACATTCCGACCCGTCATACCAACAGGTGGGCTGGTCGGCTGGCGGTTTCTTCAGCGCACATATGACGCCCAGATTGAAAGCTTCACGTCTTCGAACGTAAATGAGAGAGAAACCAAGTATTTTCTGGACAATATCGGTAAGGTTCAATCCGCAGAAGATCTGGTATCTGATCGGCGGTTGCTGCAGGTCGCGCTGGGCGCCTTTGGATTGGAAGGCGATCTGAACAACCGGTTCTTTATTCAAAAAGTTCTGGAAGATGGGAGCAACGCGCAGGATGCGCTGTCCAACCGTCTGTCGGACAAAAGATATCGCGAGTTTTCTGATGCTTTTGGGTTCGGCCCAGGTGAGGTCAGAAAAACAGAGCTTGTCACAAATATGGAGAAAGTCGCTAATAAAAACTTGGTCAATCGTTTTGAGATTTCGGTTGGTGAATCTGATGAAACGATGCGTATTTCGCTGTATGCGCAACATCAGTTGGTCGATCTGGCGAAGAGCGGTTCCAGTGGTGATACGAAATGGTTCGATCTGATGGGATTACCACCGCTTCGCAGCATGATGGAGACAGCGCTTGGATTGCCGTCTGCGTTCGCGCGATTGGATATCGACACTCAATTGTCCGAGTTTAAGAACCGTTTGCGTCAGCTAACAGGATCGGGTGATCTGGCTCAGTTTACCAGTAAAGAGGCTGTCGAGAAGCTCACGGACACCTATCAGGCGCGCAGCCAGATTGCTCAACTGCAAACCTCGGTTTCTCCAGCTCAAACCGCGCTGATCTTGCTGAGGGCTGTTGGGTAGTTCCGCGCGGTGCAAGAAAGTTGGACGCGCTGCTTAATCTGGTGGGCTTCAGGTCGTGAATTGGCGCAATAAATCAGAACTCTTCGATAGGCCGACGGGTGTTCATTTGTTCAGAATCTCATCTGCTGAGGTGCGCAACGCGAAAGATAGCACCGGCTTTGATACGTTGTGCAGGCTGACCTTACCCAACGGCAGTGCATTGGCACAAGCGGGCACGATATCCTCGGATACAACAATGCGGTGACCTGACGCTTTGCCGAATTCCCCAAGGCGAGCGGCAATGTTCGCGGCTTGCCCGATCACTGTGAAATCGAGGCGTTCGCGCGACCCCACGTTGCCATATGTCACACGTCCATACGCCACGCCAATTGAGCAATCGCAATGGATATCTGCTTCGGATTTCCGCAATTCCCCCAACCTTTCAACGATTTCAATCGAAGTTCGTTGCGCATTGGCGCGCGCGGCGGCGGGATTGTCATCGGTTGCAGGGAAAACGGCCAGCACAGCGTCGCCAATGAACTTCAACACCTCACCGCCATTATCGTGGACGATGCCTGAAACGGTTTCAAAAAACTCGTTCAGCAGATTGATGTAGGCCGTTCTGCCCAATCGCTCTTCCAGGCTGGTGGAATCGCGCAGGTCGCAGAACATGATGGCTGCATCAATCTCGTCCCCGTCACCACGCCTGATTTCACCCCCAAGAACACGAGCGCCAGAGCGCTTGCCCACGTATGTTTCGAGAAGCACTTGGGCATTCTCGCGCTGCATAAACACTTCGTAAAAGCGGGCAATCACTGATGCACATTCAAAGACCAATCCCAGATTCTCTGTCGTGAAACCATCTGGATGATCGCAGGTCAGGGTCAGCACATTGGTGCGCCCGTCCGAAAAGGGCAGCGGCATTGCCACATAGTCCGTTGCCCCTTTCTCACGCAGTTCTTCCATAATCGGGAAACTGTTATGGGGGTTGTCATCGTTTATTCTTTGACGAACACCGCCCATCCCATTGGAAACGTGGCGCAACGGGCTGTTGAGGAATGCCGGGTGGTCGTAGATTTCATATGTTGGGGCCCGTGTTAGAATCTCGGGCTGATCTTTTTCCCAAATGTAATGTTTCCCGACAATCAGCGGGTGCAAGGACCATGCCAAAATGCTCAGGCGCTGGATCGCAACGCCGTGTTGCAACATTTTTTCGGCCAGAGCCTTGGTAAAGGCTTCTGGGGTGTCGGCCAGCGATGCACCGCGCATCAGCCAGTCGATCAACGGGCCGCTTATGTTGCCATCTTCGGGTTCGCGCAGACGGTTGTCGCCCAGATCGATAGACGTGTAGGCGCTGGGCATGAAACCAATGTGACCTTGAATGGCCGCACTTTCCGGCAAAGCATCTTCGTACGACCAGACAGAATTGGCCAGGTTTTCACCTGCCAGATTCACATTGTGATAAGTCGCTGTGCCCTTGAATGGGCAAAACGTCTGCAGATCGGTTTCGTCACCGAGGTCCACGTTCACATCCTGACGCGGAAAATAAATGGTGGGCGACAGGCGTGTTTCGTACATCACCTTGGCGTTCTGGCTTTCGGCCAAAAGGATATCGTTACGGTAAATGGCGACCCGGCCGTTTAACGGCTCAACGGAGATACCATAACCTTTGATCTTCGGTGTGGCGTGGACGTTCATGATCGACCTCCCTTGCCATAGGCTTTTTTAGAATGGGGCTTTGTGGCCGATTTTCCAAGGGGGAGAGTTGGGTTTTCGCCATTGCAGGCACCGTCGCCGGGCGATCAAACCATTTGAATGACATCTTTTTCGATGGACAGCATGTAGCCCTTCTTTGCGATGTTTTTCACCAGCAACTCACTGACCATCTGGTTCCCCAACGTATCGCGCAATCGCTTGATCCGAGTAGCGCCCGCAGCTTCGTCGCAATCTGCGGCGCTGCGGCCGGAAATCATCGCCTCAATCTGTGCGCCGGACAGGACTTCGTCATCCAGCCGGGACTCAGCCAGAACCGAAAGGGTTTCCATGGCTGCGGGCGTCAACTTAAAATCCATGTTGTTGAGATAAACAGTGTTTTCCTCGCGACTGATGAGCAGAGATGTAACCTGAATGCCTGTGCGTTCAATTTGCGCCATGCGCCGGTTCAACAGAACAAGCATCACAAGAAAAACAAGTGCTGACACCAGCATCGCGCAGGCAAACACCAGCAAGACATAAATCACCATGCGATAGCTGGACAAAGTGTCTGCGAAGGCGGTGCCTGATTGGGCGAGGATTTCCAACAGACGGATCTCGGCTTGCGAAGTCAAGTCGCTTTCAACAAACAGTCTTTCGACGCGAGCATTAAAGGCATTGGCGTCTGGCAAGGTCCAAAACAGGAATACCGCGGCCGTAATCAGAATCACCAAAATCGCGGAGATACCCAAACCAACCAGACGAACGCCGGATCGCCGCGCATCAGAAACGGAGATAGAATTTTCCGGCATTGGTTTTCCTTTGATCCAACCCTTCCGGTCCAAACACGGACAGGACGTTAAGTAAGGTCCAACCCGACGCATCTAGGCGCTGGGCGACCTCTTGCTGGGCCTGGCTTTTGTCACAGGCCGCGACCTGCATGATGCCATAATGCAGGCGCAGTGGATTGTCCTGCTTTGCCTTGTAATCTGCGTAACAGTCAGCCGCTGACGCAGCCGAGCAAAGCGATATCAGGGCAGCGCAGGCCAGAGAAGAGAGGATCGGTTTCATAGGCTGCATCCTGCGCACGGGTGCATCTGATATTCAATAACTTAAAGGGCTTGGAACCGTTGATATCCGATAACAAAGCGCCGCTATTGCTTGTCTGACAGCGGCAACCCCAGTGTCCTAGCATCGAATTTGCGGTCCTTTGCTGGATCGCCAGAACATCTGAAAGGACATCGCTATGCACCGGAAATTCATTGCTCTGATCATTGCGGCTGCCGTGGCAGTCACTGGCGTTTCGGCGTCTCAGGCCCGTGCGGCTGACACCCGTGATATTCTGGGCGGGCTGGCTGCAATCGCGATCATCGGCGCAGCAGTTCACCATTACAACAAAGACAAACGCAAAAACCGCGCGACACGTCATTACGAACCTGTGCGACCCGCGCCTGTGATCACGCCGCAGCCCGTGCGACCGTTGCCGCAGCATGTGGCACGCTATGATTTGCCGCAACGTTGCCTGAGGACTTTCAAAGCCTACGGTGATCGTCCTCTGTTGGGCCCCAATTGCCTCAAGAAGCACTACAGACATTCCAATAGCCTGCCGCAACAGTGCAAGGTCGGTTTCTGGAATGGCAAAAAGGTCAAGCGCGCGTTCGAGCCTGCTTGCCTGCGCCAGCAAGGATATCGAGTCGTTTACCAGTAACTTTTTCGAGCAGGAGCGGCGTCGCAGAAACGCTGCGCAGGAGAGGGTGGTGAAAACTGCCCTCTCTTTTTGCTTGCGACGTAAGACGAAAAACGGTTTTTCGATTATATGACAGTACCGAATTACAACTTAGAGCAAGTCCTGCATGCAGATGGCTATGTCCGCATCGCCGGTGTTGATGAGGTTGGGCGCGGTCCGTTGGCTGGTCCGGTGGTGGCAGCTGCGGTCATTTTGAATCCAAAGGACATCCCGCAAGGGCTGAACGATTCTAAGAAGCTGACAGCCAAGCGCCGCGCGGTTCTGGATGCCGCGCTACGGCAGAGCGCCGAATTCGCGATTGCCAAGGCGTCAGTCGCTGAGATCGACGAAATCAATATTCTGCGCGCGTCGCATTTGGCGATGGAGCGAGCCGTGGCCGCGTTGAAACCGGCCCCGGATTACTTGTTGATTGATGGAAACCTGATCCCGCGCGGCTTGAAAATCGCATCGCAGGCTGTGGTCAAAGGGGATGCGCGATCTGTGTCGATTGCGGCGGCTTCGATCCTTGCCAAAAACTGGCGTGATCAAGTGATGGTGGATTTAGCGCAACAGCATCCCGGCTATGGATGGGACACAAATGCTGGCTATCCGTCAAAACAACACCGCGATGCGCTGCGAAATCTTGGTGTGACCCCACACCATAGACGTTCCTTCAAGCCGGTCCACAATATCTTGTATCAAGAGTAAATCGTAAGCCGCTGATTCAAAAAAGAAATTGACGGCGAATCCAGGATGACTCATCCTTGTCTCAACCAAATGAGCGCAAAAGCGCCGTGGAACCGAGGCAGTGAAATGACCACAATCAAGACAAAGAGCGCAGCCGCGCTCCCGTTAAACACGATTCTATCCGGGGACTGCATCGATGTGATGAACAGTCTTCCCGAGGCATCCGTGGACCTGATTTTTGCGGACCCGCCCTATAACTTGCAACTGAAAGGCCAGTTGCATCGCCCCGACAACTCTCAGGTAGACGCAGTTGACGATCATTGGGACCAATTTTCCAGCTTTGGCGTCTACGATAAGTTCACGCGAGAGTGGCTGAAAGCAGCCCATCGCCTGTTGAAGCCGAATGGCGCGATCTGGGTGATTGGATCGTACCACAATATCTTCCGTGTTGGCACGGCCTTGCAGGATGCAGGCTATTGGATTTTGAATGACGTGGTCTGGCGCAAGTCTAACCCGATGCCGAATTTCCGCGGCAAGCGGTTTACCAACGCGCATGAGACGATGATCTGGGCCTCGAAACAGGAAGGTGCGAAATACACCTTCAACTACGAGGCGCTGAAAGCTCTGAATGAAGGTATCCAGATGCGCAGCGATTGGGTGCTGCCGATCTGTACCGGGCATGAGCGTCTGAAAGATGAAAACGGCGACAAGGCACATCCGACGCAAAAGCCCGAGTCGCTGCTGCACCGGGTTCTGATTGGATCAACCAATCCAGGTGATGTTATTTTGGACCCGTTCTTTGGCACAGGCACAACTGGCGCTGTCGCCAAGATGCTGGGCCGCGAATTCATCGGGATCGAGCGCGAGGAAAGCTATCGCAAGGTGGCTGAAAAACGCATCGCCAAGGTCCGTAAGTTTGACCGTGAGGCATTGGAAGTCAGCGCCAGCAAACGCGCCGAACCGCGTGTGCCTTTCGGCCAGTTGGTCGAACGTGGCATGCTGCGTCCTGGCGAAGAGCTATATTCCATGAACCAGCGCCATAAAGCCAAAGTGCGTGCCGATGGCACGCTGGTGGGCGACAACGTCAAAGGCTCGATCCATCAGGTCGGAGCGCATCTTGAGAATGCACCATCTTGCAATGGCTGGACGTATTGGTGCTTTAAGCGCGATGGCAAAACCGTACCAATCGACGTGCTGCGCCAGCAGATCCGATCGGAACTGCACAGCTGACAACCAAATACCGCCGGTGCCTGTGGCCTGACACAAGGCACTACGCCTTGCCCCGCCGTATACGGCGGGGTCTTTTGTTTTTGTGCCAGAGATGGTTGCATGCAACAGCCCTGACAGACCCTGCAAAAGACCGAGGCCATGACTGATTCAACAGCAAGCCAATCTCGTTTCGAAAGGTTTTTCCTGACGCAACCGGACAGCGTCGAGCTGGATAACAAATACACCGAGGCCGCATTGGCACGGCACAAGCGCGAGGGTTTGGAGCTTGCAGTTCGGGCCCGTTGGATTGCGATGGCGCTGACCGGAGTGCTGCTGATCTTTCTGAATCCGCATTGGGATGTCATGTGGTATCATTTCATCCTGTTGCTGATTTGCGCAAATGGCTGGTTGATCCGCCGCGCTGGTCGGGTGGGACAGTCCCGGACGGAGTTGCTGCTCATCTTTTTGGATTTGTTGATCATGACGTTGGGCATGATTGTACCAAATCCGTTTAGCGATGATGTAAGGCCACTGGCCATGCAGTATCGCTTTGACAACTTTCAGTACTTTTTCATCATCCTGGCTGCGGGAACGCTTGCGTATTCCTGGAGGACTGTTGTCGCAATCGGGACATGGACCGCAATGATGTGGACGGCCGGTTGGATTATCGCATGGTGGCTGGCAACCCCGATACCCGGCATCAGTGAGCGGTTGGCAGATGCGTTGCAGGGGTATCCGGACGTCGCTGAGTTGCTGGACCCAAACAGCTTCATGGTGCCGCAGCGAGTACAACAGGTCATCGTGTTTGTCATGGTGGCCGTGACCCTGGGTATCTCAATGCGTCGGCTGAACCACTTGCTGATGACCAATGCAGGGCTTGAGCGTGAAAGGGCAAACCTGTCCCGATATTTTTCTCCCAATGTGGTTGAAGAACTCAGCCAGAATGACGAGCCGCTAAAGCAAGTTCGGAAAGAGAACATCGCCGTTTTGTTCATTGATATAGTGGGGTTCACAAAATTTGCGGCCGGGCGCGATCCTTATGACGTCATCGAAGTATTGCGTGGGTTTCATGCCCGAATGGAAACCGAAGTCTTCCGACACCACGGCACGCTGGACAAGTATCTGGGGGACGGGCTGATGGCCACGTTCGGCACACCCGTTCCGACACTCTTTGATGCGACCAATGCATTGGCCTGTGCGCGTTCGATGGTGGATGTCATGGAGCGTTGGAACCTTGAACGCCGTCGGGCCGGAGACCCTGAGATTCACGTCGGGATCGGAGTTCATTTCGGCTCGGTTGTGCTGGGGGACATTGGCGCTAATCGATTGGAATTTGCGGTTATTGGGGATGCGGTGAATGTCGCTGCCAAGTTGGAAGCCAAAACGCGCGACCTGAAGGCACGTGTTGTCATCAGTGAGGCTGTGCGGGAACAGGCGCTAAAGGAGCCGCCCACAGGCCAGGATTTGACGGAGGGTTTTGTCCTGTACCCACAACAGGCCGTGCGCGGAGTCGAGACTGCGATGGATATCTGGATGATGTGAGGGGAAGCGCTCCGGCCGCTTTAAACTGCATCATAAGATGCAATGCCAACCGTTGGGCCGGGCAGCGCGCGAAACGCGCGCTGCGGTCAGGCGTTTGGTTGCGGGTTCATTGCTTTGTTGTAGGGCTTCCAATCCGAAATCTCGGGGTAGTATTGACGCCGCCAATCCCGGACGCGGGGGTTCATTACCCGACGCCACAGAGGTGGGATCATCGCGGCTATGGTCATCACCGGATAGCCATAGGGCAGTTGTGGCGCCGCGTTCTGCGTATGATGCTGCAGCAGCGGGAAGCGTCGGTTCGGTTTGTAGTGATGGTCCGAATGCCGTTGCAGGTTGATCAACAACCAGTTCGAAGCCTTTTGCGACGCGTTCCACGAGTGACGCGGCAAGACATGTTCATATTTCCCGTCGCCTAGGTGTTTTCGGGTCAGCCCGTAGTGCTCGACATAGTTCACCAGTTCCAATTGCCAGATCGCAACGCCAGCCTGAAGCAGGAACAGCGCCAGACCCAGCCAGCCGCCCATCGCTAAAGCAAGTAGCATCATCCCGCCTTGCAAAGCCCAGTAGCGCCAGAACGGGTTTTTGCGATCCGTCCACGGTTGACCCTTGCGGGCCAGCTTGTCGCGTTCGGCTTTGAATGCGGAAACCAGGCATTGCAGTAACACGCGCGGGTAGAACCGATGAAATCCCTCGTTGTACCGGGCGGTGACAGGGTCCCGTGGCGTGCCGACATAACGGTGATGGACCAGCAGGTGCTCGGACCGGAAATGGGAATACAGGACCATCGCCAAAAGCACATCACCAAACCAGCGTTCAAGACGGCTGCTTTGGTGCATCAATTCATGGCTGTAGTTGATACCGATGGTGCCCGAGATGACGCCCATCCCGAAGAACAACCCAAACTTTTCCAGCCCCGACAGATGATCGGTGCGGGTGGCATACCAGATCAGGCCGTAGAGTGTCAGAAACTGAACGGGTGTCCAAAGCTTGGTTAGCAAAACATACCACTGGAGCACATCGTCCGGCGTGTTCGGATCGGCATTGTCCTCATTCAGCCCGGTGAGGCGGTCAAGCACAGCAAAGGCCCACCATGTCGACAAGGGCACCAACAAAAGCCACCAGCCACCGACAAAGGCGGTTGCCCAGATCAATGGGATCAAAAGAAACGAAACCCAAAAGGGTATGGCGGATCTCCAACCCGATAATGTGCCAGATGCAATCATCCTGATGCTCCGATAGGATATGCGCAGCCTAGCCGCGCCAAACGCGCTTGCACAGCAGGCTTATTGCCTCTGCCAAAGGTCATGTGCCTTGCGCATCACGGTTGGAAGATCGCTGGGCTTGAACTCGTGTTTGCCCAGAATGGTAAGGCCGTCCGTGGTTGTTTCCGCAGGCAGTTCAGCGGTCCAAATCCGCAAAACCAGATGGAAATGAGTGAAGGTATGGCGCACCTCTTCTGACAAGACGCTCCAGTCGGCTGCAAACGGCGGTGTCTCGGACGGGGTGTCGGACCACTCCGAGCCGGGCCAGCCTAGCATGCCACCCAGCAACCCTTTATCGGGCCGACGTTCCAGCAGCAGGGCGCCGTCCCGCCGACGTGCGATGTAAACATGCCCGAACCGCGTAGGCTTCGGTTTTTTGGCTGTTTTCTTGGGTAAATCCGCTTGTGTTCCTGCAATCCGCGCCGCGCAAGGTGTGCGCAATGGACAGATGCCACAGGCCGGAGATTTGGGCGTACAAATCGTGGCCCCCAGGTCCATAACAGCCTGCGCGTAGTCGCCGGGCCGCTGGGTCGGCGTCAAAGCAGCGGCTTCTTTCATCAAGATTGGTTTAGATCCGGGCAAAGGGTCATGAATGTCATAAAGACGCGACATGACACGCTCGACATTGCCATCCAGAACCGTTTCAGGGCGGTCAAATGCAATGGCTGCCACTGCGGCTGCAGTATAGGGGCCGATGCCCGGCAGTTTGAGCAGCGCGTCAACGGTATCCGGAAATTGCCCGTCGTATTCGTCTGCCACAACGCGTGCGCATTTCAGCAGGTTGCGTGCACGGGCATAGTAACCCAACCCGGCCCATTCCCCCATGACCTGATCGTCCGGGGCAGCTGCCAGTGAGGCAACATCAGGCCACCGCGTTGTGAAGCGCATGAAGTAGTCGCGCACAGCAGCAACCGTTGTTTGTTGCAGCATGACTTCGGACAGCCACACGCGATAGGGATCTGGTGTCACTCCGGCGGCACGATCAGCCGGGCCAACACGCCACGGCATTTGGCGGGCATTGTGGTCGTACCAGTCCAAAAGTGCGGCGCTTACGCTGAATTCGCTGATGTCACGCAAGTTTTATCTATCTCCCTGTCGGGTTTCTCTGGCGCCTATGCCCATGCCCTCTACAATAGCGGCGCAGGAGTTGGAAACCAGATGCAACGCAGACGTTCGTCGACCCGCGGATTCAAACGTACCGCAACCTTGCTGAATGACCAGATTCGGCGCGCCGGTGAAAGCCGGGGTTTTGCTGTGTCGCGCCTGTTGACCCATTGGGCCGAGATTGTGGGGCAGGATACCGCCGCCATCTCGCGACCTGTGAAAGTTGGCTATGGCAAAGGCGGGATTGGTGCGACCCTAACCATTCTGACGACAGGTCCGCAGGCACCGATGTTGGAAATGCAAAAGGAACAACTGCGCGACAAGGTCAACGCGATCTATGGCTACAATGCGATCAGCCGTATTCGCATCACCCAGACCGCGCCGATCGGATTTGCCGAGGGGCAGGCCAGTTTCGATCACAAACCGAAAAAGCCGAAACCTACGATTGCACCCGAAATTGTAGCCGAGGCTGACAAAGTGTCGCGAGAGGTTCACGATGGTGAGTTACGCGCGGCCCTTGAACGTCTTGGTCGTAACGTTCTATCCAAACAGAAACGCTGAGAAAGGGCTGAGAATGAGCCGTATTGCAACCGTAATTTGTACGGCCGTCGCCGTCGCCGCTGGCGGCTATTGGTTGACGCTGTCAAACTCCACCGTACCCAATCCGCTGGTCAGTAGTGCCGAGGCACAAGAAGCGGATCTGGACACATCGACCGTTGTTGAAATGGTGCAAGGGGACAAGGATGCGCCTGTCGAGATCATCGAATATGCATCCTATACTTGCCCTCATTGCGCGAATTTCCACAAAGGCACTTACAAGCAGCTAAAGAAGGACTTTATCGATACCGGTAAGGTCAAGTTCATTTACCGCGAGGTCTACTTTGACCGCTACGGTCTGTGGGCATCGATGGTGGCGCGCTGCGCGGGTCCTGAGAAATTCTTTGGCATTACCGATCTGAT
This sequence comes from uncultured Ruegeria sp., assembly GCF_947489545.1. Classification (NCBI taxonomy): domain Bacteria; kingdom Pseudomonadati; phylum Pseudomonadota; class Alphaproteobacteria; order Rhodobacterales; family Roseobacteraceae; genus Ruegeria; species uncultured Ruegeria sp. The sequence goes on along the minus strand of NZ_CANLDZ010000011.1, from coordinate 66,383 downwards.
CTATGACGGGCAGTCAGAGTGGACACGCGCCGGTGGTCCGACTGAGATTGTCGATGAACTGCGCAAAATTGGTCGCCGCGCCGGTATCGACAATGACCAGCTTGAAGCGTGCCTGCAGGACGGCACCCGCGCGCAGACTTTGGTTGCCTGGTATCAGGAAAACGCCGAGCGTGACGGCATCGAGGCAACGCCCTCGTTTGTTGTGAATGGCAAGAACGTCTCAAACCAGTCTTACGAAGAATTCAAAGCACTGATTGAAGACGAGTTGGGCAGCTAGTGCTTTTCCGGTTGGCGCGTCGGGTGCCGACCGGGCTGTCTACGGGGATGGTGCGGCGCGCAGCAGCATATCCCTGATCGTTTCTGGTTCCGACATCTGAAGGCGAACGGGCAAAGTGATCACTTTGCTTCGAAAGGCCGGGGGCAGGCGTACGGCGTCCTTTTCGGTGGTCACCATCTGTGCACCCAGCACCCGCGCTTCGTTTTCCAGCCGGGTCATTAAGGCTTGTGTCAGCGGTTGATGATCATCCAGTGCTTCTGCCCGCAAAAGCTCAACGCCCTGTTGGCGCAGAGTTTCAAAGAACTTTTCCGGATGTCCGATGCCCGCAAAGGCCAAAGCCCGCGTACCGGCCCAATCCATCCCTGTTTGCAATGGCTCAACGGCTCCGGTGGTATGCGGCACGGTGAGTTGCGTGCCCCAGCGTTCCTTAAACTGCGACTGAGCAGGGGCATCCCCCAGCGACAATACCACGTCCGCACGCTTAAGCCCTACGTCCACCGGTTCCCGTAATGGTCCGGCGGGAAGGCACAAGCCGTTTCCGAATCCACGCTGTGCATCGACCACAATGATTGAGAAATCCTTGGCGACTGACGGGTTTTGAAACCCATCATCCAGGACAATCACGCTTGCCCCTTCGGCGGCGGCAGCCCAGGCACCTGCCGCCCGATCTTTGGCGACCCAGACATCAGCGAACATTGCCAGCAGTAGCGGCTCGTCCCCAACCTGCGCGGCAGTATGTTTGGACGGGTCGACCTGAACAGGGCCTTCCAACGACCCACCATGTCCGCGGGTCACGATGTGCGGTTTGTGCCAGGCGTTGCTTAGCTGCTCGATAATCCAGATAACGGTTGGTGTTTTGCCGGTGCCCCCCGCGTTCAGGTTGCCGACGCAAATCACTGGCACGCCGGGATCTACACCGGAACCCGAAGCGACCCGGCGCGCAGTAGCAGACGCATAAATCCGGCCCAGAGGAGCCAGCACCCGTGCCCGAATATCAAGCTGGCCTGGGGCCGTGTTCCAAAACTCAGGTGCGCGCATCGTCTGTACTCCGACGGTCCAGAGTTTCCTGAACCATCTCGATTAACTGATCTGCTTGGGGTGCGCCTTCGGTAATCATTTGCCATCCCGCCAAAGCCATGGCCGCAGCCTTGTCGGGTGCCAGCAGCTGAACAACCGATTCTGCCAGCTCGTTTGCCGTTTTGACCATCCGCGCCGCCCCGGCCTTTTCAAGACGATGGTACAGATCCTGATACCGGTTCACAAACGGGCCATGAATGATGGCCGAACCCAGCGCGACAGAGTCCAGCGGATCCTGTCCGCCTGCGTCAAATTCAAGAGAGCTGCCAATGAACGCAACGGCCGAGAGGCGCTGCCATAGGCCCAGATCTTCGGGTTCTGATGACAGGATGACTTGGGTCGTGTCCTCGATCAACCCACCTTCGTCCCAATTGCTGCATCGCAGATCCATAGACTCGAGGCGACGATGCAGCGGTGTGGCTTCGCTGATATCAGCGACGTGTAGCACCAGCGCCAGGCGCGGTAACAGCCTTAGTGCCTGGCGATGTGCGCTGAGAACAGAAATGAACTCCTTGTCCTGAACCCAAGCAGCCAACCACACGGGTCGCCCCGCGAGTGTTTGGTTGATTTCGATCAGCTCGTCCTCGGGCCAGGGGCTTGGGTTCGGGCTGATCTGCAGAGGCGGGGCCTCTGACACCTTTGTGGAAGGGATGCCCAGCCGCCGAATTTGACGCGCGGTTTCAGGGGTAGTTGTCAGGATCTGGCGGAAACAATCGAAGGTGTACCGGGTAATATCAGGCAACCAGCGCGCGCTGCGGGCAATCGTGATGTCCAGTTTCGCCTCGATCAGGATCAGGGGAATCCCACGTTCGTGCGCGCGGGTGATGATGTTTGGCATCACGCCACCGCCAACCCAAATCCCCATATCCGGGCGCCAGTGGTCCAGGAACCCGCGTGCTGCCCCGGCTTGTTCCATCGGAAGCTTGACCAGAGGAAATGTGCAACCAGTCCAACGCGCCAGATCGGCGTTGGGTGGTGCCGTCAGCAAAATTGAAAGCCCGGGGCGTGCTTGTTGCATCTGACGACAGAAGTCGTTGACGACCCGCAGTCGATCCTGCGACGCGACGTGAATCCACAACAACTCGCCCTCTGGCCGGGGCATGTCCGATTGACCAACCCCGTTTGGCACGCCCCAGGACAGAACCCGATAGGCCGCCAGACTCAGAGAGCGCGGCTTGCTCATTCGCTAATGCCCGACCCGTCCGGGTCCAGTTGCGCTGACAATTGCGCATGAATATCCGCACCAGCAGCAATGACCCCGTTTAGACGGGGATGGGAGTTGTTAAATCGCAGAGGCAGGCCGGTTCGGTCCGAGCAGAGTCCGCCTGCCTCGCGAATGATCAAATCACCAGCGGCGATGTCCCATTCCCAGCTGGGACGAAGGGTCAGCATGCCGTCGAACCGTCCTTGTGCAACCAAAGCCATGCGATATGCCAAAGAAGGACGGTAGGCTCGTTCAAAGACTGGGACCTCTCCCAGACGCCAATGACGCGCGGCAAGGTTGGGCTTGGCCGCCAAAATCTCGGCCTTATCCAATCCAGCGGCTTGGGACGCCTGAATCACTTGCCCATTCAAAGTGGCACCCTGTCCCTTTGCTGCAGCATAAAGCAGGTCGCGCCTTGGCAGGTACACAACGGCCGCCGTCACCTCGCCATGGTCCGCGACGGCAAGGGAATGTGCCCAAGTACGCGCGCCCTCAGCAAAACTGCGGGTGCCATCGATCGGATCAATGATGAACGCGATGTTCCGCGACAGGCGGTCAGGGGTGTCCTCGGTCTCTTCGCTAAGCCAACCATAGCCTGGACGCGCGCCGGGCAGGCGTTCTTCAAGCATCGCATTGACTGCCAGATCTGCTTCGGTCACTGGCCCGGCTCCATCGGGCTTGTCCCAACGTTGCGCCTGCGTGCCAGAATATCGCGTGGCGATCTTGCCAGCCTCTAGGGCGGCTTCGATCAGAAGAGGTAAGTCAGTTGCCGGCAAGCGTCATTCCTTCGATCAGCAACGAGGGGACGACCCGCGACAGGTATGGGCGCGCGTCATTGGCCGGCAAAATGCGTTTCAACATGTCGCGCAGGTTTCCTGCGATCGTGCATTCATTCACCGGATACGTGATCTCTCCATTTTCGACCCAAAAACCCGAAGCGCCCCGGGAATAATCGCCCGTGTTGGGGTTGATCGTAGAACCGATCATCGAGGTCACCAGCAACCCGGTTCCCATGTCTCGCAGCAGGTCAGCACGGCTCTGGTCGCCTTGTGTCAGGCTCAGATTCCAGTTGCTGGGCGATGGCGGCCCTGAGACGCCGCGCGTGGCATTTCCGGTCGAGGCCATATCCAGTTTACGCGCGCTGGACAGATCCAGTGTCCACCCGGTCAAGATACCGTTTTCGACAATGGCGCGACGTCGCGTGGGCAACCCTTCGGCGTCAAAAGGACGCGAGCCCGAGATGCGCGGGCGGTGTGGGTCTTCGATCAAGGACAGATGTTCGGGCAGAACCTGTTGTCCCAGACTATCTGCCAGCCATGATGCTCCGCGCGCAACAGCGGCGCCATTACTGGCGGCCAGCAGGTGGCCGATCAATGACGATGAAATACGTTCGTCGAACAAGACCGGGAAGCTGCCCGTTGCTGGTTTTTGGGCGCCAACCTGTTCCACCGCGCGCTCGCCGGCTATGCGTCCGATTTCGTCGGGACTGCGTAAATCCGACTGAAACGTTCGGCTGTCGCCATCATAGTCACGCTCCATACCGGTGCCTTCGCCTGAAATGGCAACACACGACGTTGAACGGCTGCTGCGCTTGTACCCACCGGAAAACCCGTTGGTCATTGCCAGATGCACCCGGTGCGTTCCGTAGCTTGCCGCTGCGTCCGACACTTGTGATACGCCGGAAACGGCCAACGCCGCTGCTTCGGCGCGAAGCGCATCGTGCATCAAGGCTTCGGCAGAGGGCTCCGAGGTCGGATCGAACAGTTCAAGCGCCTGAATATCCCAATCCTGGGCAATCTGGTCACGTTCAGCCAACCCGGTAAACGGGTCTTCGGGGGCTTCGCTGGCCATGGCAACCGCGCGTTCGGCCATAACCTTCAGCGTTTCGGGGCGCTTGTCCGAGCTTGAAACGATTGCCTGCCGTTTTCCCAGAAACACCCTCAGACCCAAATCCGTGCCTTCAGAGCGCTCGGCATGCTCAAGCGCACCGCCGCGCACTTCGACGGAAACCGAAGATCCGTCGATAACGATGGCATCGGCGGCCTCGGCCCCTGCAGTGCGGGCCGCATCCAGCAGTTGTCGGCTGATTTCTTCTGGTGTGCGGGTCATGTGGCCTCCGGTTTGATTGCACTGGACCTAGCCTTGGACCGACCGTCTCGCAATACCCGTGACCAAATTGTGCAGAGAGTCGATGGCATTATCACGTCTGAGTTTCCAGCTTACCACATCGGTAAGGTTGGCCTTATGTGCATGAAACACCAATAGGCAAAAACGCCTGAGATGGATATTTGCCTACGAGAAATGCGTTAGATCAGACGCGCTGACACAGTTGTCGCGCACTAGATTGCAATCGTCTAGATGAGGAGGCCGCACCGAAGCAGCCTCCTCATGTTGTCGCTATTTGATGCGCTGACCGTTGGCCAGGATTTGGCCGTCTTCAGTGAACTCGATCTTGGAATTCAGCGTATCGGGCTCTTCGCCGGGCACAGCCATCATGCCCATCATCATCCGCGCGCCCATAGCGTCATTGTCTGACATCAGACCCATGCCGATCAGTTTGTCGATCAACGTGTTGGCCCCTACAAGCTGCAGGTTTGCGACACCGGACGGCGCGGGCAGGCCGCCATATTCTTCAACGTTTGCGTTATCGAAGGCAAAGTCGCCGTCGCCGGTCAACTTGGCTCCGACCATCGAGACCAGCAACTCGTTGATTTTCAATGAATGCAGCTCTCCGGGCGTCGCATCATCTGCTTCCAATGCAGCGGCTGACTCGGGATCGAAGATATTCATCAGAACTTTGGCCGTGCCAACCGTGTCCAATGCAATAGTTGCAGGATCGCGTGGCAATGTGCCCGCCGGATCAAATATGCCCCACAGCACGTCTGACATGGTGAAATCCGTCAGGTTCATACCAAAGCCAAACGGTTGGATCTCTTCTGACTGCTGAAGCGGAAACTCAAATTGTAACCCGGCTTTGGCCATCGCCAGTTCGATTGGGAACGGCAGATCTGCCGTGGTAACGGCCAGCTTCGTGCTGTTTTGTTCAATGTCATAGGCTACGCGTTCTGCATCTATGCTGGCTGCGAAACGTCCGCCTTCGGACGTGCTGCCCATCGAAAACTCCTCGCCCTCGCTGACGCCGCTGACATCTGTCGCTCCAGACGTGTACGTGAAGTTGCCCGAAAAGGCGAAGCCGGCCTCGTAGAAGGCCTGAGGGTTTGACAGGTCAAAGTCGCTTGGGATGATGTTCTCGCCTTCAAAGGCCAGCCCATTCAGTTTACCGTCGATCAGACCGGTTTCGTCGTTTTCCGGATCTTTGAACCGGACATTGTACGACATGTCAGCCGCATTAAAGGTCTGGGCGATGTCGCGATTTTCGCCGACACGCATCCGCGAACTTCCGTCCACATCGTTCGCTTCCATGCTGACGGCCAGAGTGTCGTTCGGCAAGGTTTCACCGTCCATCTCAAGCGAATCCAGAACGATAGCCAGTTTGGCCGCCGTGTAATCATAGGTCATGTCTTCTGGCGACCCGGAAACGACCATATTCAACTGGCTGTGAGAATAGACGACATCGGCAGAAAACTCTTCTCCCTCGGTCTGTCCGGCAACTGTCATCGGAAAGCTTTCAGGCAAGTCGATGCTGACCGTGCCATCGCCGTTTTCCGTCAGCGTCATTTCCGGCATGGCCATCTGGAATTGCCCGTCGTCGTCGGGAAACTCCATAGACAGTGTCATGTTGGAAATGGTGGTAACGTTGCCTGATGCGCTTTCGTCACCGGCGATGGAGTAACCCATTGATGTGAAATATGTTTGCCAATCAGCCCAAACATCGTTTGCGGTCAGGTCGGCCAGTGCGCCTTGGGTTGCAACGGCATAAGCCAAGGCTGCGCCGCAACTACGGCGTAGGAAAACAGACATAAGGTAACCCTTCTTGATCAATTTGGTGCGCATGGTCGGGCTTGTGGAGGGTATCGTCAAGGGGGCAAGGGGTAGACCAATTCCCCATTTACGCGGTACGGCTGTAGTTGATTTCCGAACCGACGGATAAGGAGAAGCAAATGCAAGGAAAAACGGTGCTCATAACAGGGGCCAGCCGTGGGATCGGGGCCGAGGCAGGGCGCGTTTTTGCCGCAGCTGGCGCCAACGTTGTCTTGGTCGCTCGTAGCCGAGACCAGATCGAAACCCTGGCTGTCGGGCTGGGTGACAATACCATTGCACTGGCCTGCGACGTCAGCGATTTTGCGCAGGTCGAACAAGTGGTTGCAGATTGCGTCGACCGTTTCGGCGGTTTGGATGTGCTGATTGGCAATGCTGGCGTGATCGAGCCGATCTTTCAACTGTCCAACGCGGATACCGAGGCTTGGAGCCAGGCAATTGATATCAACCTTAAAGGTGTCTTCTACGGCATGCGTGCGGCCCTGCCGGTTATGCGCGCCGCTGGGGGTGGCACCATTTTGACCGTGTCATCTGGCGCAGCATCGAACCCGGTTGAGGCTTGGAGTCACTACTGCGCCTCTAAGGCGGGGGCGAAGATGCTGACAGAGTGTCTTCATATGGAAGAAGGCCATCATGGGATTCGTGCCATGGGCTTGTCACCGGGCACGGTTGCGACGGATATGCAGCGGGTCATCAAGGCCAGCGGTATCAATCCGGTCAGCCAGTTGGACTGGGAGGATCACATTCCGGCAGACTGGCCAGCGCGCGCGCTTTTGTGGATGTGTTCCACGGACTCAGACGCGTATCTTGGCACGGAAATTTCGCTCAGACAGGACGAAATCCGCAAGAGGATTGGGTTAACGTGATCGAACTTGAGCAGAAGGACGGCCTTTGGACAGTTACGATCAACAACCCGGGAAAGGCGAACGCTCTGACCGGGGCGATGTTGACCGAACTGGCCGAAATCGCCGAAGCCGCGACTGAGGCGCGCGCGCTGATCCTGACAGGGGTGGGTAAGGTGTTCAGTGCAGGTGCTGATCTGGACGAGGCGCGCGCCGGGCTTGCGACTTCGGATGTTTGGGAGCGGCTGTCCGGCGCGATTGCGGCGCTACCTTGCCTGACCGTTGCGGCGTTGAACGGAACATTGGCGGGCGGGGCCCACGGGATGGCTTTGGCCTGCGATCTTCGCATTGCCGTACCGTCGGCCAAGTTCTTCTATCCGGTCATGAAGCTTGGATTTTTGCCCCAACCTTCTGACCCCAAACGTATGTCTGCATTGATCGGGCCAGCCCGAACCAAGCTGATCCTCATGGCTGGACAGAAGATCACCGCGCCAGAGGCATATGCTTTTGGTCTGGTTGACCGCGTCGTGGAGTCTGAAGATCTGATGTCAACAGCGCGACAGCTGGTGGCGGACAGCGTTGGCGCAGATCCCAAAATTGCAAGTGGAATAGAGGAGTTATGTGTATGAGACTTTCTGCCTTGCGGTTGCGGGTCTCTGACACTGATCGCCTTGCGCAATTCTATTCCGAAGCGTTTGGAATGTCCGTGCGCAAGGAAGGACAGACTTGCCGCATCGGATATCACGGCGAAGACGCGGATTTGCTTTTGATGCCCGGTGGTGGAGGCTATGCACCTGATCGCGGACAACGCTATTGGAAAATCGGTGTGACCGTGCCGGATGTGGATATGGCGGCGGATTTCCTGCAAGGGCAGGGTGTCGAGATCAGCGCTCCACAACAGTTTCTCGATATCGGGTATATGTGCCATCTAAGCGATCCCGAGGGCTTCGCTATAGAGCTGTTGCAGCACGATTTCGAAGGCAACCGCCCCGAACGGGGCGCTGATCCGGCCGCGCCGTTTGCGCAGGCTCGGATCGGCCAGATCACATTGCGAACCGGCGACATAGCTTCCGAAGACACGTGGTGCCGTGATCAGGGGATGACGCTTTTGTCGGTGCAGGACGTGTCGCCCTATGGGTTTGACCTGCACTTTTACGCTTTTACCGATGACACCTTGCCAAATCCTGATCTGTGGGCGGTTGAGAATCGCGAATGGTTGTGGCGACGCCCGTACACAACGCTGGAATTTCAACATGTTGCGGGTGCGGAGTTTGCGCCAGTGCCTGACTATCTGGGGATCGAGATCGAAGGCCTGCCAACACCGCTCAAGGACGCATTTGGTGACCCGGTTTTGCCGCGCTGATCACCGCCCGCGCCGTTTGCCAGGCACTTTCGACCGAAACCCAGGCGGGCGCTTGCGGACCCAGGCCAAGAATTTCTCAAGCCTCGGATGGGCTCGCAACGCGTCGATTGTGTTGAAGCTGCGGGCCAATTCCGCTTCTCTCAGTGTTGCGTGAACCTCTTTGTGGCAGATCTGGTGCAGCAAAACGGTGGGTCCGCCCTTGCCTCCTTTGAGTTTTGGGATCAGATGATGCAGGCTGCCAGACCCATCGGGGATCGGACGGTCGCAAAGCGGGCAGATTGGATCACTGTTTGTCATAGTGACCGCAAAATCACGCCAATGGGCGGCTAAGGCAAGAGGGCGACAATGGCGCAGGCAGTGGTGATCGGGGCAGGGCCAGCAGGTTTGATGGCCGCAGAACAACTGGCCAATGCTGGCCATTCGGTTGTTGTGGCCGAAGCCAAGCCGTCAGTTGCACGCAAATTTTTGATGGCTGGGAAGTCGGGTTTGAACCTGACCAAAGATGCGCCGCTTGAAACCCTAATCGCGTCTTACGATGAAGCCGCGGACTGGTTGCAGCCGATGATCGCTGCATTTGATGCTCAGGGGGTTCAGAACTGGGCCCGCGATCTGGAGCAAGAGTTGTTCACCGGCTCAACCGGTAGGGTTTTTCCCAAAGTGATGAAGGCGTCCCCATTGCTGCGCGCATGGCTTGCGCGACTGGGACAGGCGGGTGTCGATGTCAGAGTGCGCTGGCGCTGGACCGGTTGGGACGGCCAAGCGTTGACGTTCGACACACCGGAAGGGCCGCAGTCTGTCGTCGCTGATGTCGCGATCCTAGCCATGGGAGGGGCCAGTTGGTCGCGGTTGGGTTCGGATGGCAGTTGGGCCGAAATTCTGGCGGCTAAGGGACTTACTTTGACCCCGTTTGCGCCGGCAAATGCAGGCCTGCTGGTCGAGTGGTCACAGCATATGTCGCCACATTTAGGCGCGCCAATTAAGGGCGTTGCTTTACAGGCAGGGTCCGCGCAAACGCGGGGCGAGGCGGTGATTTCCCAACACGGGTTAGAAGGTGGCGGTATCTATACCATCTGCAAGGCGGTGAGAAAGGGCGCACCCCTGACCATCGATCTGATGCCGGACCTGACAAAAGGCGAAATCGCGACCCGCTTAAGCAAGCCCCGCGGTAAATCCAGCCTGTCTAACCACTTGCGCAAGGTGTTGAAACTTGGCGCCACCCGAACAGCTTTGCTGATGGAATTCGGTCGCCCGTTTCCGGATACGCCAGATGCATTGGCGCAAGTGATCAAATCCCTGCCTGTCCGACATGCTGGTCTAAGACCTATGGACGAGGCAATTTCGACCGCTGGCGGTGTTCCTCGGGCCGAATTGGATGACGGCCTGATGCTCAGGGCCGTGCCGGGTGTGTTCTGCGCCGGAGAGATGTTGGATTGGGAGGCCCCAACCGGTGGCTACCTGTTGACCGCCTGTTTTGCGACGGGCCGGTGGGCTGGCCAGTCCGCCGTCGACTGGTTGAAGGCCCAGAGCATCCGTTAGGACTTTTGCGCAAGTTCGGCCAATTTCAGGTATCCGGGCCGGTTCCGCATCTCTTTGCAATAGGCATTCAGCACGTCGGAATTCAGCGAAAATCGTGCGCCTCTGGCCCAGCTCATGCAGTGAACCAACAGGATGTCTGCTATGGTCATCTTCTCGCCCAGCAGAAACGGACCTTTGAACTGCTTTTCAAGGCGCTGAAGGTTGCGATCAAACTCCCACATTGCCGTTTCACTAACCTGAGGCGCGCGCTTGTCCTCGGGCAAGATAAAAGTATGACGTGCCGCGATCCACAGCACCGCATCCAACTCGTCCAGCATGGCAAAGAAAACCGAATCCTGTGCCGCGCGCTCGAGACTTCCGGCAGGATAAGTGAGCGCCCCATGCTTATCCGCCAGGTAGGTCATGATCGCCGAGCTGTCGCTGATCACCGCATCACCATCGACCAGCACAGGGATTTTACCCGACAGGTTCAACGCGGTGATTTGCGGATCACGCGGACCGGCCTTGACGTGTTCATAGGGCTGACCGATTTCTTCCAGCATCCAAAGAACGCGCGAGGCGCGGCTGGGGATGCTGCCATAGACCTTGTACATGCGGGGCTCCTGCTGAGTGGGACTGTGCCGAGTTTGGGGCAGATCGGGAAGGCGTCAAGCGAAACGCGTGTTCATCGCGAACGGGCGAGCATCGCCAATCGGATCATCGCGCGTTCGACCAGCGCCATAGCGGGTGCAGTCTGACCTGCCGACCGTAGCGACAAATCCGTATCGGTTAGAACCGTTAATGCGGTTTGCAGCTTGGGAGCACCCCAACCCTGCGCCTGCCGCAGAATCCGGTCACGTCGCTTGCCATAGACCGGTGGACGCAGCTTGCCGATCCCTTGGGCTGCACCACCAGGGTCAGAAGCACAGGCATAAAGTGTTCGAAAGTGCCGCGTGGCGCCGATGCACAACGTGACGCCGTTGGTTCCTTGGGCCTGAAGTCGTCGGATCATCGGCCCGATCTCTCCGGCCCGTCCTTCTGCGACCACGTTCAACACGTCATCCACCACCGCTTCGGTCGAACGCGGTGCACAGGCGTCAATATCTTCGATCGTCAGCTCAGAGGTGTCGCCGCGCTTGTAAAGCGACAGCTTCTCAATGGTTTGGGCGAAGTCCCCGGGGCCGAGGCCGACGGCCAATTCGCTGATCGCTGACATCGCGTCGTTTGGAATGTTCTGCACACCGGCTTGTGCCAGCACCCTCTCGACCTCGGCCCGTGATGGTGGATCATCATAGATCCCCACCGCATAGGTTGCCGGATGCGCCTCGAACGCTTTTCTGATTTTTGAGTTTGGCTTGAGCTGCCCTGCGGTCACGATAATCTGGGCGTCACCTGGCGACCATTCTTCCAGGGCCGCAACGATCGCTGGCGCGGCCGTATCGGTGGTATCTTCGACGAAGACGGCGCGGGGGCCTGGAAAGAAACCAACAGCTTTGACCGCATCCAGTAGCAAAGCCGGATCACCGCGCAGATCACCGCCGGGCATTCGGGTGAGGCGCATTTCTTCTTCAGCACCCGATCCAAGCAGAGCGGCCAGAACCTGCTGGCGTTTATGCGCGACCCGCATTGCGTCTGCTCCGTAGATCAGCAATCCGGTTTTGTTGGCGTCCGGCTTGGCGAAATATCCTTCAGCCTCGCGCGGGCTCAGTTTCATGCGGACAAACCTGGTGTGGCGTAGAGGCGGTTCATGATCTGGCTCGACAGAATCACCATCAGCCGTTCTTTCGCGTCACGCTCATCCGCTAATGTGGACACGGTTGATCCAGCAGCCGAATAGCCAACGAAATCGGTCACGTTACCTGATGCAACGATTTGTCCAGTCTCGTTGGAACGCAGCGAATATTGGGCGCTCCCGTCAATGGTATATCGGTTGGTTTCATTGGTTGTTGAGATGGCGGCGCCTCGGGTCACAGTCGAAACCTGCACATCCAGTTTGTATTCCGAGCCAGAGCTTGCGCTGCGGCCCAGCTGCTGTTCCAGATTTTGAACCAGAAAATAGCTTTCAACAGTGTTTGGGGCGGAAACCGCAACTTTTCCATACAGTTCTGAACCCGATCCGCCCGGGGCATACACCGGTTCAAAGCCGCAGGCGGCCAGCGCCAACGGCATCAACAGAAAGGTTCTTCGATCAAACGACGACATTTACGATCCGGCCCGGGACTACGATCACTTTCTTCGGCGTGGCACCATCCAGTGCCCTTTGTACAGCTTCGGTGCTGAGCGCGATTTTTTCAACCTCATCCTTTCCCAAATCCATGGGAATGCTGATTTCCGCGCGGCGTTTCCCATTGATCTGGATCGGTAGGGTGATGGTGTCATCGACCAACATGCCCTCATTGGCGACGGGCCATGGGGCAGTGACCACCAGCCCTTCGCCCCCCAGCATCTGCCACAGCTCTTCTGACAGGTGTGGCGTCATCGGCGACATCAGCTGCGCCAGGGTTTTGGCCGCTTCGCGTTTGGCGCCTGTGCCCGCCTTGGATTTCGCCAAAGTATTGGTAAACGCATAAAGCTTGGCGATCGAGGCGTTGAACCCAAAGGATTCGACACCCCCCGACACATCATGGATGGCTTTGTGCATCTCTCGCAGCAGGGTTTCGTCTTCATTGTTGGCCGGATCGTCCGAACTGACGATCTCGGACGCGATGCGATGGACCCGGCTTAGATGTTTGAACGCCGCCTCGGCACCGGCTGCAGTCCATTCTACATCCCGTTCCGGCGGAGAATCGGACAACACGAACCAGCGCGCGGTGTCGGCACCGAAGGCCGAGATGATGCTGACCGGGTCGACCACGTTTTTCTTCGACTTCGACATCTTGGCGGAGGGGATGATTTCGACCTCAGTGCCGTCAGCCAGTTTGCCGTCGGTCACGTCCTCGGGCAGGTGATAGACCGGGCGACCGTTGGCATCGCGGGTCTGATAGATCTCGTGCGTCACCATGCCTTGGGTGAACAGGGCATCAAATGGCTCGATCGCCTTTTTTGGCAAATGGCCGGTGATATTCATCGCCCGCGCGAAGAACCGCGAATACAGCAGATGCAGAATCGCGTGCTCGATGCCGCCGATATACTGGTCGACATTCATCCAGTACTCGGCCTCGGCCAGATCGGTGGGTGTTTCGGCGTTGGGCGCAGTGAAACGGGCGAAGTACCAAGAAGAATCGACGAACGTGTCCATCGTGTCGGTTTCGCGCCTAGCCGCAGCACCACAATTAGGACACTTGCAATCCCGCCAAGTTGGGTGGCGATCCAGGGGGTTGCCCGGTTTGTCGAAGGTGACATCATCGGGCAAGCGGATTGGCAGGTTTTCGGTCTTTTCGGGCACGACGCCGCAGGAATCACAATGCACAACGGGAATTGGACAGCCCCAGTAGCGCTGACGCGACAGGCCCCAGTCACGCAGACGGTACTTTGTGACACCTTCGCCCCAGCCCGCTTTCTCAGCGAAATCGACGGTGGCGTTGATTGCTTCCTCGCCCGTCGCCTCAGTCAAACCAGCGAAATGGTTCGCCCAACGGACTTTTTCAGTCTTAGGAGGCACAAAGGCGATTTTGTCGACCGGGGTATCGTTGTCCAAGGCGAAGAACGTATCGATCACCGGCAAGTCGTATTTGCGACAGAAATCCAGATCGCGCTGGTCATGAGCCGGACAGGCAAAGATCGCGCCGGTGCCATAGTCCATCAGGATAAAGTTCGCGATCCAGACCGGCAGTTCCCAGCTGGGGTCCAGCGGGTGCTTGACGCGGATGCCAGTGTCATAGCCCAGCTTTTCAGCTGTCTCAACAGCCTCCTCGGTGGTGCCCATTTTCCGGCATTCAGCAACAAATTCAGCAAGTTCCGCATTCTCGGCTTCAAGTTGCTTGGCAATCGGGTGATCGGGCGAGATACCAACAAAGGACGCACCCAGCAAAGTGTCCGGGCGAGTTGTGTAGACCGTGATCGGCTCACTTTCGTCGGTGCGATCAAACGAGAATTGCAGGCCGCGCGATTTGCCGATCCAGTTTTCCTGCATCAGGCGCACTTTGGCGGGCCAGTTTTCGAGCGTGTCGAGTGCGTCTAGCAGCTCTTCTGAATAATCCGAGATTTTGAAGAACCACTGCGTCAGTTCGCGCCGTTCGACCAAAGCGCCCGAACGCCAGCCGCGCCCGGCTTCGACCTGCTCGTTGGCAAGAACCGTCATGTCGACTGGATCCCAGTTCACGACAGCGTTCTTGCGATACACCAGCCCGGCCTGAAGCATATCCAGAAACAAAGCCTGCTGCTGACCGTAGTATTCGGGATCACAAGTAGCGAATTCGCGGGACCAATCAATCGACAAACCCAGCGGCTTCATCTGCGCGCGCATGTCCGCGATATTGCTGTAGGTCCAGTCCTTGGGGTGACCACCAATGGCCATGGCCGCGTTTTCCGCAGGCATTCCAAAGGCATCCCAGCCCATAGGGTGGAGCACGTTGTGGCCGGTTGCCAGCTTGTGCCGTGCGATCACGTCACCCATCGTGTAGTTGCGTACGTGCCCCATATGGATTCGACCGGACGGGTAGGGGAACATCTCAAGCACATAGTATTTCGGCTTGTCCGCCTTGTGGTTGGCCGTAAAGATTCCAGCCTTATCCCAGGCCTCTTGCCATTTTGCTTCGATTTCGGTGGCCGAGTAACGCGACATCTTGCGGTCCTTCGTGAATGAAAACGCCGGGCAGGAACCCGGCGTGGTCTTATTGTGAATTTCGTCGGGTTGCTAGAACTTGTTGTCCGCAATGCGCAGCTGGCGCGCCCGCGAAAGGATGGCGTCTTCGATCGCGCGGGTTGTCGCAGCGCTGACCGGGGCGCCTCCGTTAGACTGAAGAGCAACCGACAAAGACCGTGCGGCCAAAGCTGGATCGCTGACATGTACCGTGGCCCGATAAGACCGACCGCCGCCCGGAGGTTTGCCGTAACCTGTTACGATCACGCCAGTAAACGGATCAACCTCTTGCACTGGTAGAAAGCTGAGGACATCCAGTGAGGCCGCCCACAGATACCGGTTCACATTGGTTGTCTGCTCGGCGTTGCCGCGATCAAAAATGTCCCAGATTGTCGTTCGATCAGAATCGTTCAATTCACGTTCGTCGGAATTTCCCCCGACGAGGTTGGGATTGTACGTGGTGGTGCTTCGATTCTGCCCGCATGCCGAAATGGTGGCGGTCAGCATGATCATACCCAAAACTGTCGGCAGGCGCATTGTAAGCAGGTCCTGTTTCACTGATTGTGCGTTGTTGGTGGATACTCCTAGCTAAGGACCCCATCTGCAACAAGCCTATTCTTTTGAAATATCGGCCTACTGCGCGGAAAGGCAGGCAAAAGTGACTGTGGCATCCTTGCACCAATTTGACCCGAATGAGGCCGCCACAATTAGGCCAAGCTTGCACCCGGGGGGCAAAAAGAGCGAAACGGTGTCCGTGCTGAGACATATGCCGAGGTATGTGTCGAGTAGAAAACTGTTTAATTGAAACCGAGGGAAACAAGATGAAAAAAGTTCTCTTCGCAACGACGGCGCTGATTGCGACCGCAGGCGTTGCAGCAGCTGAAGTGAAATTCGGCGGTTACGGTCGTTTTGGTATTGGATACCTGGAAGACCGTTCGACAGATCCTAACATTAGCGACACCATTCTGGTTTCTCGCTTCCGTCTGAACATCGACGGCATCGCAGAAACCGACGGTGGCGTTCGCTTTGAAGGCCGTGTTCGTCTGCAAGCTGACGAAGACGCCGACACTGGTGAAGCCAACGCAGCTGGCCTGAACGGCGCGCGCTTCTCGGTCATCTACGGTGGTCTGCGTGTTGACGCAGGTAACGTAGCAGGTTCGTTTGACAACCTGGCAAACTACTACGGTAACGAGCCTGGCCTGGAAAACTTCATTGGTCAGTACTCTGGCGTTGACTACAGCTTCCTGTCGTACTCTTCGACCGGCGCTGGCGCAAACGCTGTGTTCTTCCAGTACGCCATCAACGACTTCGCCTTCGGCGCGTCGTATGACCAAGACTCTGGCGGCGAAGACAAGTGGGACATCAGCGCGACCTACACCTTCAACAACATCACCGCAGCTCTGGCCTATGGTCAAACTGACGGCGTTGGTGGTGCAGAGAAGCAGACCCTGACCGTTCTGACCTTGGGTGCAGAATTCGGTGACTTCTCGGGTACTCTGTTTGTAGCGGACGACGATGTTGCTGACGCAACACGTAACGGCACTGCATACGGTCTGTCGGCAGCCTACAATGTTGGCGCTGCAACCACTCTGACCTTCGCTTACGGTGACGGTTCGGCGGACGACGATAACCAGCAGTACGGCATCGGTGCCATCTACGACCTGGGCGGCGGTGCATCGCTGCGCGGTGGTGTTGGCCGCTCGAAGCGTGGCGACGGCGAAAGCCAGACACGGGCCGACTTCGGTGCCCAGTTCAACTTCTAAGTTGATCTGAACCGCAAGGTTTAAGGGCGGGTCTTCTGACCCGCCCTTTTCTTTTGCGCCGACATCGTGTTTCTCTGCGCCAAAGACAGATTGAGGAACGCCATGTCATTGCAAGATATCACCGCCCGCATTGCCAAGGCCGAAACCAGTTCCGGACGGTCTGATGGGTCGGTAAAGTTGATCGCCGTGTCCAAGGTGCAGCCAAATGAACGGGTCCAGGCCGTTCTTGAACAAGGGCACCGCTGTTTTGGTGAAAACCGGGTTCAGGAAGCCGCTGGCAAATGGCCCGCGTTCAAAGAGCAATACAGCGATATTGATCTGCATCTGATCGGCCCCTTACAAACCAACAAGGCGCGTCAGGCGATGGAGCTTTGCAACGCGATCCATTCCGTCGATCGTCCCAAGCTGGCAAAGACTTTGGCAAGGCTGGCGCAGGAGATCGGATCCTGTCCTGATTTGTTCATTCAGGTGAACACCGGAGAAGAAGACCAAAAGGCGGGAATTCTTCCTGCAGATGCGGATGGGTTTGTAGCGGAATGCAACGAACTGGACCTGCCGGTTCGCGGATTGATGTGCATCCCTCCGATTGATGAAGAACCGTCGCTGCATTTTGCATTATTGGCTAAGATCGCTGCACGCAACGGGCTGAAAGGTCTGTCCATGGGCATGAGTAGCGATTTCGAACAGGCCATCGCGTTGGGGGCGACCCATGTGCGTGTGGGGTCCGCCATCTTTGGCGAGCGGGTCAAACCGCAGGGATAATCAATCGTGTGCCCGGTACGATATGACGGGCAATCCAGTGCAGATGCTCACGTCGAAAAGCCACGCATCCTTCGGTAGGAAAGCCAGGTCGGCGCCATTGGTGCACAAAGATTGCCGAACCTCGACCCGCCACTGCGTTTGGCCAGTTCCAGTCGGTAATAAACACCAGATCATAAAGCGGGTCCGCGCGGCGCAGTTTTTCGTGGCTGTACGCGTATGGCGCCAAGACTAAGTGATTGTAATCTTTGTCGGACACATCGTCAGACCAAAGATCCCGAGGTCCGATGGCGCGCGCCCAGTAGTTCGGTGCTGCGATGCGGTCGGCCCGATACAACATGCCCGTGACACGGTGGACGCCTGTTGGGGTAGCCCCATCGCCCTCACGTTTGAAATTGCTCAATCCGCCCCTGCCGATTGAACAGGGGAAAAGCTGACCACGAAACCGAACACCATTCGGTGTCAGCACCAGATCATCGGGTGTCACAGCAGATGCCCGGACTTCGCCGCCTTGGTTGCCAGATACGCACGGTTGTGGGCGGTTTCGCCGACTTTCAACGGAACACGTTCGGTCACGGCGATGCCGGTACGCTCCATCATTGCAATCTTGGCGGGGTTGTTTGTCAGCAAACGGACCGAGTTGAACCCCAACGATTTCAGAATGTCTGAGCCGAGGCGAAAGTCCCGTTCATCATCTTCAAAGCCTAAGCGGTGGTTGGCTTCGACAGTGTCAAACCCCTGATCTTGCAGAAAATAAGCGCGCATCTTGTTTGCCAGACCAATGCCTCGCCCCTCTTGATTCAGATAGAGCAGGACGCCTGCGCCTTCTGATCCCATTTGGGCCAGCGCGCCTCGCAGCTGCGGGCCGCAATCACATTTCAGGCTGCCCATGAGGTCGCCGGTAAAACAGGCCGAGTGCAATCGCGCCAACACAGGCTTGTCCCGGTCCGGACGCCCGATCTCAACTGCATAATGCTCTTCCCCCCCGTCTTCGGGGCGGAAAACATGCAAACGTCCGGCTTCTGATACTTCCATCGGCAGGCGCGCGGCGACAACCTCGTGCAGCGCGCTGCGGCCCGCCAGATGAGGGGCAGCGCGGGTGTGATCAATGCATGTCAGACCGTGGTCTGCGGCGAATGTTTTGCCGTCCTCGACCTGAACCACGATCGCTGCGGGCAGAAGACGCGCAGACTTTGCCAACGCAATAGCAATACGGTGCAAGTGTGCGTTGCCCTGCCGCTTGGTCATCAGCGGTCCTTTCATAGGGGAACTTAGATCGTCCGACGGATCGGAAACGGCCTGAACCCAGCCGAGATCTGCATCTTCTGGAATCAAAACCCGCGCCAGATCACCATCATAGGCCCGTGCCTTGAGCGTTTCCGCTCGTCGTCCAGTGATTGTGACCACCGGTTCGCCGCCAAGCCTACGAAGATCGGCCAGGCGTTGCGGGCTGAGTGTTTCTGCCGAGGCAGCAAGCACGCCGAACCCGCTGTCGTCCGTCAGTACTACGGGTACGCCCATGCGCAGATCTGCGCGGGCTCGTGCAAGCAGTTCGGTGATATCTGGGATCAGACTCATCTATCTTACCCTGTAACGTTCAGCCCTTGTCCTAGCGCTTTCGGGGCAAAATGTGAAATATTTCCGCTGCCTTGGACACGAGGGCGTGAGCGCGTTGCAGCAAAGCTTGTTGATTGCATATTCCACGCGCAAGTGATGGAAAAGGCTTTGGAGGACCGGGAAATGGCTCAACTCAAGAAAATCCTGCTGGTGGATGACGATGAAGACCTGCGCGAAGCACTCAGCGAACAACTGGTGATGACCGAGGATTTCGATGTGTTTGAAGCGCATGACGGTCAGTCCGCAATGGAGCGGGCGCGCGAGGCGATCTACGACCTGGTGATTCTGGATGTTGGTCTGCCGGACACGGACGGCCGCGAGCTGTGTCGCCTGATGCGTAAACAAGGTGTCAAAAGTCCGATTCTGATGCTGACGGGCCATGACAGCGATGCCGATACGATCCTGGGTCTGGATGCTGGTGCCAATGACTACGTTTCGAAGCCATTCAAGTTTCCGGTTCTGTTGGCCCGTATTCGCGCGCAGCTTCGGCAGCATGAACAGTCCGAAGACGCTGTTTTTGTTCTTGGCCCCTATACGTTCAAGCCTGCGATGAAAATGTTAATCACTGAAGATGATCGCAAAATTCGTCTGACCGAGAAAGAAACCAATATTCTCAAGTTCCTCTATCGTTCAACTGATGGTGTGGTGGCCCGGGACGTGTTGCTGCACGAGGTCTGGGGTTACAACGCTGGAGTGACTACACACACGCTGGAAACTCACATCTACCGGCTGCGTCAGAAAATCGAGCCTGATCCGTCAAATGCGCGCCTTTTGGTCACAGAATCGGGCGGATATCGCCTAGTATCTTGATCGCCTGTAGATTGATTTGGATCAAAGTGATACTCTGTGGTCATAATTAGATTACTCCCGACCCGTGTATGTCCGGGTAATGACATGCACCTCCCTGTTGGACTGCCGGGCCTTTGGCCCGGCCTTTTTTTGTTCTGTTATTGCTTGTTATCAGCAGGATTGCAGGCAATTCCAACATTGCTCAGCATCAGATGTTCTTGTAATGTTCCGTTGGAATTTTCTGGATGGAGGCATTCTTGGTGATTCAGGGTAGTTGTTGTTGCGGAACAGCCAGGTTTCAACTGAAACGCGAACCCTCCGTAATGGGCACGTGTCATTGTTCCCGATGCCGTAAAGCCGGGGCCAGCACGATTGTGTTTGTGAAAAAGGAAGATCTGATATGGCTGCAGGGTAGGGACAAGGTGGCGTTGTACCGGCCAAATGCTCCTTACAAATACGGCAGATGTTTCTGCAAAGGCTGCGGAACATCTCTTGGCGAGATTCTGTCGGATGAAGACAGTTTCCCAATCGCAGCGAACGCGCTGGACACGACGTTGACTTCAAAGGTCCAGTTTCACGAGTTTGTCTCGGAGAAACCTGATTGGTATGAGATTTGCGATGATGCACCCCAATCTGATGGGCACCCGTCCTAGACGTTTTTTCCGATAGCACCTGCACCTACACCGCGATAGGTTGCGCCAACCGCGACAGAGGAAGCCTACCCCATGCCCTTTACCCTTGCCACCTGGAACATCAACTCGGTCCGTCTGCGTGAGCCGATCGTGCTGAAGCTGTTAAAGGAAGAAGCACCGGATGTTCTGTGTCTGCAGGAATGTAAATCGCCAGTGGAAAAGATCCCAACCGAGGCGTTTTCGGCGCTTGGCTACAGCCATATGATTGCGCGGGGTCAAAAGGGCTATAACGGCGTCGCTATTCTGTCTCGCTTACCCATTGAGGATGTTGGCGACAAGGACTTTGCTAGTCTGGGTCATGCCCGACATATCGCCGGTCGTTTGGAGAACGGAGTGACGATCCATAATTTCTATGTTCCTGCAGGTGGGGATGTGCCCGATCGCGAGGTGAATGAGAAATTCGGTCAAAAACTCGACTATCTGACTGAAATGCGGGACTGGTTTCACGTGGACAAGCCAGAGAAATCAATTCTGGTCGGGGATCTGAATATCGCCCCGCGTGAGGATGACGTCTGGTCCCACAAGCAACTGCTCAAGGTCGTGTCGCACACACCCATCGAGGTCGAGCAACTCGCTGAAACCCAAGACGCAGGCGGTTGGATCGATATCACCCGTCAGGATATCCCCGAAGGGCAGCTGTATAGCTGGTGGTCCTATCGTGCGCGTGACTGGGATGCTGCGGACAAGGGGCGGCGGCTGGATCACGTCTGGGCGACACCCGATATTGCGAACGCGGGCCATTCCAGCAGGGTTCTGCGCGACGCGCGTGGCTGGGAAAAACCAAGTGATCACGCTCCGGTTTTTGCGACCTTTGACATTTGATCGGATACGGCCTGAAAACTCCCCCCTTGGTTTCCGCGCTCAGTGGTTGCATATAGGGCGCAAATTTGAACGAAAGAGTGATTGCCATGGACCTTCTGAACACCGCAGCCGGCTCTGATACCGGTGATCTGATCAAAGATGGAACCGAGGCCACGTTCATGGCCGACGTTGTCGAAACCTCACAGGACATTCCTGTTATCGTTGATTTCTGGGCACCTTGGTGTGGCCCATGCAAAACGCTCGGTCCACTTTTGGAAGAAGCCGTAACCGCTGCCAAAGGCGCGGTGAAAATGGTCAAGATCAATGTCGACGAAGCTCAAGCAATCGCCTCGCAATTGCGCATCCAGTCGGTCCCAACCGTGTATGCCTTTTTCAAGGGTCAGCCTGTTGATGGATTTCAGGGTGCCGTGCCGGGATCTGAAATCAAGGCATTTGTGGATCGTGTTATAGAAGCCGCTGGTGGGGAAAGCCCCGGTGGACAATTGGAAGACGCGGTGGCAGCAGCCGAGGAAATGCTGACTGAAGGTGCCGCTGTTGATGCAGCTCAGACTTTTGCCGCTATCCTGGGCGAAGACCCCAACCATGCCGCGGCTTATGGTGGTCTTGTGCGTTCTCACATTGCATCTGGTGATCTTGAGCAGGCCGAAGCGATCTTGAATGGCGCACCCGCCGAGATCTCTACGTCGCCTGAAATCGAAGCAGCCCATGCGCAGCTTGAGCTGGCCAAACAGGCCGCTGACGCGGGTCCGGTGGCCGATCTGACAGCGCTGGTGGACGCTGAACCGGACAATCATCAGGCGCGATTCGATCTGGCGCAGGCACTGCATGCCAATGGCGATGTGGAAGAGGCCGTGGCGCAACTCCTGGAACTGTTCCGCCGGGATCGCGAATGGAATGAAAGTGCAGCCAAGTCGCAGCTGTTCACGATCTTTGATGCGTTGAAGCCAAATGATCCGATTGTTCTGAACGGACGCCGCAAACTCAGCTCGATGATATTTGCCTAATTCCGGTTCAGAGCTACACTCGGATACATGATGCATCCCGCCGACCTGCCGGATACGATATCCGTTTTTCCACTGCCCGGGGCGTTGCTGTTGCCCCGGTCACGCTTGCCTTTGCACATATTTGAACCGCGCTACCTGCAAATGCTGGATGATGCTTTGAAGACCAAGGAACGTCTGATTGGCATGGTGCAGCCGAACCCGTCCCCGAGTGACGAAAAGAAATTGCATCAGATCGGATGTGCCGGTCGTGTGACACAGTTTT
This sequence comes from uncultured Ruegeria sp., assembly GCF_947489545.1. Taxonomy (NCBI): domain Bacteria; kingdom Pseudomonadati; phylum Pseudomonadota; class Alphaproteobacteria; order Rhodobacterales; family Roseobacteraceae; genus Ruegeria; species uncultured Ruegeria sp. The sequence continues at coordinate 43,717 of NZ_CANLDZ010000011.1, read as the reverse complement.
CCGAGACTGAGGATGGTAGGTATCTGATCACGCTCACCGGGGTTTCGCGGTTTCGGATCACTTCGGAACTGGACGCATTCACACCTTATCGGCGGTGTGCTGTCGCATGGGATGGGTTTGACCGCGACTTGGGTAAAACCGAAAAGGATGACGAGTTTAATCGTACACGGTTCTTAACCTTACTCGAGCGGTTCTTCTCATCACGGGATTTGTCAACTGATTGGGATTCCATGAAAGATGCCGATGACGAATTACTGGTGAATTCGCTTTCGATGCTTCTGGATTTCGATCCCGAAGAAAAACAGGCTTTGCTTGAGGCGCCCTGTTTGCGCACCCGGCGCGAAACACTGGTGACATTGATCGAGTTCGCCCTTCGTGGCGGTTCAAATGAGGAAACACTGCAATGAACGCATCCGAACACGCATTTGACCGCCACATGCTTGAGGCGCTGATTTGCCCAAAAACCCAGACGACCCTGCATTATGACGCTGACCGACAGGAGCTGGTGTCGAAAGCTGCGGGTTTGGCGTTTCCGATCCGCAATGGAATACCAGTGATGTTGGTGGACGAGGCCCGCGAACTGGACTAAATCGCGCGGCCCTGCAGCAGTTTCGGCAAGTCTCCGGTCAGCCCGGCGGCCTCGCGCACAAAGCTACGGCGCAACCCGGGCAGCGAGCCGACCAGGCCCATGCCGATATCGCGGCCCATCCGCAGGACAGGGTTGTCGTTTGAAAACATCCTGTTGAACACATCCGTCGCCATGGCCAAAGCGGCGGTGTCAAACCGGCGCCACTCTTGATACCGCTCCAAAACCAGTGTCGATGCGATGTCTTCCCCTCGACGCCCAGCCAAAGTCAGAACCTCGGCCAATGCGCCTACATCGCGCAGGCCTGCATTCAGGCCTTGCCCGGCAATCGGGTGCATGCCGTGGGCGGCGTCCCCGACCAAAGCCAAATGGTCCGATATGAAGGAATTGGCGATGGTCAGGTTCAGCGGGTAGGTGAATCGGTCGCCCTGTAGCCATATGTCACCGAGGAAATCTCCGAAACGGGGGCGCAGGACCTGAAGATAATCCGTCTCAGACATGGCGTTGATGCGCTGCGCGGTTTCCGTATGTTCGCTCCAGACAATCGAGCTGCGGTTGCCGGTTAGAGGCAGGATCGCCAACGGGCCTGGGGGCATAAAAAACTGATGGGCGACGCCATGATGCGGCAGATCATGTTCGATGGCGCAAACCAGGGCCGTTTGGCCATAGTCCCAACCGCTGCGCTTAATACCGGCACGCGCCGCTGTACCGCTGCGGCGACCATCACATCCGACGACCAACTGACCCGAAACGGTGGATCCGTCGTCAAGTGCCAGTGTTACGCCTGCCATGTCGGTCTTTTGAGAAACAACTGTCTTGCCGCTGAGTTGGGTGATCTGCTGCTCTTGCGTCATCGCGTCCAAAAAGGCGCGGCGAAGGTGGCGGTCTTCGACCATGTATCCCATCGGACCTTCTTCGATCTCGGCATGGTCGAAATGCATAAAGAACGGCGACGGGCCAGCGCCTGCGTGGCCGTCCGTCACCTTGATTTCCAGCATTGGCTGCGCGTGCTCCGCGACCCGATCCCAGACCTCGATCGCATCCAGAAGACGCTGAGACGCCAACGCCAAGGCATAGGCGCGCCCATCAAACGTGGCCTTCATGCGCAGTGTCTCTGGCAGCGTGTCTATAACTGTAACCGAATGCCCGGTTTGCGCCAGCGCCAGCGCCAGCGCCGGGCCATTCAGGCCACCGCCGACGATCAGGATATCCGAAGCCTTTGTCATGCCCTGCAATATGCGCGCCCTTTCGGGATTGTCCATGTGCGGTCCTGTCGCTACCGTCCCTAAAAGCCAGAAATCGGAGGGATAAAATGCAGGATTGGTTGACCATGACGGCGTGTGATCTGGGTCGTGGAATCGGCATGGGCCAAATTGATCCGGTTGAGTTGACCGAAACCTACCTGTCCGCCATTGACGCCCATCCGCACCGCGACCGGATCTATGCACGCGTGAGCCATGACAGAGCACGGGCCGAGGCTGCCGCCGCCAAAGAGAGAGCGGGTCTGAGCTTGCGACGTTCCCTGTTGGATGGGGTTCCGATCAGTTGGAAGGATTTGTTCGATACCGCTGGTACAGCAACCGAGGCAGGATCAGCCTTGCTTAAAGGCCGCGTACCCGACGCAGACGCAGTGGTTCTACGCAACGCCACAGCCATGGGAACCGTCTGCCTGGGCAAGACACATATGAGCGAATTGGCCTTTTCGGGTCTTGGTTTGAACCCGATCACCGGCACGCCGCCCTGTATTGACGATGAAGACGCGGTTTCAGGTGGATCATCCTCTGGCGCAGCGGCGTCTGTTGCTTGGGGTTTGGCGGCATGTGGCATTGGGTCGGACACGGGCGGGTCCGTGCGCATCCCGGCTGCCTGGAACAATTTGGTGGGTTTGAAAACCACCGCTGGGCGGGTCAGTCTGGAAGGCACAGTACCGCTCTGCCTGCGCTTCGACACCGTAGGGCCCTTGGCGCGATCTGTCGAAGATGCAGCACATGTGCTGGCGCTCCTGGAAGGCGGAACACCCGCGGATCTACGCGGGGCGACACTGAAAGGGCGGAGGTTTGCCGACCTGCAGAATGTAGCCAAGGATGATCTGCGTGATATGCCGCGCAAAGCTTATGATGATGCGCTGCAAAGACTAAAGGAAGCTGGTGCTGCAATCGTTCCTTTGGACGTGCCGGAATTGAACGAGGCGATGGGTCTGTCCGGTGTTCTTTATACCACCGAAGCCTATGGCCTTTGGCGTGATGTGATCGAAGCGAACCCCGAGGCGATGTATCCCGAAATTCTGGAACGGTTCCGTATGGGCAAGACGTATTCCGGTCCGGATTATGTGTCCGCGTGGTCGAAATTAAAGGCTTGCCGCACCGCTTGGGATGCGGCAACGGCCAGTTTCGACGCCGTGTTGGCCCCGACTGCGCCAATACTGCCGCCCAATCTGGATCGTTTGATGAGCGATCATGAGTATTACGTGACCGAGAACCTTCTTGCCCTGCGGAACACCCGGATCGGCAATCTGATGGGCCTGGCTGCGCTGACTTTGCCCACTGGAACACCGGGATGCGGCCTTATGATGTTGGGCTATCCAGGGTCTGAAGAGGCCCTATTGCGTGTCGGTTCAGCGGTCGAATCTGCACTGACCTGAATGCCACAATCCCCTGATTCGGCACCTCTTTGTCTGGACGAAGGGGTGCGTGATCTGTAATCTGACAAAAAACGGGGCGAAAATGATCCCGGTATTGAGGCAGTACTTATGAATTTCCCCGAGCGGTTCTCGAACCTACCGGCATATGCATTCCCGCGCCTGCGCGCCCTGTTGGATCATCATCAGCCGGGTGGCGACGTAATTCACATGACCATCGGCGAGCCCAAGCACGATTTTCCGGCCTGGGTGACGGATGTGATCATGGAAAACGCGGGTGGATTCCAGGGATATCCGCCGAATGAAGGATCACCCGAACTGCGCGCTGCCATCACTGACTGGATCAAACGGCGCTATGGCGTGGCGATGGATCCGGACACCAATGTGATGGCTCTGAACGGCACGCGCGAGGGGTTATATAATGCCGCGATGGCCCTGTGCCCCGAACAAAAGAACGGCCAAAAACCGGTCGTCCTGTGCCCGAACCCATTTTATCAGGTCTACATGGTCGCCTCGATCTCGGTCGGAGCGGAGCCGTATTTCGTACCTGCCACCGCAGCCACGGGACATTTGCCGGATTATGCAGGCTTGCCCGAGGACGTGTTGAACCGCACCGCCGTGGCCTATATCTGCTCGCCCGCGAACCCGCAGGGGGCGGTCGCATCGCGCGAATATTGGGCCGAATTGATCCGGCTGGCCGAGGCATACGATTTCCGCATCTTCGCCGATGAGTGCTATTCCGAGATTTACCGCGACGAGGCACCAGTTGGCGTTCTGACTGTCGCACAAGAGCTCGGCGCTGATCCCGAGCGGGTCACGCTGTTCAATTCACTGTCGAAACGGTCGAATTTAGCTGGTTTGCGGTCGGGTCTGATTGCAGGCGGGCCAGAAACGATCAAGCGCGTCAAACAGTTGCGCGCCTACTCAGGTGCCCCGTTGCCCGCACCGCTTCAAGCTGCCGCTGCCCGGGTTTGGGCAGACGAGGCCCATGTTGCTGAAAACCGTGCGCTCTATCAGGAAAAATACGCCATTGCGGATGCGGTTTTCGCCGGCGTTCAGGGCTACATGCCCGCTGAAGCCGGGTTTTTCCTGTGGTTGCCCGTCGAGAATGGCGAGGAAACAGCGCTTAAGGTTTGGCAGGAAACCGGAGTTCGGGTTTTGCCGGGCGCATATCTTTCTCAAGGTGATCCGGGACAGAACCCGGGCGAGCAGTTTATCAGGGTCGCCATGGTGGCCCCAAGAACAGAGATGCAGCACGGGCTGACCCAGCTCCGCGACTGCATCTATTTGTGAGGTACGAGGGCAAAATGGCATCTTACAACGCGCGCAACCGCGATCCATTGTTGGACAGCACGACCCAAGCCGCGATTGAACGGCGCAGCAAGGAACTGATCGGGATAGCCCTGATCCTTTTGGGCTTTGCCGCCGCTGCAATGATCTGGTCCTATACGCCGGACGATCCGAACTGGATGGTATCAACAGACGCACCAGTGCAGAACTGGATGGGGCGGATCGGCGCCTCGATCGCAGCGCCGCTGTTCATGATCGTTGGTTGGGGAAGCTGGGGCATTGCGTTGGTGCTGATTGGCTGGGGTGTGCGGTTTGCCGGGCATTTCGGAGAAGAGCGGGCCGTAGCCCGCTTGATCTTTGCCCCGATCTGGATTGCCGTTGTCTCTGTGTACGCCGCAACGCTGCTACCCGGTGCCGATTGGCGCGCGACCCATAGCTATGGGTTAGGAGGCCTGTTCGGTGATACTGCAATGGGCGCCTTGCTGACCCTGCTGCCGATCGCCTCTCATTTTCTGGTCAAACTGATGTCCCTGATTATGGCCGTTGGGATGATCGCATTGGGTATCTTTGTGCTGGGCTTCATCAAAACGGATGTACAGCGGGGGTTCCGCGCGTTTCTGTTGGGACTCGTGATGGCCTACGACATGTTGATGACCCTGTTGGGCCGCGGAGCGTCAGCGACGGCACGGGCTGCGCGCGAACGTCGCGCACAGTGGGAAGATCGCAAAGCGGCTCGCGTGGAAGCGGCCGAGGCTGTTTACGAGGACGAGTTGGCCTACGCCGATCCAGTCTTTGATGAGCCGGAATTGTTCGATCCGGAACCCGTTGCTAAGACGGGTCTACTGGCCAGAATGCCCTCACTGATCCGCCGCCCGGACCCAATGCCAGAACCTGAGTTGATCGACCCGGATCCTGTCATGGGCTATGATGACATGCCCGGAGAGGACCGCATTCAGTCCAAAATCTCGGCGGCTGTGCGCAATCGCAAAGTCGCCAGCGGGGAAGTGACACCAGAGCCCGATCCGAATCTGCCGCTCACCAAGGGCAGGGGGCGCGGACCCGACCCCCTGATCCTGAATGCTTCGCAGAACGATGGATTACCACCTGAGCCGCCACTGACTTCGACGGGTTTGCCGCCGGAACCGCCGATGACAGGTGCCGGGGCAGTCGACAGGCAAGACCCGGTTGCCGACGCATATGCACCGCAGCTGGCTGATGCCGACGACTACATGAATGAGTATCAGCCCCAGCCAGAAATTGAGGACGAAGCCGTGTTTGAAGATGCGGCCGATCAGGCGATGCAATCGCGCCCTGCGATGAAAATTCCAGTCGCAGAACCGCGGAAGCCCGTTGTGGCACAACCGGTTCGCCGTGCACCTTCACCGTCGCGTCGTGCGCAGGCCGAGGCGCAACCGACATTGTCATTCGAAGAAAAGCACTCGGATTTCGAATTGCCACCGCTTGGCTTGTTGTCAAACCCGTCCGCCATTCAGCGCCATCATCTGAGCGATGAGGCCTTGGAGGAAAATGCACGGATGCTTGAAAACGTGCTGGACGACTACGGTGTCAAAGGCGAGATCGTCAGCGTCCGTCCCGGCCCGGTTGTTACCATGTACGAATTGGAGCCCGCACCAGGCTTGAAAGCCAGCCGTGTGATCGGTCTGGCCGACGATATCGCGCGGTCGATGTCAGCGCTATCGGCACGGGTTTCGACCCTGCCGGGTCGCTCGGTCATTGGCATCGAATTGCCGAACGAGAACCGCGAGATGGTGGTTTTGCGGGAAATTCTGTCCGGCCGAGATTTTGGCGACGGCAATCAGGCCCTGCCGCTGGCATTGGGGAAGGATATCGGCGGCGAGTCTGTTGTAGCTAATCTGGCCAAGATGCCTCACCTTCTGATTGCCGGAACCACCGGTTCCGGTAAGTCGGTGGCAATTAACACGATGATCCTGTCGCTGCTGTATAAGCTGACTCCGGATGAGTGCCGCCTGATCATGATCGACCCCAAGATGTTGGAATTGTCGGTTTATGATGGCATTCCGCACTTGCTGTCGCCCGTTGTAACCGACCCGAAAAAGGCAGTTGTCGCCCTGAAATGGGTCGTCGGCGAGATGGAAGATCGCTATCGCAAGATGTCCAAAATGGGTGTCCGCAATATCGCCGGCTACAATGGCCGGGTGAAGGATGCGCTGGCCAAGGGCGAAATGTTCAGCCGTACGGTTCAGACCGGGTTTGACGATGAAACCGGCGAGCCGATGTTCGAGACGGAGGAATTCGCACCAGAGTCGATGCCCTATATCGTTGTCATTGTCGACGAAATGGCCGACCTGATGATGGTTGCAGGTAAAGAGATTGAGGCCTGTATTCAGCGTCTGGCACAGATGGCACGGGCCTCGGGTATCCACCTGATCATGGCCACGCAGCGGCCTTCAGTCGACGTGATTACCGGTACGATCAAGGCAAACTTCCCGACCCGTATTTCGTTCCAGGTAACATCGAAAGTCGACAGCCGTACCATTCTGGGTGAAATGGGCGCTGAACAACTGCTGGGTCAGGGCGACATGCTCTATATGGCGGGCGGCGCCAAAATCACCCGTTGTCACGGCCCATTTGTCTCGGACGAAGAGGTCGAAGAAATCGTCAACCACCTGAAACAGTACGGCCCGCCGGACTATGTGAACACCGTTTTGGATGGTCCGGCCGAAGACAAAGCCGACAATATCGATGCTGTTTTGGGCTTGAACACCGGTGGTAATACCAATGGTGAGGACGCTCTGTACGATCAGGCGGTGGCGATTGTGATCAAGGATCGCAAATGCTCGACCTCATACATTCAGCGGAAACTTGCCATTGGTTACAACAAAGCTGCGCGGCTTGTTGAGCAAATGGAGGACGAAGGCGTTGTTTCATCGGCAAATCATGTCGGTAAGCGCGAAATCCTGGTCCCCGAGCAATAGGATATTTAATAACAAGGTCAAAGCGCATATCTGAGTGTCATGAAACAGATTGCTTTTGCCCTTGCTTTAACAATGGCTGCCCCGGCGGCCTGGGCCGCGGATAAGCTTCCGCTGTCGCAGATATCAACCTACCTGAACGGTTTGAAAACGGTTCAGACAACGTTCACTCAGGTCAATGATGACGGGTCGCTGAGCACAGGGAAGCTGTGGCTGGAGCGACCGGGCAAAATGCGGTTTGAATACGACCCACCCAACAGTGCGGTTGTTGTGGCCCGGTCTGGCAGCGTCAAGATATTCGACCCTAAGTCGAACCAGCCGCCCGAGCAGTATCCCCTGAAGCGCACCCCACTATCCTTGGTTTTGGCGCGGAACGTGAACCTTAGTCAGGCGAATATGGTCGTGGGCCATAGCTTCGATGGTACGGCTACAGTCGTGACAGCTCAGGATCCCAAAAACCCAGATTCCGGTCGTATTGAACTTATGTTCACAGGTGATCCGGTTGAGCTTCGCAAATGGGTGATCCATGATAACGCAGGCAGCCAGACCACGGTATTGCTTGGACCGCTGGCGGACGGCGGTCGCCTGGATCAGGATTTGTTTTCCAGCAAGGAAAGGCGCGGGTCAGACAATCGCTGACCCGCCAAGCCAGTCTTAGTATCTGCAACCGGCCAGTTGTGACTGATACAACTGTGCGCGTGAATCCACATCGCTGGCGACGTTCAGCAGCCAGGACTTATTGTTATAGCTTCCGCGCGCAAAACCAGTGTGACCTTCGTGATAGGCTAGATACTGATTGCGTGTGTCGGCGGGGTGAATGCCGTTGCGCTCGTACGATTTGTTCATGTACCAACCGATAAAGTCAGATGCATCGCGGATGCGATCCCGCTTGGCGCGGCGCTTTCCGGTTTCGCGCTGATATTCATCCCAGGTTCCATCCAGAGCCTGACTGAAGCCATAGGCGCTACTTTGCCGACCCATCGGGATCACGCCTAATACGTAACGATGCGGCGTGCGCGCGTCGTGGCGGTATCGGCTTTCCTGATAAATTGTCGCCATCTGGACGTGGACCGGCACGCCCCATTTCCGCTCGGTGCTTTTGAACGCCTTGATGAAATCGGGACGTTCGCGCGCAATGCTGCATGCATCGTTCAGCTTGCTGGGCGGTCGTTGCGAACCACCCCCGCAGGATGCCAAAAGCAGCACCCCGAAGAGTACGATAAGAATTCTGCTCATGTGCCTCGTGCCTTTTTTCTTTATTCTAGCGCAGATTGTAGTCTGAGGGAATCACATTCGTCATGAAGCGATGGCCAAAACGGCCGATCCGTCAGGCGTGGACATGCAAGCACACGTCATTTCCTGCGTCGCAAATCGGGCGACAGCCAGCTAATCGACGACGAAACCTAACGTCACCGTAGTAAAACCTGTCCTTGCAGTTGAAAAAACGAACCCCATGTCCTTGCACACTGTCAGTCAGAGGTTCACAGACTGTTTCCCTGAATTGCAGATCAATGATTGGATTTTATACCCGGAACGGGGTAGTAACTGCTTTGGGGGCAGAATAATGCTGAAGACACAAGCCAAGTACCGCCTGGGTCAGGTGGTTCGCCACAAAAAACATCCCTTCCGAGGGGTGGTTTTTGACGTGGATCCTGAGTTTTCAAACACTGAGGAATGGTATGAGGCGATCCCGGAAGACAGCCGCCCGATCAAAGATCAGCCATTCTACCACCTGCTGGCCGAGAACGACCAATCCTTCTATGTAGCTTATGTTTCAGAACAAAATTTGATCGCTGACCAGTCGGGTGAGCCCGTTGAGCATCCCGACATTCCCAACATGTTCGGGCCTTTTGAAGACGGTGGATATCCGCTGCACTTCCACCTTAACTGAGTAAGTCTGACCCGCACGTCTCGATGCGGTTTCCGTCAATACCCGATAGCGCAGCCGTCTTTGCGCGGATCACTGGCTCCTTCGAGAACTCCATCCTCGCGGATTCGTATTGACTGTGCGCCACCCAGTGGTGTTTCCGGTTCTTGAATATTGTGACCCATTTCAGACAATTGTTTCGAGATCCCATCTGTATAGCCGCGCTCCAGTTTTAGGACGGATCCGTCAGCAAAAGCGCGAGGGGCATCAATGCTCTCCTGCAGGCCAAGGCCGAAATCAGTAAGGTTGGACAGGAAACGCGCGTGACCGGTTGGTTGATAGGCTCCGCCCATAACTCCAAATGGCATCATCACCCGGCCGTTTTGGCGAAGCATCCCCGGGATAATCGTATGCATGGGACGTTTCCCGCCACCAAATTCATTGGGATGACCCGGCTGCAAGGTAAATCCAGCCCCTCGGTTCTGCAGAAGAATTCCGTATTTTTCGGATGCAATGCCTGAACCAAAACTGTGAAATATGGAATAGATCAACGACACGGCCATTCGGTCCGGGTCCACAACAGTAATATAAACCGTGTCCTTATGGACCGTCTCGGTCAGCGGCGCCGGTGTCGACATCGCGCGTTTTGGATCGATTAGGGCGGCAAGCTGCTCTGCTATCTCACGGTTCAAGAACCGCTCCGACATATCGGTGTGATCCGGATCGGCGATGAGACGATTTCGTGCGTCATACGCCAGTTTCGTGGCCTCAGCCTCGACATGCACCCGTTCTGCCCCAAAAGGATCCATGTTTTGCAGATCGAAATGCTTGAGAATGTTCAGCAACAGAATGGCCGTGGCGCCTTGTCCGTTGGGCGGATGCTCGACAAGTTCGATGCCACCGTAGTCTCCGCTTATGGGGTCCGTGACCGTGCATCTGGTATTCATAAAATCCTCGTCGGTATGAACGCCGCCCATTGAAGCCAATGCTGCGATCATGTCTTGAGCGATTTCGCCCGAATAGAAGGCGTCGCGCCCATTGCGGGCGATCTGGCGTAGAACTTCTGCTTGCCCCGGTGCTCGAAAAACCTGACCGGTTTCTGGTGCCTTTCCGTTGATCAAATAGCGCTCTCTGGCGCTGCCTTGCAGCGTCGCCGCACCGATCTGCCAATCAAAAGCCACTCTGGGGGCGACTGGAACGCCCCGTTCCGCATAGTGAATCGCCGGTTGCAAAAGAGCTTCCAGACCCAAGCGCCCCTCGGTCTGGGCAAGGTGACAAAACACGTCCACCGCACCGGGAATGGTGACGGCGTCCGGGCTGTTCAGGGGAACGGAGGCAAAACCCTTGTCCCGCAAGTGTTGCGCCAAAGCGCTCTCAGGCGCGCGGCCCGAACCGTTCAGGGCGCGTATTTCGTTTTCGCCCGCTCGATTGAACAGAACAAAGCAATCACCGCCCAATCCTGTCATTTGCGGCTCACAAATTCCAAGCAGAACGGCACCGGCAATCGCAGCATCCATCGCATTGCCGCCTTGGGCGAGAACATCGATCGCCACCTTTGCAGCCAGCGGGTGCGATGTGGCGCACATCCCTTCGGTTGCCAAAACCTCTGACCGACCCGGTTTGTGCAAATCACGCATGGCGCATCCCCTTCGCATTGACGTGGCGAAGGTATATCGCGGTCTCGTTTTGTCCAGCTATTTCAAGGGAGAAGTTCCTCGGCGCCGTTCACTGGGTGGGGGCTGTGATTCGTGACGCCGAGGGAAGCTATCTGAGCTACAGGATGAGTTATGAACGTTGTTTGGGGCGCTACAATGGTTCGAAAATGGCCTTATTGTGACTATCCTCGCTAAACTAACTGTGCCCCGTAAAATCAAACCGCAAGGATAGTCGATTGCATCCCTTGCGACGCTCGTAGCTGATATCACTCGTTAATTCATATATGAGGTACCACCCAAACCCGCCTTCCGGCAGATCCTGCTGGGTCGTATCGACCGAGGCTGGTATTCCGTCAGGGGGGTGCAATCCTGGCAGAGGGTTGCCCGTGTCCGAGATCAGAATATCCAGTCGATCCTGATCCAGTCGACAAGTGACCTGTACTTTCGCCGGCGCGATGCCAGCATAAGCATGTTCGACGACATTGTTGATGGCTTCAGCCAGTGCGATTTTCACATCATCCGCTTTCTGCACAGGTAAGCCTTGATTGGACAAACCGATGCTAAGCTGTTCAATCCCGGCACTGGCCTCAGCTTCCGTTGCGGGAAAGCTCAACTCCAGACAGGTCTCGTTAGAAATTGGATTCACGCCGGTCCACTCCTGCTAGAGGTTAGTCAGCGGTGGCTGACAATGCGTCGTCCAAGGTCGGGAACAGCCGAAAAACTGTGTCCATGCGCGTCAATCTGAACACTTTTTCGACGACCGGTTGAGGTCCCGCCAAATCCAGTTTTCGATTGCCTCCCAGCTGCTTCATCGATGCGACAATCGCGCCGAGGCCACTGGAATCGATAAATTCCACACCCGCAAGATCGAGAACAACTCGATTTGTACCCGAATCGGTTTCGCGGCGCATATCTTCTTTGAACTGTATGGCCATTGCGGCGTCGATACGGTCGGAATGAACCGTGATAACTTGTGTTGCGCCAGTGATTGTGCTGGTCAGCCCCATGATCGACTGCCCTCCAAACTGAAATTGCGTCGTATAAATACGCTAGACGGCAATTCTTACCATTCGGTATTCAAGGGCCGACAACAGAAGGAATACCGGGATGAAAGAAGTCGTGATTGCAGGGGCCGCGCGTACACCGATGGGTGGGTTTCAGGGTGTCTTTGACAGTGTCACTGCGGCTGAGCTGGGCGGCAGTGCTGCGCTTGCTGCCCTGCAGCAGGCAGGTGCCCGGACAGTTGATGAGATGTTGATGGGGTGCGTCCTTCCGGCGGGGCAGGGTCAGGCGCCCGCTCGTCAAGCAGGATTTGCGGCAGGTCTGGGCGAAGAGGTCCCGGCCACCACGCTCAACAAAATGTGCGGGTCAGGGATGAAGGCGGCGATGATTGCCTTTGATCAGATTGCGCTGGGCCATGCGAACACGATGATTGCAGGCGGGATGGAGAGCATGACAAACGCGCCGTACCTGCTGCCGAAGATGCGTGGCGGGGCACGTATTGGCCATGGTCAGGTGGTTGACCACATGTTTCTCGACGGGTTGGAGGATGCTTACGACAAGGGTCGCCTGATGGGCACTTTTGCCGAGGACTGCGCAGAAGCCTATCAGTTCACGCGCGAAGCACAGGACGAGTACGCCCTGCAATCGCTGTCAAACGCGTTGACGGCACAGCACAGTGGTGCGTTCGAGGGTGAAATCACGCCCTTTGTCGTGCGAACTCGAAAAGGTGAACTAACGCAGGATGTTGATGAGCAGCCCAAATCCGCGCGGCCCGAGAAAATACCGACCCTCAAACCGGCCTTCCGGAAAGACGGAACCGTCACAGCTGCCAATTCCTCTTCCATCTCTGACGGGGCTGCGGCGCTCGTCCTCGCCTCTGCTGACGCAGCTGAGGCTCAGGGTCTGAACGTTCGCGCCCGGATCCTGGGCCATGCAAGCCATGCGCAGGCCCCGGGTCTGTTCACCACCGCTCCGGTTCCGGCGGCGCAAAAGCTGTTGGAGCGCATCGGTTGGGCGAAAGAGGATGTCGATCTGTGGGAAGTCAACGAGGCCTTTGCCGTGGTTCCCATGGCCTTCATGCATGAAATGGGTCTGACACGCGACAAGGTCAACGTGAACGGTGGCGCCTGCGCATTGGGGCATCCTATCGGTGCGTCCGGTGCCCGGATCATGGTGACGCTTTTGAATGCGCTGGAAAAACGCAACCTCAAGCGGGGCGTCGCCGCGATTTGTATAGGTGGTGGGGAAGGTACAGCCATCGCCATTGAACGCGTTTGACCCTTTCCCTGTTTCGCAATAATTCGGGGGAATTGACCAAGCGGTTCGGGAACCGGGCGGTGTCCTGACCCCTCAGCGAAACGGGTACACACATGATGATCGACTATGGCGCGCTTGCCAAAACCATTGCTGCCCTGACCGAGGGCGAAACTGACGAAATCGCCCTGATGGCAACTGTTGCCTGTGAAGTGCACCATTCTGATGCACGGTTCGATTGGACCGGGTTTTATCGTGTCACCGCGCCCGGGTTGTTGAAAATCGGACCTTATCAGGGCGGCCATGGTTGCCTTGTGATCCCTTTTGATCGGGGTGTGTGCGGCGCTGCCGCGCGTACGGGTGAAGTGCAGCTTGTCGCCGACGTCGATGCCTTTCCCGGTCACATTGCCTGTGCATCCTCGACCCGATCCGAACTGGTTCTACCGGTCCGGAACGCGGCTGGCGAGGTTATCGCGGTGTTTGATATCGATAGTGACCAGCCGGATGCGTTTGATGAGAAAGACGCAGAGAAACTTGGTGAAATCCTAACCAGTGTATTCTCGCGATACTGACAACGCAGCTCAAGCAAGCGGATATCGATGTGCCCGAAGTTCCTATCAGAGCATTCATTGTCTCATTGGTCGCCATTCGTGAAGGTCGTGACAATGTCGAAGTCTTGCTGTTGAAGCGCACCCAGTCGCTTGAAGGAGAATGGTGCCAGATCGCCGGTTCGATTGAAGAAAACGAAACGGCTTGGCAGGCTGCGCTGCGTGAACTGCGGGAAGAAACGGGTTTAGAAGCGGTTTCGCTGTACTCTGCTGACATTTGCGAACAGTTTTACGAGCCACATCGCGATGCCATAACGATGTCCCCAGTATTTGTTGCTTACATCGACAACGAAGCTGACGTGAAACTGAACTTTGAGCACAGTGACTATGTTTGGGTCAGCTTTGACGGCGCTGTTGAAATGGTTGCCTTCGGCGGTCAAAGGCGGGTTCTTCGTTGGATACGGGATGAGTTTGTTCTGAGAAAGCCAAGTCATCATTTGCGGATAGAATTTGGGTAACCGCCTTTCAAAGGGGTAGTTTCTACGTGTCAATCCAGCCCGAAAAGGTTTCCTGAAATCACCAGGTAAACAGCCGCCGACTGCGCCAGAACGATCCCTAGCAACCGCATCGTGAATCCGCGCTTGCGTGTCTTGTGCTGGAATATCCAGGGACCTAGAAGCGCTGCGGGGCTGCCACCAAGCGCAGCCAGCCAGAGCAATTTACGCTCAGGAACCCTGCGCCTGCGTCGTTTTGCGCGTGCCTTGTCCCAACCAAAAGTTAGCAAGGTCAGGACGTTGATCATCCAAAGGTACACCACCGAAATCCACATGCCAGACGATTAGACATCTGGGTGACACGCTGCAAATGAAAAAATACTTTGAAATTTCACAGTTTTGCTTCATCGTGAAAAACGGAAAGAAAATTTCACAAGATTCGGAGCGGTTAGTGAACAGCCAGGCCTTACCCAGCGCCACACTCGGAGCGGATTTGCGCGCCCTGCGCAAGGCGCGTGGGTTGACCCTGATCGAAATTGCCGCACGATTGGATCGGTCTGTCGGTTGGCTCAGCCAGGTTGAGCGTGATATGTCTGAACCTTCGATCTCAGACCTGAGGTTGATCGCAGAATGTCTGGGTGTGCCAATGTCGATGCTGTTTGCACATTCGGCCGCGCCAGCAGATGAGCAAGGATACATCGTCCGGGCAGGGTCACGTCGGCCAATGGGGTCAAATGAGGAAGGTTTGATCGAAGAATTGCTCTCACCCGATCTGACCGATGACTTTGAGATGGTGTATTCCACATTTGAGCCGAACTCGCGCATGCAGACCCCTGCAAATCGGCCCACGCAAGAAGTGGGGTACATGATTTCGGGCAATCTGGATCTGAAAATTGGGGATCGCAAATTCACGGTTGGGCCCGGTGACAGCTTTCGGATCCGACACGAACCCTACCAATGGTCGAACCCATTCTTCTCTCCTGCTGTGGCCATCTGGGTCATCGCTCCGCCGGTGTACTGATGAGCTTTGATGCCTGGACCATATTCGCGCTGTTCTGGGTGGTGTTCGTCACCACACCGGGGCCGAATGCGGTCAACTGTATATCAAACGGAATGAGCTTGCCGCTTTCCAAAGCGATGCTGGGTGTACTGGCCATCCTGACACAGGCCAGTGCATTCTTGATCCTTTCGGCGCTGGGCGTGACAGCCCTTATCGCTGCCTCACCAACTGGGTTCTTCATTGCAAAACTTGTCGGAGCCGGATTTCTTATCTGGCTCGGTCTTCGAAGCTGGATGAATGCAACAAAACCTGCGCCTGCTTCGGAACGCCCTGCGCGGCAGGTCTATCTGCACGCATTGGCGGTAGCGACGATCAACCCCAAAAGCGTTGCCGGATATCTCGCGGCCTTTTCCCAGTTCGTGCAGCCAGACGTGCCGATCTGGGAGCAGATGATGATGATCATGCCGACCGCGCTGGTGATCACAATGTTCAGCTACACAGGGTTCACCGTATTGGGCGCCGTGATGGGAAAAGCGGCTTTAGGAGCGGTTTTCAATACTTGGGTCCGTCGGGCGATGGCGGGCTGCTTCATCATCTACGGTGTGTTGCTGGGAACCAGCACCGCGCCTATTGCGAAGGGATAGTCACATGCATTCAGGCTCATGCCTCTGCGGTTCGGTTGCGTTTGCGATCGATGGTGCGCTTTCTGCACCATCCGCGTGTCATTGCGGCCAGTGCCGCAACCAATCAGGCCATGTCTGGGCCTCGACGAGTACCCATGAGGACAATCTCAGCTTTTCGTCGGATGAAACGCTGAGTTGGTTCCGTGCCTCGGACATTGCGCGCCGTGGATTCTGCAGGGCCTGCGGATCGTTCCTGTTCTGGCAGCACGATGATGAAGATACGATTTCAATTTCTATGGGCGCCTTGGATGAGCCCACCGACCTGAAGCTCGCCCGGCACATCTTTGTGGCCGACAAGGGCGATTACTACGACATCAAAGACGACCTGCCTCAAGAGGCACAGTGATAGGGAACTAAACGCATGAGTGATTTTCCGACGAAAGCCCGCGTGGTCATCATCGGTGGTGGTGTGGTGGGGACCTCCTCGCTCTACCATCTGGCAAAAAAAGGTTGGACCGATTGTGTTCTACTGGAAAAGAACGAACTGACTGCTGGTTCGACATGGCACGCTGCAGGCAATGTACCGACCTTCTCAAATTCATGGGCGATCATGAATATGCAGCGCTACTCGACCGAGCTGTATTCACGCCTTGCCGATGAGGTCGACTACCCAATGAACTATCACGTTTCGGGGTCGATCCGATTGGCGCACAGCAAGGAGCGGATGCAGGAATTCGAACATGCCATGTCGATGGGTCGGTACCAGGGTATCCCGATGGAGATGTGGACCCCGGAAGAAGCGAAGGAACGGTATCCATTTCTTGAAACGCATGACCTCGAAGGCGTCCTATATGACCCAACCGATGGTGATATCGATCCTGCGCAGCTGACCCAAGCTCTGGCCAAGGGTGCGCGTGATCTTGGGCAAAAGATCCTGCGCTTCACACCCGCAACTGGCGTGACGCAGCGTGGTGATGGAACCTGGACCGTCCATACGGATAAGGGCGACATCGACTGCGATTATGTTGTGAACGCCGCCGGTTACTATGCGCAGCGTGTGGGTGAATGGTTCAAAGCCTTTGGTGGTCGCACCGTTCCGGCCATGGTGATGAGCCACCAGTATCTTTTGACCGACGAAGTGCCTGAAGTCGAAACATGGTCCAAAGAGAACGGCGGCAAGAAACTTCCGCTGCTGCGTGACGTAGATATCTCCTACTACCTGCGGCAGGAAAAGAACGGCTTCAATCTTGGCCCCTATGAACCCAACTGTAAGGGCCATTGGATGACCGAGGATGACCCGATGCCCGAAGATTTCTCGTTCCAACTGTGGAATGACGATCTGGATCGGATCGAGGATATCATGACGGACGCGATGGAGCGTGTGCCGCTAATGGCAACCTCGGGTGTTGGCCGCGTGATCAATGGACCGATCCCCTACGCGCCAGATGGTCTGCCACTGATCGGCCCAATGCCGGGCGTAAAGAATGCGTTCGAGGCACACACCTTTACCTTCGGGATTGCGCAGGGCGGTGGTGCTGGCAAAGTGCTGGCCGAATGGATCGTCGATGGCAGCACCGAATGGGATATGTGGGCCGTCGATCCGCGCCGATATACCGACTACACCGATCAGGACTATTGCAATCGGAAAGGCATGGAAGTTTACGGCAATGAATACGCCATGCATTTCCCCCACCATGAATGGCCTGCCGCCCGCGACAAAAAGCTGTCGCCGATACATGCCAAGGTCAAAGACCAAGGCGGTGTCATGGGCGCCTATAATGGCTGGGAACGCGCCAATTGGTTCGCGCAACCCGGCGATGACACCTCGCTTGAGGCGACCCATACCTGGGGTCGTTCTGGTCCGTGGGAGCAGCGGATCAAACAGGAATGCGAGGCTGTGCGCGACCATTGCGGTGTATTGGATTTGCCAGGCTTTTCGCGATTCAAAATTCAAGGACCCGGTGCGGATGAGTGGCTGCGTGGCATGGTCACGGGGGCGCTACCCAAGATTGGCCGCGTTGGGCTGGTGTATTTCTCGGATGAACGCGGTCGGATCGTGACTGAAATGTCTGTCACGCGGGAGGCAGAGGACCTCTTTATATTGGTCACGGCGGCGACGGCGCAGTGGCACGACCGCGAGTGGCTGGAGCGCCACATACCCGCCGACGCTGCCTTTGCGCTTGACGATTGGACAACCCGAATGAGCACGCTCATCGTCACGGGACCCGCATCTCGGGACGTTCTGAGCAAAGTATGTGATGCAGATCTGTCGTTGCCTTGGCTCAGTTTTCAGGAAAGCGAAATCAAGGGCGGTTGGGTCGCCTTGTTGCGCGTGTCCTACGCTGGCGAGCTGGGCTGGGAGGTTCATGCCGAAAATGCGGATATGCCTGCGATCTATGATGCGATTTTGGACGTCGGTGCCAAACCCTTTGGCATGTATGCTCTGAACAGCCTGCGTATCGAAAAAGGCTACCGCACCTGGAAGGGCGACTTGTCAACCGACTACACATTGCTGGAAGGTGGGCTGGAGCGGTTCGTCAAGCTGGACAAGCCACAGGATTTCCCGGGCAAGGCCGCGATCCTGAACGAAAAGCAGCAAGGCGTGAAAAAGGCATTTGTCACGATGACCGTTGATGCAGGCGATAGCGATGCGCCTTACATGTCCTGCATTTGGCAAAACGGAGAGATTGTCGGCGAGACCACTTCGGGCGCTTGGGGGTACCGCGTTGGCAAATCGATCGCGCTGGGCATGATTAAGGCTGATCTGGCAAATCCGGGCACCGAGCTTGAGATCGAAATCTACGGTCAGAAGTGCCGCGCCGTGGTAGAGCAGGATCAACCGCTTTGGGATCCCGAGAATGAGCGGTTGCGCGCTTAGACTCTCAAGGAGGCCGCCATGAGCAAACGATACGCCATTTTGGGACCCGGTGAGGGCCCCAACTATGACTGGGAAAACGATCATACCTTTGTCAAAGTGTCCGGAAAAGACACGGATGGTGCCTATACGCTCATGGAAGACAATCTGAAGGCCAGCTTTGCGCTTGGCCTTCATCGCCACGACACCCATGCCGAGACGTTCTATTTCCTTGAAGGTGAAGTGGACTTCTACGTTAACGGGGATTGGCACCGATGTGGCAAAGGAACCACGATGCATGTCCCGCCGGGGGTAGCCCATGCTTGCCGCGTGATCGGGAATGCGCCTGCTAAGATGCTGATGATCTTTCAACCATCGGGGTTTGACGGTTTTCTAGCGGAACTTGCAAAGATGAGCGAAACCGATTTCGCTGATGAGGCAAAGATGTCTGAGTTGAATGCCCGTTACGATATCGTGCCAATGGGACCAATCCCGCCTCACCCCGATGACGAGAGCTGAATGATGGCATCTCCTGCAACGATGGCCGGTGTCTACCTCACACGCCATGGTGGTCCAGAGGCGTTGGAATGGCGTGACGACATACCCATTCCCCAGCCCGGGTCGGGTCAGGTGCTTGTCCGGGTGGCTGCTGCCGGGGTCAACAATACAGATATCAATACGCGGGTGGGCTGGTATTCGTCGGATGTGACTGGCGCCACGGATGCGGTCGATCAAGAGGTCGAAGCAGGCGGTTGGGGCGGGGCCCTGCAGTTCCCGCGTGTTCAGGGCGGTGATCTGTGCGGTATCGTTGAGGCAGTTGGAACAGGTAGTTCATTCGAACATGGGCAGCGCGTGACCTGCCCAATCAACCTGCCACGCCCAAGGCCCGGTAACCCGCATGGATTTATCGCACTGGGTTCAGAAATCGACGGGGCGTTCGCGCAATATTGTCTGGTTGAGGCAGATGACCTTTACGATGTGTCCGCGTCGCCCTTGACGGACGTGGAAATCGCTGCAATTCCCTGCGCATTCGGGACGGCCGAGAACCTGTTGACACGGGCTGGCGTCACCGCCGGGCACAAGGTCTTGATCACTGGCGCGTCCGGAGGTGTTGGCTTGGCGGCGGTACAACTGGCGGCTTTGCGCGGTGCGTCCGTCTGCGGTGTGACCGGTGCGGCCAAAGCAGAAGCGGTCAAATCACAAGGTGCTGTTTCGACTTTCGAACGCGACGCTTCCATCCCAAAGGACATGTTCGATGCCGTGATAGATGTGGTTGGTGGTGCCGCTTGGTCCGGCCTGATCCTCGCACTGAAGCCGGGCGGTCATTATGCCGTCTCCGGCGCCATTGGCGGTCCGATCGTCGAGGCCGATCTGCGCGATATCTATCTGCGCGACATCACCATTCACGGCTGCACTTATCAGTCGCCTGAGGTTTTTGGTCGCTTGGTTGAGTTGATGAACGAAGGGCGGATCAAGCCATTGATTTCACGCACCTACCCCCTGAAGGACATTGCCAAGGCGCAAGAGGATTTCCTATCCAAAACGTCGCCGGGAAAGATGGTTCTAATCCCCTGAGGAGTCTTAAGATGGCAGATATTACTCTTTTGGATGGCTCGGTTGGGCAAGAACTGGTCAAGCGCAGCGGTGACAGCCCGACGCCTTTGTGGTCGACCAAAGTCATGATGGACCATCCCGAGTTGGTCCAGGCCGTTCATGCCGAATACTTCCGTCGTGGCGCAACAATTGCGACAACCAATACCTATGCGATCCACCGCTCGAGACTGGTGCGTGAAGGGCTGGAGGATCAGCTGGAAGTGTTGGTCGAAACCGCCGTGTCGCAGGCTCGGGCAGCCCGCCCGGATACACATGCCCGCATTGCCGGTGCTCTTGGGCCTTTGCTGGCGTCATATCGCCCAGACTTGAATCCCGATCCCGTGGATGCCGCCGAAAAATTCGCCGAATTGGTTGGGTTGATGGAGGGTGGCGTCGATCTGTTTCTAATTGAAACAGTGTCTTCAGTGCTTGAAGCCGAAGGTGCAATGCGAGGCACTGCAACGTCCGCAAAACAAGTTTGGTTGGCGCTGTCGGTCATGGATGAGGATGGCACACGTTTGCGTTCCGGTGAGTCGCTTGGCGACATCGCGCCGCTTGTCGAACGATATCGGCCGGATGCTGTGCTGATCAATTGCTCGCGGCCCGAGGCCGTTCCGGCTGCCTTGCAGATCCTTGCGGGGATGGGACTGC
The DNA here is from genome assembly GCF_947489545.1 of uncultured Ruegeria sp. Lineage (NCBI taxonomy): Bacteria > Pseudomonadati > Pseudomonadota > Alphaproteobacteria > Rhodobacterales > Roseobacteraceae > Ruegeria > uncultured Ruegeria sp. The sequence continues at coordinate 22,708 of NZ_CANLDZ010000011.1, read as the reverse complement.
CGTTTGGTGCCTATGCCAATGGGTTCACGCATATCTCCTCAGGGTTCCTGGAAGATGCGCCAACTGTCGACAGTTTGGATCAGCGACAGGACCTTGGCCCGGACGCATACGCAGAACATGTCATGGCATGGATCGCTCAAGGCGCGACCATTGTCGGCGGGTGTTGCGAGATTGGTCCTGATCATATCGAGGTTTTGTCCAAAAAGCTTCGATTGGCCGGGCATCGGATCGTCTGAGGAAGGCACATGGCAGCCAAAACATCCCCCACTGGTTCCGAGCAAACTCAGGAAACCTGGAGCTTCGACATTCTGGTGGCACCGGGTTTTGTGTTGCTGGAAGTGGCGTCACTGGTGGATGTATTGCGTCTGGCAAACCGGGTCTGCGCCGCGCCCCCGTTCAGATACGCGTACCGGTCCCTGCGGGGCGGTTCGGTGGCCAGCAGCAGCGATGCCACGGTTTCAACCGAATGCGTGCCATCGCAGCCAAAGGCTGATTATCTGTTTGTTATCGGCAACTCGGACCCCGATCAGCCAGATCTGTCACTGGGGCGGATCGTTTCAGACTACACCTATCGTGGTGCCCAGGTTTTTTTGCTGGCCGAAGCCGCGAGCCGTTACATTGACGAACAAGGCACTGCCGATCTGGCAACCCATTGGGAAAATGCCTTTTTTCTTCGCGAACGTGGGGCAGGATTCGAGGCAAAGCTCTCGATTGCTACTGAACAGGGTGGCGTCGTGACCTGCGCAGGGATGGGCGCGACGGCCGACATCGCCTTGGCCGTAATAGGTCGGCATATCTCGGGACCTGCGAAGATGACGGTAGCCGATATCATGCTGCATGAGAACATCCGCGATTTCTCATCCATGCAACCGTTTTCTGGCGCAAAAACAACCGCTACCGGGGATGCAAAGCTTGATCAGTGTATAAAGCTGATGCAGGCGAATATCGAAGATCCGATGCCAATCCACCAGATCGTTAAGGATCTGCACCTGTCGAACCGATCGCTGGAACGCAAATTCAAATCATTCTTTGGCACGACCCCGAATAGCTTCTACCGGGAAATGCGATTGGCCAAAGCCAATAACCTGCTGTTGAACACAACGATGAGCGTGCGGGAAATTGGGTTGGCTTGCGGTTTCACCAACGGGTTCTCGTCAGTCTACAAAAGCGTTTTTGGCATCACGCCGTTTGTGATGCGGCGGGAAAAACGACAAGCGTCTCAAAGGTGATTTTTGCCGACGCGCTGACGTTTTTGGTGGGTTTCCTGTCGATCTTTCATGTCATTCAGGATGAAACCTGACAAAGTGGAGTCGTCAGAATGGTTGATCTTCCTAACAAGGCCCGCGTGGTCATCATCGGTGGCGGCGTTATCGGATGCTCTGTCGCCTACCACTTGACCAAAAAAGGTTGGAACGATGTTGTGCTGCTGGAACGCAAGCAGCTGACCAGCGGCACAACCTGGCACGCTGCAGGTTTGATCGCCCAGCTGCGGGCGACTGCGAACATGACCAAACTGGCGAAATACAGTCAGGAACTCTATGGCGCGCTAGAGGAAGAAACGGGTGTGGCCACCGGGTTCAAACGGTGCGGATCGATCACCGTTGCCCTGACCGAAGAGCGTAAGGAAGAAATCTATCGTCAGGCCGCGATGGCCCGGGCTTTTGGTGTCGAGGTCGAAGAAATTTCCAACGCGCGTGTTGGCGAGTTGTATCCGCACTTGAATCTGGAAGATGTGAAAGGCGCGGTTTACCTGCCGCTCGACGGGCAGGGGGATCCAGCCAATATCGCGCTGGCCTTGGCCAAGGGCGCGCGGCAGCGGGGTGGGATTGTCAAAGAACGTGTGAAGGTCACTGACATCGTCAAAGATGGTCGCAATGTCACGGGTGTAGATTGGGTCGCGGATGATGGCAGCGCGTCGGGCCACATTGAATGTGATATGGTCGTCAACTGTGCCGGAATGTGGGGCCACGAAGTGGGTCGCATGGCCGGGGTCAACGTGCCGCTCCATGCGTGCGAGCACTTTTACATCGTGACCGAAGGGATCGATGGGCTGACGCAGCTGCCGGTGCTGCGCGTGCCGGATGAATGTGCTTACTACAAGGAAGACGCGGGAAAAATCCTGCTGGGTGCGTTTGAACCCAATGCCAAGCCCTGGGCGATGAAAGGCATTCCCGACAGTTTCGAGTTCGATCAGTTGCCTGAAGACTTCGACCATTTCGAGCCGATCCTCGAAGCGGCGTGTAACCGGATGCCGATGTTGGCCGAAGCGGGTATTCACACCTTCTTCAACGGGCCGGAATCCTTCACGCCTGACGATGCGTATCATTTGGGGCTGGCACCCGAGATGGACAATGTATGGGTTGCAGCGGGTTTCAATTCTATTGGTATCCAATCTGCTGGTGGCGCAGGAATGGCATTGGCTGAGTGGATGGATTCCGGTGAGAAGCCTTTCGATCTGGGCGATGTAGACGTCAGCCGAATGCAGCCGTTCCAGGGCAACAAGCAGTATTTATTCGAACGCTCGAAGGAAACGCTGGGTCTATTGTATGCCGATCACTATCCGTATCGCCAAAAAGCCACCGCGCGCGGCGTACGTCGGACCCCATTCCATCACCAGTTGATGGAACAGGGCGCCATAATGGGCGAGCTAGCGGGTTGGGAACGGGCAAACTGGTTCGCCAATGAGGGCCAGGAGCGTGCGTATGAATACAGCTGGAAGCGCCAGAACTGGTTCGAGAATTCGGCTGCAGAGCATCGTGCGGTGCGTGAAAACGTGGGCATGTATGACATGTCTTCGTTCGGCAAAATTCGCGTCGAAGGACCGGATGCCGAGGCGTTCATGAACTACATTGGCGGCGGCGATTACTCGGTGGCCAACGGCAAGATCGTCTACACCCAATTCCTCAATCGATTAGGAGGGATTGAGGCAGATGTGACCGTGACCCGTCTGACTGAAACGTCTTACTTAGTCGTCACTCCAGCGGCGACCCGATTGGCCGACCAGACTTGGATGATGCGCCACGCCGGAGGCTTCAACGTCGTTATCACTGACGTTACGGCAGGCGAAGGTGTTCTGGCTGTTATGGGCCCCAATGCGCGGGCGTTGTTGGAAACAGTCTCGCCCGCTGATTTCTCGAATATCACAAACCCCTTTGGCACAGCACAAGAGATCGAGATCGGCATGGGCTTGGCCCGCGTGCATCGCGTTACCTACGTGGGCGAGCTTGGTTGGGAAATCTACGTGTCTTCCGACATGGCAGGTCATGTTTTTGAAACGCTTCACGAGGCAGGCCAGGACTTGGGGCTGAAGCTGTGCGGCATGCATATGATGGACAGTTGCAGGATCGAAAAGGGCTTCCGCCATTTTGGCCATGACATTACGTGCGAGGATCACGTGGTCGATGCCGGGCTTGGTTTTGCAGTCAAAGTCGATAAGGGCAGTGACTTCATCGGGCGTGAGGCCGTGATTGCGCGCAAGGAAAGGGGGGCCAAGAACCGTTTGGTGCAGTTCAAGCTGACCGACGCCGAGCCGCTGCTGTTCCATAACGAACCCATTGTGCGGGATGGCGAATATGTGGGTTATCTCAGCTCGGGCAACTACGGCCATACTCTGGGTGGCGCGATTGGCCTTGGCTATGTGCCTTGCGAAGGTGAGAAACCTGCTGATGTGTTGGCGTCGACCTACGAGATCGATGTCTGCGGCGTAAAGGTCAAAGCCGAAGCGTCGCTGAAGCCGATGTATGATCCGAGATCAGAACGCGTGAAGGTCTAACAAAACGCAATGACGAACTGGTCGAGGCGTGTATGCGCCTCGTTTCCTCGGGATGTGCTGGTCTGCCACGGACCCATCACATTTCTTGATGTCCGACTTCACGGATTTCACAGTTCCCAACAGGCGATGATCTGCCGTAAAGGTCTTTGGTATCAACCGGAGACCCACAATGGCCAACTTGCCGAAACAGCCTCAGAACGAGGACACGCCAAAGGGCTTGGTCCTGGCTGTAACCGCTTATGTGCTGTGGGGTTTTCTGCCAATCTATATGAAAGCGATGGAACATATCGGACCGGTTGAGGTCGTGGCCCATCGCATCATCTGGTCGGTTCCTATCGCAGGATTACTGTTGGTCGCCCTTGGCCGTACACGGGATATCAAAGCTGCTATCAGGAACCCGGGCATGCTCGGCATGGCCGCTTTGACGGCAATGTTGATATCCGTGAATTGGGCAATTTATGTCTGGGCGATCACGTCAGGACACGCGCTGGACGCGGCTCTTGGATACTATATCAACCCGCTGTTCAGCATCGCGCTGGGTGCGATCCTGCTGCGCGAGCCACTAAATCGCACACAACTGGTGGCAGTTGGCTTAGCGGCGCTTGGCGTTCTGGTGCTGGTGCTTGAGGCCGGGCGGTTGCCCTGGGCCGCGCTGGGTCTGATGTTCAGCTGGGGGTTTTATGCGTTTTTCAAACGCTCGCTTCCCATTGGTCCCAATCAGGGTTTTTTGTTGGAAGTTCTGATCCTTCTGATCCCGGCATTGGCTTATGTGACATGGTTAGGCGCGCAAGGCACCGGCCATTTCGGATCGGTTGCGACAGACACGATGCTACTGGCAGGTGCTGGTATTGTGACCGCGGTTCCGTTGTTGGTTTATGCTAACGGGGCAAAGCTGGTGCGCCTGTCCACAATGGGCATTCTTCAATACATCGCCCCGACCATGATTTTCGTTACAGCAGTCGCTGTTTTCGGCGAACAAATTGATCGGGGTCGCATGATTGCATTCCCGCTGATCTGGTCGGCCCTCGTGGTCTACTCAATCCCGATGATCCGGCAAGCCCGAGCTCAGACCTGAAGCAGTAGGCGCGCCGCCTCTTCAGCCCAGAGCGCATACGTTTTTGGACTAGGGTGATACCCGTCGGGAGCCGCCAGTGCCGGGTCATCCGGCAGGTCCAGCGTCAGGTGCCGAACTTGGGGGCAGGCGTCGGCGACCTGCCGCAGCCCGTGATCCAACCGCGCAGCCTGACGCCCGAGAACCCAAGCCAACGGCTGCGGTAAGGCGGGGAACCGACCCATCTGCGGTACGGCTGTCACGACAACCCGACGTGCGCCGAAGGTACCGGTCAGGACATCTACAAGCCGGGTTTGCCGTTCGACAAACTGCTTGCGTGTCACCGCACGGGTTACATCGTTCACGCCAAGCGCAGTCACCACGACATCGAACCGGCCCTGAAGTGATTGCAGGCGGTTGATCGTGTCCTCGGTCGTATGGCCCGTCGTGGCCTCGAGGCGCCATTCGACCGAATGGTGTTTGGCGAGTTTTCTCACCAAATGCCCCGACAGAGCCTGCGCCTGTGTCCCCGCGCCAACCCCAGCTGCCGAACTGTCGCCTGCGATCAACAAACGCAGGCGAGGTCCACGACCTGCGCGCCCTTCCCTTGGGCCTTTTGGTTCTGGCAGCAACTGTGCCTTGCGCCGCACGGACAGGCCTTGCGCGGCAAGCACAGGCAATAGTGGCCATCGCAGAATCTGATCGGCAGCAATTCGAGCGGGCATGATCAGCTCAGGGCGTTTTTGAATTCCAGAAACCGGACATCTGTCATCACACGCGCCATCATCGCTTCGCGCAATGCACCGATGGTTTTGTAGGGGCGCATGACAACCTCAAAGGTCTGCACAAGGCCGTCGTCGTTCAACGTGATCAGGTCTGCACCAACGGCATCCAGATCGCCGACCTTGCACTGAAACTCCAGCGCCCAGTCTTTCCCCTGACCCATAATCCGGCGATAGCTGAAGTCCGAGAAGACCTGTCCAACATGGCCCAACACGGCCGCGACCGGCGCGCGGCCTGTCCAAGTGCTGTAATATGTTGGCGGCATGAACCGGACATCTTCGGCCAGAAGCTCTGAAATCAGCGAGTCGTCGCCTTTGGCAACAACCTTTTGCAGTCGTTCGATGGTCGGGTGCATGGCCTCTCCTTTGTCGCTGGAACGAGAGTTGCCGAAGGTCAGCCGACAGGCAAGGACGACGTTGCGAGAGGTGGCGGGCTGCGATAGGCAGGCGCCCATGAGCGAGACCTATAGCCCCCCTCAAACGCCGCTGGACGTGTTGCACGAAGATGCGCAGTTGATCGTAGTGAACAAACCGCCGGGCTTGTTGTCAGTGCCAGGGCGCGGAGAGCATCTGGCGGATTGTCTGCTGGCACGGGTTCAGGCATCGTTTCCCCGGGCATTGCTGGTGCACAGGTTGGATCGGGATACATCCGGCGTGATGGTTTTCGCCCAAACGCCACATGCGCAACGGCATCTGGGCCTGCAGTTTGAAAAGCGCCAGACCCGGAAGACCTATGTCGCGCGTGTCTGGGGGATTGTTGAGCCCAAGGTCGGCACGGTGGACCTGCCGTTGATCGTGGATTGGCCCAACCGTCCGCGTCAGATGGTTTGTCACGAAACCGGAAAACCGGCAGTCACGGATTGGCGCGTTGTTAAGCACGAAGCCGACACCACTCGCATCCGTTTGTTTCCCAAGACGGGCAGGTCGCATCAGTTGCGGGTTCATATGCTGGCATCGGGGCACCCGATTCTGGGCGACCCGTTCTATGCCGAAGGTGCGGCCCGTGATTTCCCGCGCCTGATGCTGCATTCCGAGGAATTGCGCCTGAAACACCCGGAAGGTGGGGTGTCTATGAAATTCACGGCCGCGCCCGCGTTCTGAGGTCAGGCCGTGCTGCCCCAAAGGGATTTCAGGTTGCCCAATGAAAACCGCTTAATGCGTATTTTGGACTTAACCGGTGTTTTCTGGCGGGCTGCCATAATCTCGCGTTCAATCTCATATGCGCGCAGCGAATGCTCCTGCGACCAGCGGCCAAGTTTCAAGCTCATCATGACGTGGTTGTCGTAGTAAGACATCTTTCGATCCTTTCTTCAGCTCTTAGAAAGTCTCGCGCATCACTCCTGACACCACCCTGTCAGGGGGGTGTGCTAGTGTGTCAGCAGATCCCAAGGAGTAAGACATGCGCCGCTCGACCCGATTGTTTGAAATCATCCAGATTCTTCGCGCGGCTGGCGCACCGGTAACGGCCGAAATGTTGGCGGAAAAACTAGAGGTTTCGGTACGCACGGTCTATCGGGACATCGCGGAATTACAGGCCCAGCGGACACCTATCGAAGGCGAGGCGGGTGTCGGATATCTGATGCGACGTGGCTATGATCTTCCGCCGCTGAATTTCGACTCTGAAGAGGTCGAGGCACTTTGGGTCGGTCTGTCCATGCTGGCGCGTACCGGCGACAGCCAGCTGCAGCAGGCAGCCCGGCGCATTTGCAGGAAGATCGATGCGCTACACGCCCCCAGAGACTGGTTGCAAGTCGCGCCGTGGGGCACACCTACCGATGACCCCGCGAAAGGCTGTGTGCCAATTGCCAATTATCGTGAGGCTATCCGGGCCGAACAGAAACTGCGGATTACCTATGTGAGTGCGGAGGGCGAGCGCACAACCCGTGTCGTTCGACCGGTCGCGCTGATCTACCACATCGAGTGCACAATGCTGGCTGGATGGTGCGAGCTGCGCAATGGGTTTCGTCATTTCCGTACAGACCGCATCTGGGCCAGCGAAAGCGCTGACGAGAGTTTTTGTGGACAAGGTGAATCGTTGCGGGATCTGTGGCAGGAGCAGGACCTTTGGGACAGCACTGCCGAAACCGTGTGAAAACGGGCATTTGGCGAGTATTTGCCGATATCACCCTTTTGTAGCTTGAGGCTGCGCATACGCGCCGTGCTATACTGCACCAAATGAGGCAAGCCCTTACAGTGGGTGCCAGAGCAGAAGGTGAAACTATGACGATTTCCAAGTTTGTTGTGTCCGTAGGGCTGTGTTCAGCGCTTGCACTAGGCGCGTGTACCGATCCGGGCACGTTGAATGTCCAAAACGACCCCAACCAGAACGCCAAGCAGGGTGCTCTGATTGGCGGTTTGATCGGTGCAGGTGTAGGCGCCATCGCAAACGACTCGGATCCGCTTCTGGGGGCGGTCGCAGGTGGTGCCATTGGTGCCGCGGGCGGTGGCGTGATCGGTAATCAGCTGGATCGTCAGGCGGCGGAACTGCGCCAGCAACTGGCCAATGACGGCATCACTATCGTGAACGCAGGCGACCGTCTGATTGTCACTGTGCCGAATGACATCACCTTTGACACCGACAGCTCGACCGTGCGCCCGGCGCTGCGGTCCGATCTGGTGAAAGTGGGTCAGAACCTCGTAAATTACCCGAATTCCAACGTGCAGATCATCGGTCATACCGACAGTGATGGGGATGCGAGCTACAATCAGGGTCTGTCAGTGCGTCGGGCGAATGCCGTGGCCGATATCCTGCAAGCCAACGGTGTCAGCTACAATCGCATTCGCACCATCGGACAGGGCGAAAACAATCCGGTGGCGTCGAACCTGACACCTCAGGGCAAGGCACAGAACCGTCGGGTCGAGATCATCGTCATTCCCAGCGGCAACGCCTGATCCTTGACAAAAGTCCTAAACAGGGTCGCCTGAGGGCGGCCCTGGCGTTGCGCAACGATTGTGCGCAAAACGGGGTTTGGAACCGGGTGAACTCGGTCTAACTATTGGAAAACAACGAAACGGAGTTTTCCTTGATGTCCGAACCGATCCTTCTGGGCCTTTCCGGGTCGCTGCGCCAAAGCGCCACCAACCGCAAACTTCTGCGCGAAGCAGCCCGATTGTTCGATCCTGCCAGTTTCGTCGAAGCAGATTTGAACCTGCCCCTTTACGATGGCGACCTGGAGGAAGGCGAAGGCATACCAACCGGTGTCCAAACACTTTCGGACCAGATCGGGCAGGCGGATGCGATTATCGTTTCGACCCCTGAATATAACAAGGGCCCTTCTGGCGTTCTGAAAAATGCGCTGGATTGGGTGAGTCGAACACAAGGCAATCCGTGGGCAAACAAACCGGTTGCGGTGATGTCTGCTGCGGCAGGTCGCGCTGGTGGAGAACGGGCGCAAATGATTCTTCGCGCGTATATGGTGCCGTTCCAACCGCGCATCCTTCAGGGGCCCGAAATTCATCTGGCCAACAGCTCGAACGAGTTTGACGAACAGGGAAAACTGACATCCGAGCGGTATGAGAAAATGCTGCACACGCTAATGCAGAAGCTACGCGCCGAGATTGGCATTTAAGTCAACGCTGTTAGCATGATCGACGATATCCAGTTTGACAAAATGGATCCCGCCCGCGCCGCTGCTTTTCAGGTGGCGCTGGGCCGGGCGGCGACAATTGTTGACGGATCGTACCTGCCGCCGTTTTTTCACCAGCTGTACTTCTGGACGCCACGCGCACCTGCCGAACTGGGGCGCGACGGGCACCCTAAGGTTGGTCTTGGTCCGATTCCCGATATGGGACTGCCGCGCCGGATGTGGGCTGGTGGGCGTCTGAAGTTTCATGCGCCCATACGGGCAGGTGTCGAGGCAGAACGCAGATCGGTGCTAGACTCGAAAACTTCTAAGATCGGGCGGTCCGGGCCGCTTGGTTTTGTGACTTTGCGGCATGAGATTTGGCAAGAGGGTACGCATTGCCTGACCGAATGGCAGGACCTCGTGTATCGCGAAGACCCCTCGGCAACAGCGGTTGAGCCGCTGACGCCTGCGGCTCGAACAGATGAGACGGACCAACGCGAGATTGGGTTCGATTCAACTCTGCTGTTTCGGTATTCGGCTTTGACGTTCAACGGTCACCGCATCCATTATGATCTGGACTATGCGAGGGATGTTGAAGGCTATGCAGGGCTGGTCGTGCACGGCCCTTTACTAGCGCAACTGTTAATGATGTTTGCCGAAGAGCTTATGGGTAACCTGACCAAGTTTTCCTTCCGTGCGTCATCACCCTTGATTCATTTCGAAACTGCCACGCTGTGCCGCAATGGGCCGGATCTTTGGGTGCGTGGGTCAGACGGGCGGTCCTGTATGCAGGCGGTTGCTTTGACTGCCCCCGGCTAGGCGGGGTCGGTCTTTGGCTATCACAAAGACGCGTCGGGCCGGAAATCTTTGGGAATGGTGTCGCGGTCTTCAAGAATTAGATCAGCCATGACATCGGCCACTTTGGGGGCCATGCCAAAACCGATCTTGAACCCGCCGTTGGCGATGAATTGTCCCTGATGCAAGGGATGGGCCCCCAGCATCGGTGCCCGGCTTTTGCTGCGGGGGCGAACTCCGGCCCAACGCTCAATCACCTCGGCGCCGTGCAGGACAGGAACGGCGCGCGTGGCGCGCTCAATCACGTCGTCCAAAGCGCTATCGGTACTGGTTGGGTCGTCATAGTCCCGCTCGGACGTGGATCCGATGGCCAATGTTCCGTCCGCATGCGGCACCATGTGGACCGTATCGGCAAAGAGTTGCGGCGCTACACCTGCATCAAACCGCAGCAGCGCCGCTTGACCCTTGACGCCATTGCCGACGGTCTTGCCAAAGGCTTCGTTCAGTTCCTGTAGCCCGGCAAGCCCGGTTGCATGCACAACGCGGCCTTGGTCAGGGGCCTTGGTCAGGACCCCCACGCCCATCACGGACAAGGCTGCAACCAGCGCTGCACAGGCACGGCGGGGATGCATGCGCGCTGTCAGAGTATCGTGGATAACATAGCCTGTTGGGCTGGGTGGGCACCATGAACCGGCTTGTGCTATTTCGACAACGCGCCATTCTGCACGACCTTGCCACAGTTCCTCAGCTGATATCTGGCGTTGGTGGGCCAAGTTCAGGGTATGTTGATCAGGGATGGGCTGGATGCGCCCCAGGCGACCATAACCAGCTGATACTCCACCAGTTGCTTCAACTTGAGTCCAAAACGGTTCGGCCATGATCAGGCTTTCGAACTGAAAAGCCTTCTTGGCGTTCCAGTTTTCGGGCACATGTGGGGCCAAGGCGCCGACCAGACCTCCGCTTGACCCTGCGGCTGGGCCAAAGGGGTCGACAACCTGAACCTTCGCACCGCGTCGGGCGCAGGTCCATGCGATGGACAAGCCAAAAATCCCCGCGCCGCGCACCGTCACATCGACCATTGCCAATTCCCTTATCCTTGTTCAGTGTCGCGCCGCTTAGCTACAGGATTCCCGAATGGCAGACCAGCGCGCCCAGTTGACGTGGACGGATGATCAGATTCCGGTCTCGGATCGTTTTGATGACCCGTACTACTCACTGCACAACGGCCTGGAAGAAACCCGCCATGTATTTCTGGCGGGCAATGATCTGCCCGTGCGTTTCGCCCCTGGGTTTCACATTGCAGAACTTGGTTTTGGCACCGGTCTGAACATGTTGACCGTTTGGTCCGAGTGGGAGAGATCGGGGCAAACCAGCCCGCTGTACTTTAGCAGCTTCGAAGCCTTTCCCATGGCGTCCGCAGACATGCGGCGCGCTTTGGCTGGGTTCCCTGAATTGCAGCCATGGAGCGATCGGTTCCTAACGCATTGGGATGGTCACAAGTGCCAGCTTGAAACCCTGCAGCTTGAAGTGATCCAAGGGGATGCACGAGCGACATTGCCCGCTTGGGCCGGGATAGCAGATGCGTGGTTTCTTGATGGGTTTTCCCCGGCAAAAAACCCGGAGCTGTGGGGCGCAGAGTTGATGCAGGACGTCGCCCAACACACCGCACCAGGAGGTACAGCGGCCACCTACACCGCCGCAGGTTTTGTACGGCGAGGTTTGCAAGAGGCCGGTTTTCAGGTCACGCGAACATCTGGCTATGGCCACAAGCGGCATATGACGCGGGCTGTCAAACTATGACACAGCAAAACAATGCCCGCGCAGGCATCGCGCTGATGATCGCCGCGACGATTGTGTTTGCCTTGCAGGATGGCATCTCGCGCCATCTGGCCGGGACCTACAACACATATATGGTCGTGATGATCCGCTATTGGTTCTTTGCCGCGTTTGTCATTGCGCTGGCGGCTCGGGCACCCGGTGGATTGAAGGCGGCAACCCAAACCAACCAGCTGGGTCTTCAGGTGTTTCGCGGCGTTCTGTTGGCGGCCGAGATCTGCGTGGCCGTGTTCAGTTTCACGATCCTGGGTCTGATCGACTCCATGGCCGTTTTTATCTGCTACCCCCTTTTGATTGCAGCGTTGAGTGGCCCGGTATTAGGCGAAAAAGTTGGGTGGCGGCGCTGGGCCGCCATCGGCGTTGGGTGCGTGGGTGTTCTGATCATTTTGCAGCCTGGCGTGGGCGTCTTTAACCCGTGGGCCATTGTCCCGTTGATTTCAGCGCTGATGTTTGCGCTCTATGGGCTTTTGACCCGATATGCGGCGCGTCAGGACAGCACCGCCACCAGTTTCTTCTGGACTGGGGTTGCGGGCGCAGTGGCGATGACATTGGTCGGCATGTGGTTCTGGGAACCCATGGCCAGAGGCGATTGGATCTGGATGGCGGTGCTTTGCGTCAGCGGCGTGTTGGGGCACTGGCTACTGATCAAATGCTATGAGATGGCCGAGGCCAGCGCCGTGCAGCCATTCGCCTATTTCCACCTGGTCTGGGGCGCAATTCTTGGAATCACCATCTTTGGTGAAGCGTTGCGCCCCGAGGTTGTCACAGGTGCATCGATTGTCGTTGCCGCAGGGCTGTTCACGTTATGGCGCGAACGCCGCCAGAGTTGAGCCAACCAATTCCTGCGAGAAGGGAACTGGCAGCGCCGGCTGGCCCAGACGTGCGCGGTACACCGGCAGGCTTTCCGCCACGCGCATCACATAGTTGCGGGTTTCGCTGAACGGGATGGTCTCAATCCAGTCGACCATGTCTATGTCCCCGGTACGAGGGTCCCCGTAGCGTGCCATCCAGGATATTGGCCGCCTGGGTCCGGCATTGTAACCAGCGGACATCATCACGATATTGCCGTTGAAATCAGCGGCCAGCCCGGACAGGTAGTTGGCCCCTAGCTTTGCGTTATATTGCCAGTCCGACGTCAACCGACCGGTCTGATGCCCGCTGAGGATCCCGAGTTCCCGCGCGACCAGTTTTGCTGTGGCAGGCATCACCTGCATCAAACCGCGCGCACCCGCACCACTGACGACAACCGGATCAAATTCGCTTTCACGACGGGCGATGGCTAAGGTCATTTCCTTGGCCATTGGTAGCCCCATGTCAGCAACCGGATGCACTGGGTAGTAGGCGGCAGGCAAAACAGTTCCGGTTGTTGCGGCGCGCTTGGCAATCATGACCGCAAGATGCGGCTCTTTTAGTTCTATGACCAGATCGCCCAATTGGGCGGCTTCTACGGAATCAAGGTCTTCAACCAGATGAGTCAGAAAGCGTTCCGCCAAATTGTCCTCGCCAGCTTTCAGCAGCAACAACCCGGCCTCCAGAACGCTGGAATCGGCGAAACCGGCTTGCTTCCAATGTGGCGCACGGCGGGGTGTGGCCAACTCGGCATCAAAGGGTCGCCCTATTTGCTCGGCAGCCAATAAACCATAGAAAGAGGTCTGATAGTCAGCGCCCTTGGCGTAAGCGTCATAGGCTTTCTCGGCGTCCCCTGACGCAGCATAGGCGCGTCCCAGCCAGTACCCACCACGACCCTTTGAGATAGGTGACTTCACCGCGCCCGTGAAATTCTGGAAATGCCGGGCGGCCGTTGCCGGATCGTTCAGCTTACGCAGTGCCAGAAATCCGGACAGCCATTCAAGATCGGCATAGCCATACCCCATCTCGGGGGTCATGTGGTGGTTTGCGGCAATTCTGTACGCGCGCGACGGGTCACCGTTGCGCATTTCAAGGCGGGCCAGCCTGCGCCGCCCTTCCGCCCATTTGTCCGGCTCGCCCAATGCGTCTGGGTCAGTGGAACGGGCCAGCATCAGGTCAATTGCGCTATCGTCAAGTTCTTTGCGGTCGCGCCATACAAAGCGGTCAAACGCAAGGCCTGCGGACCCGGTCAGAGAGTCTGGAACCGCCGCGACCTTGCCATCCACACCCGGCTGGCGTTTTTGCAGGGCGATACGCGCCTCGGCCAGCTTGCGATCATCATCGCTGACCAGGGGTAGCATCCGGTCGGCGCTGATAAGATGGCCGTCCCAAAGCAGTCGGTCCAGCCGTGCCGCGTGATGGGGCTTGAGCAGCTTGCCGAAGTTCTCCAGATAGTCTTTTTGCAGCCCGGAACCCATGGGCATCGTGCGCCATGCGGTCACGATATCTGCCTCGGCGTCACCTTGCCGACCCTTGGCCATCAACGCGACGGCATAGTTCAACGCGCCTTCTGCAGTTTGCGGCGGAACCTCGGCATAGAACTTAAGCGCCCGATTGGGATCTGCGCCTGTAAATGATGGCTCGCTTTCGCGGCGCAGCCAGGCGAGGCCCGGCCAATCCGGGCGTCGCTCAAGAAACACGAGAACATCGCCCGAGCTGCCGAATCCTTCGCGCAACCAGTGCCAAACGATGATGTCTCGCGACACAGATCCACGTGCCCCCGAAACCCGTAGCGCTTCGTTCCAGTCGCCTTTGCGCATTTCATGCAGCCCGGCCTGCAAGTCCCCTGCCGTATTCGCCAGTGCCGAGACCGGCTGCAGCGCCAAAAACATAATCCCTGCTATCAACAGGGCTATAACGCGTGTCATCCCTTGCATTTCCCAACCAACCGAGGATAGAGCCTGTGAGGATAAACCTTGCGCCGCCGGGATCAACTCACAAAGCTAAAATCGTGATGGACCGGGGTGCGAAAATTCTAAACTGTACCCGAAGGAACGTTCCATGTTCAAAGGCTCGATGCCAGCTCTCGTCACCCCGTTCCGCAACGGCGAGTTGGACTTGGATACGCTCAAACACTTGGTTGAGTGGCAAATCCAGGAAGGCTCCACCGGGCTGGTTCCTGTCGGCACCACTGGGGAAAGCCCAACGCTTAGCCATGAAGAGCATGAGACGGTGGTCGAAGAGGTTGTCAAAGCCGCTGCTGGACGCGTTCCGGTCATCGCCGGGGCAGGATCAAACAACACGGTCGAAGCCACCCGGTTTGTCCAGTTCGCCAAGACTGTTGGTGCCGCTGCGGCTTTGGTCGTGACGCCATATTACAACAAGCCGACCCAACGCGGGTTGTTGGCACATTTCACAACCCTGCACGAATGCGCGGACATTCCGATTATCATCTACAATATTCCTGGCCGTTCTATCATCGATATGTCGCCTGAGACGATGGGTGAGCTGGCTAAGCTGCCACGCATCGTCGGCGTCAAAGACGCGACCGGTGATCTGGCCCGTGTCAGCCAGCAACGCGCGACGTGTGGTCCCAATTTTTGTCAGTTGTCTGGCGAAGACGCGACGGCGCTTGGCTTCAATGCCCATGGTGGGGTTGGGTGCATCTCGGTCACGGCAAACGTCGCACCAAAACTTTGCGCAGAGTTCCAGCAGGCAACACTGGCCGGCGATTATGCGACCGCATTGAAGTATCAGGACCGACTGATGCCGCTGCACGAGGCGATCTTTATCGAACCCGGGCTTGTGGGCGCAAAATACGCGCTGAGCAAGCTTGGGCGTTGTAGCGAAGAGGTGCGCTCGCCACTGACCACGCTGGAAGACAGCACCAAGGTCGCCATCGACGCGGCCATGGCCCACGCAGGGTTACTTTAACGTCAAACCTCTGGGCCTGTGCGTCGTGCAGGCCCTGTTAGGTCAGAAGTGCTTCAAGGTGCCGGGTCTTGTCGGGGTTGCGCACCATATAGATAGCTGTGATCTGGTCTGCTTCGACGTTGAGGGAAATCGCCTGTACGAAGCCTTTCGGGTCGCGACTAATGATCGAAGGTTGCCCGTTCAGCGTACACGTGACCCAGTCGACCCTTTGTTGAGCAGATGGCTTCCGCGCCAGCCCGGCAAAAAATCGAATGACCTTATCTTGTCCATAGATCGGATTTAGCGTCGCGATAACCTTGCCGCCACCGTCGGAATGTAATTGGACATCCTGCGCCAGCATTTCTGCCAGACCGTTGGTATCCCCGCTTTTGGCTGCTCTGAAGAAAGCGGTGGCAAGGTTTTCACCATGTTCGCGTGCGATCTTGGTTCGCGGTTTGGCCTGATCGACATGTTTTCTTGCGCGGCTGACCAATTGCCGGCATGAGCTTTGGCTGCGCTTTAGCGTTTCGGCCAGTTCGTGATAGGATTGGTCGAAGACGTCATGCAGAAGAAAGGCCGCGCGTTCCAGCGGGGACAGCCTTTCCAGCGCCATCAACAGTGCGATCGACACGTCCCGATCCAGCCGTTCTGTTGGATCCTCGGTCACCAGAGGTTCTGGTAGCCATTCACCAGGATAAGTTTCGCGAACAGCCTTTGACGCGCGCAAATGGTCGAGACAGAGCCGCGTAACGATACGGATAAGGTAGCCCGTCGTGTCACGCACAGTTTCGGGGTCGACACGCCGCCAGCGCAGATAGGCATCCTGCACTATATCCTCAGCATCGCTGACGGTTCCGAGCATGCGATATGCAACCGCGAACAAGCGCGGCTGCAGAACGACGAAAACCTGATCGTCGGGGACTTCTTCGTTGCGGGTCACGCCGCTGATGCCTTGCTGGACGTGGGGTGTGGTATCGCGAAGCCAATTGCGATGCGGTTCCAGGCGTTGATGGTTGTGATAACCAATGTCAGCGCCACTTGATCTTCCTCGGAAAACTGTGCCGCCATTGTCTGATACGTCGCTTCGGCAGCTCGGTTGGATTCAATCCTGGTAAGGCTTTCAGCCCAAGATAGCGCGGCGCGTTCGCGTCCGGAATATAACGACGATTCGTGCCACGCGTTCAGCAAGTGCAGCCGGTCCTCGCTCTCGCCATTTGCGCGGGCGTCATGGGTGTGCATGTGGATGCAATAGGCGCAGCCGTTGATCTGCGACACACGAAGCTTCACAAGTTCGATCAAACTGTGTTCCAACCCTGATGCTCTGAGACGCTCCTCCAGGTCGAGCATGGGCTGCATCAAGGTTGGCGCAACGGAAAAATGATTGATGCGTACGGACATTGAAATCTCCTGTTTCTGAGTTGAACAGAAACAGGACGGGCCAGCGACTAGATTTGTGACATAGTTGAAAAAAAAGAGCCTCTATTTTGAGGCTCTTTTCAAAATTATCACCGTTTTCCGTAATACAGCCCGACAACATGTTCGGCTTGTGCAAAGAAAAGCCACCTAGAGACGACGACTCCAGCGATGTGAGAGAGGACGGCAAACAGCGCGAAAAGGTGTTTGATCACGATGCCGTCTACCGGGGCGATGATCAGCAGGATGGGCAGTACAAAGGCGAGAGCGAACGATATGATGCGCAGTTTTTGGGCGTGTTTGCGCCCGACGATATGAACGAATTCGCGCAGAAGGTAGTTTGTGCCGGTATGGGGCGGTTCAAAGGCGCGGACAGAGCCGCGATCACCAAGACCCGTTGCCGAGCCCAGGTCGGTGCCCGCCTTCTGAAACGCTTTGTCCCCCATCGCCCAATAGATCAGTTGCACGACCCCGGCCACAGCCATCAGCTTGGGCGCAAGGCTTTCTGCACCCGCCAGCAAGGACCCGCCCGCGATGCTGAAGGTGATGAACATGGCGGGTGTCGCCCACATGTTCCAGCGCGGGATGGTTTTGAGCTGGGCATAGATCATCGAGGTCGTAAAGACCGTTACGAGGCTGAGGATCGAGCCGAGAAGTCCGAGAAAAACCCAGCGCTGTCCCAGGAATATCACGCCAATGGCATAGAGCCCCATGACCAGCAGGGCGGCCACGGCGCAGATGCCCTCGCGGCTTAGCCAGCTTGATTTCCATTGGCTGAACGCTTTCCACGCCCGTTCGGGATGGCCGAGGTGAAAGGTCGACGCCAACAGGCCGCCAACAGCCAGACCAAAGGCGATCGCGAAGAAGACAAATGCCGTGACGCCCGAGACGTCCGGGACACCGAACCCAAGGAAATACAGTAGCCCAAAGCCCAGACCAGAGAAGGTGGTGAAGATGATGACAGAAGGTGCCGGGTGCATCAGTTCGCTCCCCCGGGGACTTTATCGAGGGCTTTGTCGAGCCATCCCATGAAGCCCTTTGGTTCTTCCGCAACAGGGGCCAGCAGTGGTGCCAGAATATCGATCTGGTCTTCAACAGTGTCTTTGGGGCGCGGCGGCAGATATTTGTTGACCGGCTTCGTGCCCATCTCTGGCATCAGATCCATGCCTTCACGTTCCGCGACCAGTTTGCTGACATCGCTGTCGGGATCGCCCAGATCGCCAAAATGGCGTGCGCCTGCCGGGCAGGTGCGAACACAGGATGGAACCCGATCCACTTCGGGCAGGTTTTCGTTGTAGATGCGATCGACGCAAAGCGTGCATTTCTTCATCACACCCTCGGCCATATCCAGTTCGCGGGCTCCGTACGGGCAGGACCACGCACACAGGCCACACCCGATGCAGTCGCTTTCATTGACCAGAACGATGCCATCCTCGACACGTTTATAACTGGCCCCGGTGGGGCAAACAGTAACGCAGGGCGCATCTTCGCAATGCAGGCAAGATTTGGGGAAGTGAACCAATTGGGCGTGGCCCTCGGCCGGCTGGACTTCATAAGAATGCACTCGGTTCAGGAAGGTACCCGAGGGGTCAGCGCCATAGGCGTCCTGATCGGACAAAGGGGCGCCATAGTTTTCGGTGTTCCAGCCTTTGCATGAGATAACGCAGGCATGGCAGCCCACACAGGTATCAAGGTCGATGACCAAACCCATCTTGCGGTCCGTGGATTGGGGGAGTTGGGTCATTTGCCTACCTTCCACGCAAGGTCTTTGGGGCCGGTTCCTACCGGTGATTTAATCGGATCAAACTCTGGCTGGCTTTCAGCATCGCCCGGGGGTTCTGATTTCTCGATCTTGACCTTTAGGTCGAACCACGCGGCCTGACCGGTGATCGGATCCGAATTGGCCCACCGCATCCCGTCGCCTTTGGGCGGCATCAGTTCGTGGATCAGATGGTTTAGCAGGAACCCTTTGGTCGCCTCGGGCGCGTCGTCTTGCAGCGCCCAAGCACCCTTGCGCTTACCGATGGCGTTCCACGTCCAGACCGTATTGTCGTTCAGCGCCGCCATCTCCATGACCGGAACAGTGATCTCTCCGTGCGGAGAGCTGACTTTGGCCCAATCGCCATCCTGCAGCCCGTGTTCCCGCATGAGTTTCGTTGGTACGTAAAGCGGGTTGCGCCCGTGCAACTGCCGCAGCCAGGCATTCTGTGTGCCCCAACTGTGATACATCGCCATGGGGCGTTGGGTCAGCGCGTTGATACTGTAACCTTCGTTGCCCTGCTGGTCTGTTTCGTACCAGATAGGTAGCGGATCCATCGTGTCTTGGATACGCTGACGCAGGTGATCCGGCGGTTGCCGGTCGCCATGGCCTTCGGCGCCCAGCTGGAACTTGCGCATGGGTTCGGAATAAAGCTGAAACAGGTAGGGCTGCGGGCTGTCATAGATGCCCATACCCACGGCCCAGTCCTGATAGGCCGTGTTCCAGGGTTTGTAATAGTCAGCCCCGTCCGGAATATGCGCGACATAGAAACCGCCATTCTCGATATAGCGGTTCAACTGCTCGGCATTTACTTCGCCACGGCCTTCTTTGTCACCGTCCGGGCCACGGAACCCGGCCAGTGGCCCGATGCCCGGTCGACGTTCGTGATTAACGATATAGTCTGCGTAGTCTTTCCATTTTGGACTACCGTCCTCATTGATAAAGCCGGGCAGACTCATGCGGTTGGCCAGTTCAATCAGCACGGATTGGAATCCTCGCACGTCACGATCGGGTTCGATCACCGGCCAGCGGATGGCGTCGGCAGCGGCGTCGGCCTCGCAGATCGGGCGATCCAGTAGCGAAATACAATCGTGCCGTTCAAGATACGTCGTGTCAGGCAGGATCAGGTCGGCATAGGCCACCATTTCTGACGAATACGCATCTGAATAGATGATGTTTGGTATGACGTATCTGCCGTCTTCGTTGCGGGCGGTCAGCATCTCCATCACGCCCTTGGTGTTCATCGAGGAATTCCAGGACATGTTGGCCATGTACATGAACAGCGTATCGATCTTGTACGGATCGCCTGCCGCGGCGTTGGAAATCACCATGTGCATCAACCCGTGGGCCGACATCGGGTTTTCCCAGGTAAAGGCCTTGTCGATGCGCAGCGGCTGTCCGTCATCATCCAGCAACAGATCGTCGGGGCCACGTGGGAAGCCCAGATGCGGGCCATTCAGCGGGCGCCCGGGGCGGCGATCACCATGCGGTGTCGGGTGCGCCTCAACCGGTTTGGGATAGGGCGGTTTGAAGCGGAAGCCGCCCGGAACCTCGACCGTTCCCAACAAGATTTGAAGCACATGCAGCGCGCGACAGGTCTGAAATCCATTGGCGTGGGCTGAAATTCCGCGCATCGCATGAAAGCTGACAGGGCGACCGATCATTTTTGCGTGGGTTTCACCGCGGAAATCAGTCCACTCCTGATCCAGCTCAATGGCCTCGTCAAAGGCCACACGGGCGATTTCAGCGGCAATCGCGCGAATGCGTTTGGCTGGGATACCGCACCGTTCGGCCACGGCCTCGGGTGCGTGTTCATCCGAGAGGTACTTGTCCGCCATTAGGTGAAAGACGGGACGATGGGTAACACCATCTTTTTCGTAAGTCGCTGACAAATTCGGGCGAACACCGGGTTTGTCAAATGCAGTGGGTTTGCCGGTGTTGCGGTCAATCACTAGTGGCTTGCCGTCGTTATTGCGCAGAAACAGACCTTTTTCCGGGCCGTCCGCAGCATTCACAAGAACCGGCGCGTTGGTGTAGCGGCCGAGATAGTCCAGATCGATCTTGCCTGCCTTCATCAGCACATGGATCAGGGACAGGATGAACAAGCCATCGGTGCCGGGCGTGATGCCGACCCAGTCATCAGCCACAGCATTATACCCGGACCGTATCGGGTTGACCCCGATCACCCGCGCGCCACGCGCCTTGATCTTGCCGATGCCCATTTTGATCGGATTGCTGTCATGGTCCTCTGCCACGCCAAACAGCATGAACAGCTTTGTATGGTCCCAGTCGGGTTGACCGAACTCCCAGAACGCGCCGCCCATCGTGTAGATGCCGCCGGCAGCCATGTTGACGGAACAGAACCCGCCATGCGCCGCGTAGTTTGGCGTTCCGAAGTTCTGCGCCCAGAACGAAGTGAAGCTTTGGCTCTGATCCCGCCCGGTGAAAAACGCCAGTTTTTGCGGCGCGGTCTCGTGCAGCTCGTTCAACCAGCCTACCGCAGTGCTGATCGCTTCGTCCCATTCGATCTCGCGAAATTCACCCGATCCGCGTGGCCCGACCCGGCGCAATGGTTTGCGCAGGCGCGAAGGCGCGTTGACTTGCATGATCCCGGCGCTGCCCTTCGCGCACAAGACACCCTTGTTGACCGGGTGGTCACGGTTGCCTTCGATATAGGCAACCTTGCCGTCTTTCATATGTACATTGATGCCGCATCGACAGGCGCACATGTAACAGGTGGTCTTTCGGACCTCGTCCGAAACCTTCGGCGATGTGTCGATAGCTGGCTGGTTCATGTACGTCCCTTTGGCTGTTGGTTCGATCCTTCCAGTATTTCGGTCAGAACAAAACCTTTATTGCTAGCTGGCTTTAATCGGATGCGTCCTGTGCTTTTGAGTGATGTGCCTGCACGGCAGTCACGGCAATCATATGCAATACATCCTCGGCCGAGCATCCACGCGACAGGTCGTTTGCGGGTTTTACCAGACCCTGCAGGATTGGTCCGATTGCTTCGGCACCACCGATCCGCTGGGCGATTTTGTAGCCTAGATTACCCGCATCGAGGTTTGGGAAGATAAAGACATTTGCTTCTCCGTGCAGTGGAGAATCCTTCGCCTTTTTCGCCGCCACTTCTGGAACGAAGGCGGCGTCGAACTGCAATTCACCATCAATCAAAAGGTCGGGATTTGCAGATTTTGCAATCTGTGTTGCCTCGATGACCTTTGAGGCCTTGGGGTGATTTGCACTGCCTCTGGTCGAAAACGACAGCATCGCAACCTTGGGCGTTTCGTGGGTCAAGGTCTGATAAGACTTGGCTGATGCTTGCGCGATCTCTGCCAGTTCCTGTTCATTCGGATCCACGACGAGGCCGCAATCGGCAAAGATATGCGCGCCCCGAACGGTATGATGGTCGCGGCAATAGAGCATCAGGAAAAAGCTGGAGACCATCGCAGCGTCAGGCGCTTTGCCAATGATTTGAAGCGCGGCCCGGACAGTGGCTGATGTTGTTTCAACCGCTCCGCCAACCGTTCCGTCTGCGAAACCTTCATGCACCAACATCGCGGCATAGTTCAGACGATTGCGGACTTGTTGCTGCGCTTGTTCAGGCGTCATGCCTTTGTGTTTGCGCAACTCATAAAGAGACGCCGCAAATGCCCCCGAATGCGGAGAATCGTTGGGATCATGAATGTCTATTCCATCGACATCCGTCCCGCCCTGTTCTTCTAGCAAAGCAATGACCTTTGCCCGATCTCCAACAAGGATAATCTGGGCAATGTCTTCAGCGCGCGCCTTCAGAGCACCTTCAACAACGCGTGGATCATCGCCCTCAGCAAGGGCGATGATCTTGTCGGAACCGGTTTCAGTTCCGAGAATTGTACGCAGAGGTTTCACGCTCCTACGCTTGTATTTGAGGTGTCATGTCGTTTGCGCTGACGCCTGCGACTGCGACGGGTTTTTTCATGGCGTCGCGGC